>NZ_CAXBDN010000123.1:0-11905 GCF_963974375.1 uncultured Marinobacter sp.
GTCGTTTGTTGGTCACTCTGGTAACACTTGAGCGCGTGTATGGCGATAGATGACGGCCGGAAAGCTGCCGGCCAGGTGTGTTGCTCAGGCTTTCTTCCGGGGAATACCCAGCCGCTGGCGTCGCTCCCACAGGCTTTTTCTGCTGATGCCCAGCTTCTGTGCCAGTTCGGTTTCGCTCATACGATCCTGGTTTTCCAGCACAAAATGCTGGAAGTAATCTTCCAGCGACAGATCGTTGCCCGCATCCTGGTCTGCCCTCGGTGAGGAGTGCAGGGTTTGTTCGTTGTTGCCGTCCACCAGACCCTCTGGAATATTGTAATCGCTGCCCTCGGAATCCAGGTCAAGCAGCGCCGGGGTGATCAGCTCGGAATCACAAAGAATGGTGGCCCGTTCGATGGCATTTTCAAGCTCCCTGACGTTGCCAGGCCAGCGGTGCCGCTCCATGGCCCTCATGGCTTCCGGGCTGAGGCTGAGCCCGGGTTTGTTCATGCGTTTGCTCTGCCGGTCAAGGAAGCGCTTCGCCAGCACCAGAATATCGCCCTCGCGATCACGGAGCGGGGGAATCCTTACCTGCATCACGTTGAGCCGGTAATAAAGATCTTCCCGGAATTCGCCAGTTCGGGTCATGGCCTTGAGGTTACGGTGGGTGGCGGCAATCATCCGCACATCCACCTTGCGGCTCTGGGTTGAACCCACCTTGCGGATCTCGCCTTCCTGCAATACCCGCAGCAGCCGGGCCTGGGCTTCAGGCGGTAGCTCACCGATCTCATCAAGGAACAGGCTGCCGCCATCGGCGGCTTCAATCAGACCGGTGCGGGCCGACACGGCGCCGGTGAAGGCGCCTTTCTCGTGGCCGAAGAGTTCTGATTCGATAAGGCTCTCGGGAATGGCGGCGCAGTTCACCGAAATCAGCGGTGCTTTGGCTCTCGGGCTGAGCAGGTGCAGGGCACGGGCTGCCAGTTCCTTGCCGGTTCCGGATTCACCGTGAATGAGGACGGTGGTTTCGGTTGGCGCCACCTTCCGGATCAAGGTGAAAACATGCTGCATGGCCTGGCAGTGGCCGTACATGATCTGTGAAGGATCGGATTCTTCTCCACGGCTGACCGGGGAGCTCTCGCTGTCGTTGGTCACCGGCGCGTGATGGGCCAGAATATTCTCTACTGCCGTGAGCATCTCATCGTGATCGAAGGGCTTGGCAATGTATTCAACCGCGCCTTTTCTCATGGAGTCCACGGCCGAGCGCAGGCTGGCGTAGCTGGTCATGATGAGTACCGGAACGCCGGGGGCGTGCCCGATCAGGCTGGTGCCAGCCTCACCGGGCAGTCGCAGATCCGAGATGATCAGATCAAACGACGCCAGCTCGTCACCAGCCAGGGCGGCTTCCACGGAGTCAGCTACCGCCACGGTGTAACCCGAGTGCTTGAGAAGCTTGCTCAGGGCGGAACGGATGATTTCTTCATCTTCTACAATCAGAATTCGATGCATAGTGTGGTTCAGGACCTTTCTTCTGGGCCGTCGGTGGTCTGGCCATCGTCCGGCTTGTAGGCAGGAAGTTTCATGCGAACCAGCGTACCGAGACCAGTGACGGTGTTCGCCGGGCTTTCCACCGCGATGGTTCCGTAGTGTTCCTCAACAATGCTGTACACCAGTGAGAGACCGAGGCCGGTGCCCTGGCTTGCACTTTTCGTGGTGTAGAACGGCTCGAATATGTGATCAAGCTGATCGGTCGGAATGCCTGTGCCTTCATCAGTGACCGTGATGATAGCCGAGTAGTCATCGCTGGTGCCACTCACCCTTATTGTGCCACCTTCCGGTGAGGCATCCCGTGCGTTGGCCAGGAGGTTGACGAAGACCTGTACCAGTCGCTGCTCGTCACCGAGCACAAAAAGGTCGTTGGGGCACTCGTTCAGATACTGGATTCTCGGGCTTTTGTCACTTAGCGACAGCAGGTTAATGGATTCCTCGACGCAGCGGCGCACCAGTGCCGGCTCGTAGCGGTTCGCCTGAGCGTGGTTGCCGGAGCGGGCAAAGTTCATCAGTGATTGCAGGATGGTGGAAATCCGCCGGGTTTGCTGTTGTATCTGATTGGCGGTGGCAAGCACGTCCGGATTGTCGGTTTCCAGCTTCAGGTTCTGGGCCAGTGACGAGATGCCGGTCACCGGGTTGCCGATTTCGTGGGCGACCCCGGCGGCCAGCCTGCCAACAGACGCCAGGCGCTCACTGTGCATCAGCTCATCTTCCAGTAACCGGGTTTCGGTCTGGTCTTCCACCAGAATAATGCTGCCACCTTCCGGATGGTCCGGCCCCGCCAGCGCTGCCTTGTGCAGGTTCAACCAGTGGGGACGGCCCTTGAGATCAAGCCGGTGTTTGTAGCGTCGCAGATCGGGGCCGTTAACGAAATCTTCCAGTAACTGGCGCCAATGGCTCGGCAGTGCCAGCAGTCGCGCACCGACGACATCGTCAGCGGGGATGGCCGTCAGCTCTGCCATGGCGTGGTTCCACATCAGGATTTCGCCGTCGTCGCCCACCGAGCAGGCCGGAATTGGCAGGTTCTGCAGGGTTTGCCGGTAATGGCGACGCAGATTATCCAGCTCGCCGGCAAGGCCGGTCAGCCGATTTTCATATTCGCCCAGGGCCCGTTCCACATACTGGATGTCCTGGCCGGTCCGGCCTCCTGCCATGGGTTTGAAGCCGAGGTGCCGTTTGACCAGATCCCGGGCGACAGAAGGCCCCAGCAGTCCCGACAGGTTGACTTCAATCTGGTCCCGCAGCCGTCGAAGTTGATAGGGCCGGTATTCCACAGCGGGAAGACCAAGGTCATTCAGGGCCCGGATGATCTCCCGTTTGGCGACGCTGTAGCCGAGAGGGTCTGCCAGCTGGCGTACGAAATCGGCAGAGCTGGAGGCTACCAGCTCACGTCGTTGCGGGCGTGAGAGCGCACCCAGCGAGCAGGCCTGGGCGGCGCTGGTTTCCTCGGTGGTTACCCGGGTCAGTACGGAAACCATGGCGAAAACCATGACATTGGCACCCAGGCTGAGAAACGTCAGTATTGGCCAGTTTGCCGTGGCGTCGGAACTGGTGAGGCTGAGCCAGGCCAGCAGATCAACCGCGTGCGAGAGAGGTAGTACCAGAGTGCCGCCCCACAACACCAGCCCGGTCAGCAGTCCGGCGATGAGGCCGCGGCGATTGCCCTCCGGCCAGTAAATCACGCCCAGCGCCCCGGGCAACAGCTGGAGCATGCCGGACAGGGATATGATGCCCAGGGTGGCGAGGTCCAGATCTTTTCCCAGCAGCTCATGGAACAGCAGTGCGGTGAAGATGATAACGGCGATCAGGATTCGCTTGATCCAGCGCAACCAGCGGTAAATATCATGCTGATCCCGCGGCGTACGCAGTGGCAACACCAGATGGTTCAGCACCATGCCGGCGAGCGCCAGCGTGCTGACGATCATCAGACCGCTGGCGGCAGACAGACCGGCCACATACATCAGCAGCATCAGCATCGGGCTTTCCAGGGCCTGGGCGATGCCAATGGCAAAGAAATCCGGGCTGGTTGAAACCTGCAGGGCCATGCCGCCCCAGAGAATCAGCGGAACGGGCAGTCCCAGCAACAGTAAAAACAGCGGCAGTCCCCAGCTGGCCCGGGCAAGCGCCACCGGGCTGGGGTTTTCGCTGAAAATCATGTGGTACATGTGTGGCAGTACCAGGGCACCGGCAAAGGACATCAGCATCAGGGCCCGCCAGCTGTTGTCATCGATGCTCAGGGTGAGCGCGCTGACGCCGGTCTGCGGCATGGCCAGCCAGCGCTCCAGCCCGCCCAGGCCACCGAAGACGGTGAACAATACGGTGCCGCCCAGCAGCAACATCGCGGTCAGCTTGACCAATGAATCAAAGGCAATGGCAACCACAAGGCCCTGGTGGCTGCCCGAGGTCTGGTCTCTCCGGGTTCCGAACAGCATGGCGAACAGCACAACCGTAAGGCTGAACAATCCGCTGACCAGTTGCGGCGATGCCTGGGGTGCAATCAGCAATGCGCTGCTGGAAACCGCTTTGATCTGCATGCTCAGCAGGGCCATCAGCGCGAGTCCGGTGCAAATGGTCACCAGGGTGCCCGCCCACTGGCTGCGATAGCGGAAGGCGAACAGGTCAGCCAGCGATGTCAGCTGGTAGGCGCGGCCGATACGCATGACCGGGTTGAGCAGTACCGGTGCCAGCAAAAAGGCGCCACTGATTCCGAGGTAGTAGGCCAGGAAGCCGTAGCCGGACTCAGCCGCCACCCCGACTGCCCCGTAAACCGCCCAGATGCCGGCATAAACGCCGAGACTCAGGGTGTAGATCAGCGGGTGGCGGATTAACCGTGCAGGCAGCAGGCCGCGTTCGGTGACGTGAGCAATGGAGAACAGGATCAGCAGGTATCCCAGGCTGATCATTAATAAAACAGGCAGGCTAAAACTCATCAGGGTCCCGTCGCCATTCCAGCCAGACGCCAAGGGCGATCAGGCTGCTCCAGAGCACATAGGGTGAGTACCAGGCATTACCCGGGGAAACCCACCAGTCCAGAATGTTGGGTGAAAAAATGTAAACAGCAAGGACCAGCAGAAAGACCAGGCGATAGATGTACATCGGACAAGGGTATCCGGGCTGTCGAGCCCCGTTTTATAACACGGAGCAGGGGTGGCTGTCAGGCCTCGGGCTGTTGATGACTGACCAGCGGGATACGGGCCCGGCACCAGTTGGTCCGGGCCCAGGCCAGAAGTTCATCGGCCGTTGCCCGCGCCAGCTCTGGCGGAGGTTGCTGGCCGAGAGCCTGCAAGGCATGCCAGAGATTATTGGCCGGGGCGTCGTCGTTCAGAGCGGGGGCGTAATTCTGCTTACTCAGCTTCTGCCCCTGTTGGTTAAGTATCACAGGAATGTGGCCGTATTCTGGCAGTGCCACCTTCAGGGCCCTGCGAATCTGGTTCTGTTGTGCCGTTGTCTCCAGCAGATCGGAGCCACGAATGACATGGCTGATGTCCTGGTCAATATCATCTGCCACCACAGCCAGCTGATAGGCAATAAATCCCTCTTTGCGCAGAAGGACCGGATCATCCAGCTCGGCGTTCACCGTCTGCTGTTGTGGCCCTAGAATCAGGTCCTGCCAGCGGGCCACTTCATCATTGAGTGCAAAGCGCGTCGCCAGCGGGCGTTCCGGCGGCGCATGACCGCCATCCCTGCACTTAAACGGATGGCGGCCGCCATGAGCCAGCAGTTCTTTGCGGGAGCAGCCGCAAGTATAGGCCCGCCGTTGCTGAATCAGACGGTCCAGCAGCTGGCGGTAGCGGTCAAGTCTCAGGGATTGGCGCCGCACCGTCTCATCCCAGAACAGGGAATGGGCTTCGAGGCTGTGCAGAATACTGTCGATGGCCTGGGGACTTTCCCGTAACGGGTCCAGGTCTTCAATGCGGACCAGCCAGGCGCCATCATGACAGCGCGCTTCCAGATAGCTGGCCAGTGCCGTAACCAGTGAGCCAAAGTGCAGCGGGCCGGTCGGTGAGGGCGCAAACCGGCCACGATAGGGTGTGTCAGTTTCAGCGGACATGGCGGGTATCAGGCCGGGAGCGGTGCCCGGCCAAACAGGGGATAAGCGTAATTGTCAGATACCGGTCTGGCGCTCACGGATCTCGGCAAGGGTCTTGCAATCGATACAGAGCGTTGCGGTAGGGCGTGCCTCCAGCCGCCGGATACCGATTTCCACTCCACACTGATCACAGAAACCGTAATCGTCTTTGTCGATCCGGTCAAAGGTCTTGTCGATCTTCTTGATCAGCTTCCGTTCGCGGTCGCGGGTGCGCAGTTCCAGGCTGAATTCTTCTTCCTGAGTGGCGCGATCACTGGGGTCTGCGTAGTTGGCCGCATCTTCCTGCATGTGGTGCATGGTGCGGTCCACCTCTTCCATCAGCTCCTGTTTCCACTGAAGCAGAAGATTACGGAAGTGTTGCAGCATATCGGCACTCATGTATTCTTCACCCTTTTTAGCTTCGTAAGGGGTGAAGTTGGTAAAGCGCTCGCGTGTCTTTTCTGCTGTCTTTGCCATGAATCCCGGCCTCTTTTTATAGCTCCAAGGGACGCAGCATATCCTTTGGCTGCGCCCGTCCCAATTCAGGAATTGGCGGAAAATACCAGATAAGCTTCTGGGGCGCCAGCGTTGTATATAACTCATTTTGTGCTTCGGCGCACCTCGTAAACCTGATCACGGAGTTGCCATGAAGTTCCCCGATGACCTTATAGAGGGACGCCTTGTTCGTCGCTACAAACGCTTTATGGCGGATGTACTGCTGGCAGATGGCTCGGAAATCACGGCCCATTGCCCCAATACCGGATCCATGCGTGGCTGCCAGCCGGACCAGGCAAGAGTCTGGCTGACCCCGGCCAATAACCCCAAACGCAAGCTCCAATACACCTGGGAACTGGTGGAAACCGCCCCGGGCGAGCTGGCGTGTATCAATACCGGGCGCGCCAATGGTCAGGTCAGAGCCGCTATCGGCGACGGCCGCATTCCTGCCCTGGCGGGGTATCCGCAGATAAAGGCCGAGGTTCGCTACGGCGCCGAAAAAAGCCGTATTGACCTGTGGTTATCGGGGCATGCGCACTGTCGTGATGCCTGGGTAGAGGTGAAGAATGTGACGCTGTCGGAGAATGGCGTGGGTTACTTTCCGGATGCGGTTACCGAGCGCGGGCAGAAACATCTGCGAGAGCTGATGGCGCAAGTGGCCGCCGGTGATCGCGGTGTGTTGCTGTTCTGCGTCAACCATACCGGCATTGCCGAGGTGCGCCCCGCCGACTTCATCGATCCGGCCTACGGCCAGCTGCTGCGGACAGCCGCCAGCGCCGGTGTTGAGCTGATGGCCTGGCAGGCTGATCTGGCCGCCGCTGCAGAGCCGGGTGAAGAGGGGATGGTGAGGCCCAGCGGGCACCTGACCCTGGTGCGGGAACTGCCGGTTATTCTGTGAGTCGGACCTGGATTTCCCCTGCCAGGTCCTGCACCGCAAGCGCGGTCAGCTGATCGCCCTGGCAGGGCCCGGCAATGCATTTGCCCGAGCCGGGTTCAAACAGGGCGCCGTGAGTCGAGCATTGCAAAAAGCAGTTGTCCAGATCCATGAAACGACCGGGCATCCAGTTAAGGCCGATACCCAGGTGAGGACACCGGTTCAGGTAGGCCTTTGGCACGCTGTCGTGCAGAAACACGAACCCGTCGCGGTCACCAATGCTGAACTCGACAAAGGCACCCTGTGCCAGCTGGTCGAGCTGGCACACCGTGTGCCAGTGCTTGCGGGCCGTCACCTTCAGGTATTCTCGCCCAGACCAAGATGACCACGAATACGCTGGGCCAGCTCGCCCGCCACCCTGGGCTGGTCGGTATGAACGTGAATGGTGTGGGTTTTTTCCTGCTCAGTCAGGGGTTCTTCCCATTGCTGTTGTTCGGTCAGCAGGGCTTCGGTGGCTTCCGAGGCGTCATGGTTGCGGCTGCGGATCCAGCTGCGGCGAGTCGCTTCCGGGGCTTCGCAGTGAATCAGCGCAAAGGGGACGCCCCGGGCTTCGGCAATATCGTCAAGCATCTGTCGCTCGGCCCGTTTCAGGCAGGCGGCATCGACAATCACGCTAAAGCCGGCCGCCAGCAACTGCGCTGACAAATCCGCCAGACGCTGATAGGTTTTCACCGTCATCGCTTCGGAGTAGAGGTCTTCACCAACACCCGAGTGGCTGCTGTCCAGTGGCCCCAGTCCCGCCAGGCGCTTGCGCTCCACGTCGGAACGAAGCCGGATCAGCCCCAGTTCGCACGCCAGGGTGTGGCTGATGGTGGATTTGCCGCTGGCGGACAGACCGGAGGTGGCCAGCAGGCAGCAGTTGGGTATGGCGCTGTAGCTTTCAGCCAGGTTGGCGTAGTCCCGGTATCTTTGCAGCAGCCCGGCTCTGTCCTGGTCCGACAGCGAGGGGTTGGCCATGGTGAACAGTGCGATCTTGGCCCTGACCATGGCGCGATAGGCCTTGTAGAGGGGCAGCAGCGCCAGCCCGTCGAAGTCATCACGCCATTCCAGATAGCGGTTGAGGGTGTGGCTTGCGAGTCCGTATTCCCGTCGGGACTCCAGGTCCATCAGCAGGAACGCCAGGTCGTTGATGACATCTATCCAGCGAAACGGCTCGCTGAACTCAATGCAGTCGAATACGGTCACCTGACCTTCGAACACGGTGATGTTGGCCAGGTGCAGATCGCCGTGACATTCCCGTACATAACCGGCCTGCCGGCGATGCTGAATCAGATCCTGCTGGCGCTCAAACGTGCAGGTTGTCCATTCTTCAAGGGCAGACAGTTGCGTCAGCAATTCCGCATCGTCCAGTAACGGGCGGATCTGGTCGAAGTTTTCCTGCATCGCTGCAATCACTGCGTCCGGTGTGCCCAGGGGCCTGTCATCAGCGATGGGCGGCAGCTGGTCGTGGAATCCGGCGACCTGACGGGCCAGATCGTCGAGCAGGTCCGGTGTCAGCCTGGAACTTTCCTGCAAGCCGTCGAACAGCTGATCCTGTGGAAACTGGCGCATGCGGACGGCGTATTCGAATGCTTCTCCCGAGCCTCCGGGGACGGGTTCCTCAGGACTGCCGGTGATGGCAACCACGTCCAGGTAGAGCGCTTCAGCCAGGCGTCGGTTCAGTCTTACTTCCTCTTCGCAGAAGTGGCGACGACGTTCCAGTGTGGAGAAATCCAGAAACCCGAAATCCACCGGTTTTTTGATCTTGTAGGCATAGTCCCCGGTGAGCAGGACCTGGGATATGTGCGTTTCCAGCACCTGAAAGTTACTGACCGGGTGATCAAAGAGTTCCGGTTTTTGCAGGGCGGTTATCAGGCCGGGCGCCATGGCGTCGGTCACAGGTCTCTCCTCTGGTTGTTTCAGCGAATGGCAGCTCTGGGTTGCTGCGGTATCAAAACCCGCGACACAGCCGCGGTTCCGTGATGCCGCTACCATAATAGCCATGAGATTACGGAAATAACACAGGGAGCGGATGACGGTGTCGATGGCAGTTTGGGTATAATGCCCGGATGCCGAAAAAATCTGTTCCCAAACGTCGTAAATCATCCTCTGCCAGATCCACTCCTCGCCGCTCTCGCCGGATAGCGCGCCTGCTTGCCCAGGTAGCTTTCGTCCTGGTGGTGGTGCTGGCCGGCTGGATGGTGTATCTGGATGCGGTGGTGACCTCCCGTTTTGAAGGCCGCCGGTTCGAGGTGCCATCCCGGGTCTATGCCCGCCCGCTGGAACTGTATAACGGTGCCAGCATCAGCGCGACGGCCTTGCGCCAGGAGCTGACGCTGTCCGGTTACCGGCAGGGGGACGGCCAGCGCCCCGGCACCTGGAGCCAGAACGGCAGCCGTTTCGTTATCAGCACCCGTGGTTTCGACTTTGCTGACGGCAGTGAACCCCGCCGGCGTATCAATCTGGTGATTTCCGGAAATGCCGTGTCCGGGCTGACCGTTGTATCGGGCGAAAACACGCCACTGTTGCGCCTTGAGCCCGCCCAGATTGGTGGGATCTATCCGGCCCATCGGGAAGATCGTGTGCTGGTCGGCCTCGACGAATTACCTCCCTTGTTTGAACAGGCGTTGCTGGTGACGGAAGATCGCCAGTTCTACGAGCACTTCGGTATCGCACCCTTGTCTATCGCACGAGCCATGATTGCCAACGTCAAGGCCGGGCGGGTTGTGCAGGGGGGCAGTACCCTGACCCAGCAACTGGTGAAAAACCTGTTCCTGACCCGTGATCAGACCCTGCTGCGCAAGGGCAACGAGGCGCTGATGTCGCTGTTGCTGGAGTGGCATTACGAAAAGCAGGAAATCCTGGAAACCTATGTCAATGAAGTTTACCTGGGTCAAGCCGGTGCCCGTTCCATCAATGGCTTTGGCCTTGCCAGTCAGTTCTTTTTCGGTGAATCCCTGAGCGATCTTCAGTTGCACCAGTCGGCGCTGCTGGTGGGTATGGTCAAGGGGCCCAGTTTTTACGATCCCCGGCGTAATCCGGAGCGGGCGACCGCGCGCCGTAACCTGGTCATTACCCAGCTGGAAGAGGCGGGTCAGATCGATAAGGCCACCGCGGACGCGGCCCGGGCCAAACCCCTGTCGGTTACCAGTCGCCCCAGCTGGTCCGAGAATCGTTACCCTGCCTACATTGATCTGGTGCGTCGTCACCTGGCGAGGGATTACCGGCAGGAGGATCTGCAGAGTGAGGGGCTGCGAATCTACACCACCCTGAATCCCGGGATTCAGCAGCAGGCCGAGAAAGCCGTCACCGAAACCCTGTCGCGGCTCGAAGGCAGCAACCGCGAGCCGGTGCTGGAGGCGGCCATGGTAGTCACCTCGAAGGACAGCGGTGAGGTGCTGGCGCTGGTTGGCGGTCGTGATGCCTCCTTCGCCGGTTTCAACCGGGCACTGGATGCCCGGCGGCCCGTGGGCTCGCTGATCAAGCCCTTTGTTTACCTGGCGGCCTTGCAGCAGCCTGAGCGTTATACCCTGATCAGTCCGGTTCAGGATACCGGCTTCGCCCTGGTGTTCGAGAACGGTCAGCGCTGGGAGCCTGGCAATTTTGATGGTGAACAGCGAGGTGAGGTGCCCTTGCACATGGCGCTGTCCCGCTCCTGGAATCTCCCTACCGTGAGGATCGGGCTGGATGTGGGGGTCGATGAGGTCACCCGTCTGCTGCAGAAATTCGGGGTCAGCTCAACGATTTCTCAGTATCCCTCCATGTTGCTTGGCTCGGTGTCCATGAACCCGGTCACGGTAGCCCAGATTTACCAGGGACTGGCCACCTCCGGTTTCAGCACACCCTTGCGGACTATCCGGGATGTGACCGATGCCCGTGGTGAGCCGCTGTCCCGTTACAATCTGGCGGTCGATCAGGTGGCGGATCCGGCGGCGGTGCATCTGGTGCAGTACATTCTGCAGGAGGCAATGCGGGAGGGCACCGGTCGCGGGGCTTATCGATTCCTGCCGCAGGATCTGGCCGTGGCGGGCAAGACCGGAACCACCGACGGTGGCCGCGATACCTGGTTTGCCGGGTTCAGCGGCGACCTGCTGGCGGTGACCTGGATGGGGCGTGATGATAATGGCCCCACCGCATTTACCGGTTCTACCGGCGCACTACCGATCTGGGCGACCTTCATGAGTCAGGTGCCCCAGCATGGGTTCACACCGGTGGTGCCGGATGGCGTACAGTACCACTGGGTCAACAGTGAGACGCGGGTGCAGACCGATGAACACTGCGAAAACGCGCGGCTGATGCCGTTTATTGCGGGCAGTGAACCGCAGCAATACGAAGGGTGTTCCGGTGACTTCAGTCGCCGGATACGTGGCTGGTTTGAGGGGTTGTTTCAATGATATCGACAAGGATTAGAACGTTGGCCGTGGCCGCTGTGCTGCTGACTTTGGGCGGGTGTGCATCGGGAGTCTATGCGCCGCCGGGGGGAAACCAGCAGCCGACCTCTTCTGAGCGACAGACCGAGTCAGCGCCACAGCCTCCGGAAGCCGGGGCGCGCAGTGACCGTGAACGGCTCTCCGAACAGCCGCAGACAGAGCCAGAAAAACCCGCCATTCAGCCGGGGTACCGGGACCAGGGCGATGACCTTTCACCGGCGGCGGTAAGTCTGATTCAGCAGGCAGACCAGTTGCTGGCCCAGGGCAATGCCGGGGGCGCTATCACCCAGCTGGAACGGGCTCAGCGGATCTCTCCCCGCTCCGCAGCGGTCTATTTCAAGCTGTCAGAGGCATACGTGGAAAGCGGGAATCTCGGTGCGGCAGAACAGTTTGTTCTCAAGGGGTTGTCGCTGAGCGGTTCGGATACCCGCCTGCAAAGGTCTGGCTGGAACCTGCTGGCGGACGTACGCC
>NZ_CAXBDN010000124.1:0-11816 GCF_963974375.1 uncultured Marinobacter sp.
CCAAACATGGCACCGGCACTTTGCACCGCCAGTGGTATACCGGTCTTGTCAGCGGCGGCTTTCAGGCCATCCCGGACCCGGTTGGTTTTCTCGGTCAGGCGGTCATGGAAGCCCGGCTCGGAAATCAGGTTCAGGGTAGTCAGGCCGGCGGTCATGGCCAACGGGTTGCCCGACAGGGTACCGGCCTGGTAGACCGGGCCCAGCGGTGCGATATGTTCCATGATGGCCCGCTTACCGCCAAAGGCGCCTACCGGCAGCCCGCCACCGATGACCTTGCCGAGGCAGGTCAGGTCCGGTGTGATGCCATAGAAGCCCTGAGCACCCCCCAGGGAGACCCGGAATCCGGTCATCACTTCGTCAAAAATCAGTACCGTGCCGTGCTCGTCGCAGACCTCACGCAGTCCCTCCAGGAAGCCTGGTACCGGTGGAATGCAGTTCATATTGCCGGCCACCGGTTCGACTATGATGGCCGCGATCTGGTCACCGATTTCCCGGAAAGTTTCCCGCACGCCCTCGATGTCGTTGTAATCCAGAGTCAGCGTGTGCTGGGCGAGGCTGGCGGGAATGCCCGGTGAGTTGGGTACCCCGAGAGTGAGGGCGCCAGAACCGGCTTTCACCAGCAATGAATCCACATGGCCGTGGTAGCAACCTTCAAACTTGACGATCTTGTCACGGCCGGTATAGCCCCTGGCCAGACGAACCGCACTCATGGTGGCTTCGGTGCCGGAGTTGACCATGCGCACCAGATCAATCGAGGGCACCAGTTCGCACACTTTCTTGGCCATTTCGGTTTCAATGGCCGTGGGCGCTCCGTAGCCGAGGCCCAGGTCGATCTGGGTGTGCAGCGCCTGCAGAATGCGTGGGTCCGAGTGCCCGAGAATCATCGGACCCCAGGAGCCGATATAGTCGATGTAACGGCGGTCATCTTCGTCGTACAGGTAGGCACCTTTGGCATGTTTGAAAAACAGCGGCGTGCCACCGACGCCCCGGAAGGCTCGGACCGGGGAGTTGACGCCTCCGGGGATATATTTTTGCGCCTGTTCAAACAGGGTTTCGGAGTGGGTCATGGGTCAGGACTCCTGAGAATTGGATGGTGAATCTGAAGAAAGCGAATAAAAGGAGTGGTGTTCTGCAAACAGGTTTCGGAATGCTTCCGCCTGCGCGCGGACAGACTGTGGTGGCCCCCCGAACAGGCCGCCCACCACAGCCAGCATATCGGCACCGCTCTGGATCAGCGCCTTGCCGTTGTCCAGCGTGACCCCGCCAATGGCGGTGACGGGTAGCCCGAACTGCCAGGCGTCCGTCAGAATGGTGGCGTCAGCGGCGGGCGCCCCGGGCTTGGTGGTGGAGTGGTAAAAGCGGCCAAAGGCCAGATAATCGGCACCCGCAGCAGAGGCCGCCCGGGCCAGTTCAGGACTGGCATGGCAGGTTACCCCGATGATGGCGCCTTCTCCGAGCAACGCCCGGGCGTCCGGAACCGAGCCGTCATCCTGGCCGAGATGCACGCCGGCCGCTCCGCATCGTTTCGCCAGGTCGGCGTCGTCGTTGATGATCAGCGGAACGCCGGCGTCCCGGCATAGATCCACCAGACTGAACGCCCGGCGCAGACGGTCGCTGGCCGTGGCGGTTTTGTCCCGATACTGGACCAGCACGGCGCCACCTTCGAGAGCGGCCTGTACACCCGGTATCAACAGCGGCTCCGGTAGCAAGTGACTGTCGGTGAGGGCGTAGAGGCCGGGCTTGAGGCCTTTGCAAAAACGAGTCGTCATGATCGTGGCGGCAGCATGCTGCGATCCGGAACGGGCTGTCCCTTACCTACCCGTAACGCTTGCTCAACCGCCCGCGCCACATAAATCTGGGCCTGCTCTATCGCCGCCTCG
The DNA here is from genome assembly GCF_963974375.1 of uncultured Marinobacter sp. Lineage (GTDB taxonomy): Bacteria > Pseudomonadota > Gammaproteobacteria > Pseudomonadales > Oleiphilaceae > Marinobacter. The sequence goes on from NZ_CAXBDN010000124.1 coordinate 1,881, forward strand.
GCAGACAGGCCGGCGCCACGGCCTGCGGCAATGGCGGCAGCGAGAGTGCAGCCGGTGCCATGGTACTCGGTGCCCGCAGGACCTTCCCCGGTGCGCTCTACCTGCCACTCGATTGCCTGCTGGCCCGCCCGGTAAAGGGTATTGATGATCATCGGGCCGTTACCATGGCCCCCGGTGGCTAGTACCGAGCGACAACCATCGTCCAACAGACGGCTGGCGGCCTCCTGAGGGTCGTCGCTCTCGCCCAGCATGGCCAGTTCGATGCCATTGGGGGTGATCATCCCGGCCCTGGGAAACAGCGCCGATTTCATTCTTGCCAGTAATGCCTGGTCCGCCAGGTCACCGCCTCCGGCGGCCTTGATGACCGGATCAACAATCAGTGGCAGGTCCGGATGGCGATCAACAAACTCACAGAGTACGTCTACCACCTCGGCGTTACCCAGGGCTCCGGTCTTGATTGCATGGATCGCACAATCATCCGCCAGCCGGTCCAGTTGCTGGCGGATAATACCGGCATCCACCGGGACGGCATTGTAGACGTTGCGGGTATCCTGGACGGTCAGGCAGCTGAGCACTGGCAGCGGATGACAGCCCAGTGCGGTAACCGCCTGAATGTCGGCCTGCAGGCCGGCCCCCCCGGAGGGGTCGAGTCCGGAAAGGATCAGAATCTGGGGTCGGGTGTTGAGTTTGATGTCTCGGCTCCTCAGAAGGGTTTGACCACTGCAAGAATCACCACGATCACCAGTACGAAGACCGGCAACTCGTTAAACCAGCGGTAAAACACATGGCTTCGGGTGTTCCGGTCGTCGCGAAAGACCTTTACCAGATGCCCGCAGTAAAAATGGTAGACAATCAGCAAGGCCACCAGAGCCAGTTTGGCGTGCATCCAGCCCATGCTCATGTAGCCGGTCACATTGTAGCTGATTAGCCACACCCCAAACACAACGGTGGCGATCATGGACGGGGTGGTGATGCCCCGGTACAGCTTTCGTTCCATGATCTTGAAACGGTCCCGACCGGGCTCGTCGTCACAGGCGGCATGATACACAAACAGCCGCGGCAGATAGAAAATGCCGGCGAACCAGCACACCATGGAAATAATATGCAGGGCTTTTATCCAAAGCATGGGTCAGCTCCGTCGGTATTGGTAATAGCTTTCGATATCGGTGGGCAGCACCACACCGTAAATACGCTGAATCATCGGCGCAACGTGACGTTGTACGTAAAGGGCTTCTGCCTGGGTGTTGTCGAATTGATCCAGCGCTTCCTCAAGGGTTGCCTGGTACTGAATCGGCGCCAGATCCCGTCGGTTGGCCGGAATTTCCATCAGGTCGATCAGGTCTTCGGCATGCTGATCCGGAGTATGCAGTTGTGCCTGTTCATTGAGGTGTTCCAGGTATCGTGCCAGATCGACTGATGGAAGCAACGCTGTGGGGCCGCTGGCGCCCTCAACGATGAGCCACTTCGGTTCGGTGCGCAGCAGCTGGCGGGCATCATCCAGACTGATTTCCCGATCGGTCCGTGAAATGCTGCGGTCCATAATGGCGCCCACGGCCACTCTGCGCAGGGCCTGGATCACCGGCGAGTTCTGGTAGCTCATGCCCTGGTTATTCAGGATGGTCACGAACAGCGACTGTTTGCCAAACACCTCGCTGGTAATCAGTGACGCGGTGGTGATGATCAGCATCCCCGGCAGAATGATGTTGGGGTTACGGGTCAGTTCGAGCAGCGCCATCAGGGCAGCGAGGGGTGCCTGCAAAACTGCACCCATCATTGCGCCCATGCCCAGCATGGCATAGAAGCCTACAGAGGACGTCATCTCCGGCGCCATGGCCGCGCCGATCAGACCCATGGCGCCGCCCAGGGTTGCTCCCATAAACAGAGTGGGGCCAATAACCCCGCTGGGCATTCCCAGCCCCAGGGTTACCGCGGTAATGAACAATTTGGCGACCCCCACGCTTATCAGGATCCAGAATGTCAGCTCGCCATGAATGGTCAGATTGACCGTGTCATAACCAATACCCATGACTTCCGGAACGAAGATCGCAAAGGGCACCATCAGCAGCCCGGCGACGGCAAGCCGCAGCCATATTGGCCTGCCTTTCTGCACATTACTGGTGTAGGACAGCAGGTGAATGAAGGCGGCTGCCGCAACCCCGATAATCACCGCAATGGCAATGATCCAGGGGATTTCCATCAGCGAATTCATGGTGAGCGCAGGCACCGAGAAGGCGGGCTCACCGCCGTAGACGATCTGGGTAACAATGGCCGCGCTGACCGCAGACAGAATTATGGGCGTGAAACCGGCAATGGTGTATTCCATCATCACCACTTCCATCGCAAAAATCACACCGGCGATGGGGGTGTTGAACGATGCGGAAATTGCGGCGGCGCAGCCACAGGCAACGAGAGTCCGGATGCTGTTATTGGGCAGTCGCATCCATTGACCCATCAGGCTGGAAAAGGCAGCGCCCAGGTGCACGGCAGGTCCCTCCCGCCCGGCGGACTGGCCGGTTACGACGGTGGCGACACCCGTTACGAACTGCACCAGCGCGCTGCGCAGTGAGATGTAACCCTGATGGTAGTTCAGCCGTTCCATGACATGAACGACGCCAACCTTGCGGTCGTGAATTGCGAGCCGGTGGAGAAAAATGCCGAGCACAATGGCGCCGGTCAGCGGCAGAACTCCACGGGTGATGGGCGCCAAAGCCTCAAAGGCCTCCGCGTCGCCCTCTGGTAAAAAATAGCCAAGGGGCAGCTCAATGGCGAAGCGGAAGAGAAGGATAACGGCGCCGGTAAACAGACCGGAGAGTAGCCCGAGTATGGCCAGTTGCGGCAGTGCATCGACCCCGGACAACCGACGGCGAAAAACTGGAATGACATTGTCCGTCAGGTGCTGCCTGAATTTTTGCATTGCGCCGATGGTCCGGTAATGGATTTCCGGCCCGGGAACTGCGGGGCCTGGATGAGTATCTGCATTGTAACGGGCGAGCTTCTGCCTGCAATAAGGCAATGATTTATCATGATAGACTAATGGGCTGTACAAGGCCCGAACTGACGGGCTGTTCGCATATTTGAAAACCCATGGCAGTGTTAAGGAGAGTTCGGTGATTAAAGCAGGTATTGTCGGCGGCACAGGGTATACCGGAGTAGAGCTGCTTCGGCTGATGGCGACTCATCCCGGGGCGGAGGTGGTTAAGATTACTTCCCGGTCTGAAGCTGGCATGCCCGTGGCAGATCTGTATCCCAATTTGCGAGGTCACTACGATTTGGCATTTTCGGAGCCATCGGTAGATGAACTGGCCAGCTGTGACGTCGTGTTTTTTGCCACGCCCCATGGCGTAGCCATGCGGATGGCACCGGAACTGCTTGAGCGAGGGGTGAGGGTCGTGGATCTTTCTGCGGATTTCCGGATCAGCGATCTGGACGTCTGGGCGAAATGGTACGGGATGCCCCACGAGAGCGCTGTGTGGGCAGAGCGGGCGGTTTATGGCCTGCCGGAGGTGGCCCGTGATGCCATTCGTGATGCCCTGCTGGTGGCGAACCCCGGCTGTTACCCGACTGCAGTACAACTGGGGTTTTTGCCGTTGCTTGAGAATGGTCTGGTCAGTACCGGGCATTTGGTGGCCGATGCCAAGTCAGGGGCCAGTGGTGCCGGCCGGCAGGGCAGTGTCGGCATGCTTCACGGTGAGATTGGCGAAAGTTTCAAAGCCTACGGCGCGTCCGGGCACCGTCATCTGCCGGAAATCCGTCAGGGGCTTCAGGCCGCAGCTGCAGGTAAGGTGGGTATTACCTTTGTCCCCCATCTTGTTCCGATGATTCGCGGCATCGAGGCTACGCTCTATGCCGAGCTGAATGATCCGGCGGATTTTGAGCGGCTGCAGTCGCTGTATGAGGACCGCTACCGAAACGAACCGTTTGTCGATGTTATGCCTTTTGGCAGCCACCCGGAAACGCGCAGCGTAAAAGGTGAGAATACCTGCCGCATGGCGCTGCACCGGCAGGAAGACAGCTCCATTGTCATTGTGACATCCGTTATCGATAACCTGGTCAAGGGCGCAGCCGGGCAAGCCATCCAGAACATGAACATCATGTTCCGGCTGGATGAGCGTGCAGGCCTGAACGCACCGGCACTGCTGCCCTGATGTCCGGCCAGTTTGTTATTGTTCGCCGCCGCCGGGCGGATTGGTTCTGGCGGGTGTCGCTGGTGATTCTGATGACGCTGTTCGGCGTTGCGGCCGGCTATATGATCGGTCTGTCCGAGACTGGCTATGAAGTTGACGATATGGCCCAGACCCGTCAGTCCCTGGCCCGGGAATTGTCGACCGTTAAATCAGATTACGCTGAAGCCCGGCAGGCGCTGGTTCGTCTTGAGCGCAGTCAGGCTATTGATCAGCAGGCCCTGAAAGTCGCTAGAGAGAACATCACCGAGCTGGAGACGCGCATCATGGCACTGGAGGGTGACCTGACGTTCTACCGGAAAATCATGGCGCCTTCGGAGGTCCGCACCGGTCTGCAGGTGGATCAGCTCAGCCTCAAAGAGGTTCGCGGTGAGCGTCGCTATGGGTTCAGGTTCGTGCTTACGCAGATTGGCGACAACTCCAGTTTTATAGCAGGACATGTCGCGGTGAATCTGATCGGAGAGCAAAACGGTGAGCCGGCGGCCATACCACTGCGGGATGTGTCTGAGGACATTGAGGATCTGGGTATTCGCTTTCGCTTTCGTTACTTCCAGGATGTCGAGGGCGTCATGGTGTTGCCTGAGGACTTTACGCCCTTCGAGATAGAGGTCGTAGCTACAGCGGAGGGCGCCAAGGCATCCCGGGCCGAGAAAACGTTTGAATGGCTGCAACTGACGGAGAACTGATCATGTTCGGAAGCAAGAAAAACAAGCCCAGAAAGCCCTCGGGGAATTTTGATACCCTTATTTCTGCAAAGACCCGTGTGGATGGCCACATCGCATTTTCCGGCGGGCTCCATGTGGATGGAACAGTAAGCGGAAGCATCATTGCGGAAACCGGTTCGCAGGGCTTGTTCCGGTTGTCGGAAGCCGGTGAAGTGCTCGGAGATATCGTTGCCCCCCATGTCATCATAAACGGCAAGGTCACCGGAGACGTGTATGCTCTTGAGCATCTTGAGCTGGCCGAGAAGGCTGCGATTACCGGGAACGTCTATTACAAGCTGGTGCAAATGGCTGCGGGTGCCTCGGTAAATGGCAATATGGTGCATCATCTTGATCCGGCGTCATTGCCGCATCCGACCATTAAACGACTCGAGGGCCCGTCATCAGATGGGCTGGCGGACACCAGTGGTGCACCCGCTGAACAGGAAGAGTCGGCAGAACCTGCTGGTAATGAAGGGAAGTCAGAGAATAGTTGATTGATTTAGTCGGGAATACCATAATGGTGGTCCACACCCCAGATTCCCCGGGAGGCACAGTTGAGTGTAGTTCAGCAACAGGTACCCATTCCTCTGTTTTTCAGCGACAGTGCCGTTGCCAAGGTGCGGGAGCTGGTAGACGAGGAAGGCAATCCTGATCTCAAATTGCGCGTGTTTGTTACCGGTGGCGGTTGCTCCGGTTTCCAGTACGGCTTTTCCTTTGACGACAGTCAGGAAGACGACGACACCGTTATAGAGAAAAACGGCGTTGCGCTGCTGGTTGACCCGATGAGCTACCAGTATCTTGTCGGAGCAACCGTAGAGTACCTGGAAGGATTGCAGGGCTCGCAGTTTGTGGTCCAGAACCCTAACGCCACCGCGACCTGCGGTTGCGGCTCGTCGTTTTCAATCTGAATTTCGCAAGCCCCGGTGTTTCCGCGCTGATCAGCTTTGGTCGGCAGGGTTTCCCGGGTAGATCCCTCCCAGTATCCTTTCCTCTCTGGCCCCGGTAGCCAGTGTCGAGTTGCCGGTCAATCCCGCCAGGGTTCGGCGGGCCAGCCAGGCAAAAGCCGCGCCTTCAACCCAATCCGCCGGCAATCCCAGCGTGTCGGTGGAGCTTACGGACACATCCGGTAAAGCCGCCGCCAGTTGCTCCATGAAAAATGTATTGCGCGCGCCACCACCGCAGGCATAGACGGTCAAAGGCCTTATCTGCGGCAGTTGTTGACACACGGTCTGCAGGGTCAGTTCCAGAAGGGTTCGCTGGACATCCTTCGGGCGGATATCCGGGTAGCGTTTCAGGTGATTCTCGAGCCAGCGGAGATTAAACAGTTCTTTACCGGTGCTCTTGGGCGCAGGTAAATAGAAATAGGGCTCTGATAGCAGCGCTGATAGCAGGGTTTGGTCCACCCTTCCGGAACGGGCCCAGTTGCCATCCTCGTCAAAAGGGCAGCCCCGGTGTTTTTCACACCATGCATCCATGAGGCCGTTGGCGGGACCGGTATCGAAGCCCTGCATCGGATGTGTTGAGCCCGCAGGCAGCCAGGTGATGTTGGCAATTCCGCCCAGATTGAGCAGGCAACGATTCTCGGTCCCGGATGAAAAAACGGCCTGGTGGAAGGCCGGTGCCAGCGGTGCGCCCTGGCCACCCACTGCCATGTCACGACGGCGGAAATCGGCAATGGTGGTAATACCGGTCAGTTCCGCGATTCGGTTGGGGTCGGCAATCTGCAGGGTAAAGGGGTGGGGGCCTTCGGGTTGATGGCGAATGGTCTGTCCGTGAGACCCGATGGCACTAACCTGACCTGGTGCGATACCCGCCTGTTTCAGTAATTGCAGGGCAGCCTTGCCAAACAGAAGTCCGAGCTCGGTATCGCATTGGCCGACCTGGTCCGGAGTGCCGTTATTCTGGCTGAGAAGATAAAGTTTGCTATGAAGTTCGTCCGGGAGGGGTTCCGAATGTGTCGCGACCACCCTGGGGTGGTCGCTGTCGCTGTCGAACGCAGTCAGCACTGCGTCGATACCGTCCATGCTGGTGCCTGACATCAGGCCAATAAAATATTCCACAAAGGTCAGTCTTCGCTGGCCATCGCAATTTGACGATTGCTGTCTTCGTGGTTGTTGAGTTTTGCCAGCAGTTGTCCCGTTGTCGCCTGGAACCGGGCCAGTTCCTGCGGGGGAATCGGGTTCGCGTCTGGCATCTGTACTGTCCGGGAGTTTCGGGCAGCGCCGTTTACCCGGAACTCGTAATGAAGGTGTGGTCCGGTTGCCATGCCGGTGGCGCCAACGTGACCAACGGTTTCGCCCTGCTTGACCCGACTGCCATTCTTTATGCCATTGCCGAGGCGGCTCATGTGAGCGTAGAGCGTGGTGATATTGTCGCCATGCTGCAGGATGACGGTTCGGCCATAGCCTCCCTTCCAGCCTGCAAAAGAGACTCTGCCGTCGCCGGCAGCCTTGATCGGGGTGCCGGTAGGTGCTGCATAGTCGGTACCTTCATGGGGTCTGACCACGTCCAGAATCGGGTGCCTGCGCTGCAGATTGAATGGAGAGGAAACCCGGGCGTTGATAGGCGTGCGAAGGAAGGCCTTGCGCATATTCTTGCCGTCGGGTGTGTAGTAATCGTTGTCACCGTCGGAGTCTGTGTAATACAGCGCGACCATTTCCTCGCCCCGGTTCACGAAGCGGGCTGCCAGAATCTTGCCGGTGTCGATTTTCTCATCGTCCAGGTAGAGTTCTTCGTAAACGACTTCAAAGGAGTCTCCTTTACGGACGTCATAAACGAAGTCAATATCCCAGCCGAAAATGCCGGCCAGCTCCATGGTGGTCCGGTCAGTGAGCCCGGCATTCTTGCCGGCAAAATACAGGGAACCCTCAATTTCGCCAGACGCGAAGGCCGGGCGTACTTCCGGCACCCTCAATATGGTCTCGCCGTGGAATCCGTCCTCAGTGCGCTTGATAAGCAACGACTCGAGCCGGCTGCGCTCCAGGCGAACAGACTCGAGCTGGTTTTCTTCAGTGGTGACGGTGAATTCAATAGTCTCACCCGCGTATAGGCGCTGAAGCCTGGTCGCTTCGCCACCACCGTGAATTACCGAAAGCATCAGGCCATCATTAAAGCCAGCCTTGCGAAACAGCCCTGACAGGGTGTCGCCACTGGCGATCTTGAAACTGCTACGGGTGTATGCAGGCGCGGCGGGAGCGGTGGGCTCGGGGGGGGCTTCAGCCACTTCTGGTGGAAGCGCGGTCTGATCGTTTTCAGCGGGGGCTTCGCTGGCCTGGACTTCAGCCGTTTCCGGCCTGGCATCGGTGTCCGGCGTTACCGGCCTGGACTGTTCAGTGTTTGCCTCAAGCGGAATAACGATGCGCTTTGCTTCAACATCGGCGCTTGGGCTCAGTATCATGGCTGTGCCCACCACAACGCTGATGGTGACAGCAGCAACAAGGTGTGTTCTCGGGAAGGAATGTATCACGTTAACAGCCTGTTTTGTCCGCTACATCCGTAGCTTGTGTTATCTGATTCAAGTACAGGCTCAAGTATAGAGCAAGCCTGCCCGTATAAAAAGCGCTCAATTGTGTCGCTACAGTACGCCAGCGGCAGACATTCCCGTACTGCCTGATTATAATCCCCAGCCAAATTCGATCGGAACTGGCTGAATTCTGGCCAGCACTGAATGTATCAGGGTTTCAGGTTACTCTCAGCTATCTTTTGTTGAGCTCTGTAACTGTCATCTGAAATTTGCCCTGGTCCGCACAAAAACGGAGTTCTTAACTATGCCGTCTATTGACGAATCGTTGGCGATCATCAAGCGTGGAGTGGAGGAGCTGTTGCCGGAAGACGCTCTGATGGAAAAGCTGAAACTTGACCGGCCGTTGCGGATCAAGGCCGGCTTTGATCCGACTGCGCCTGATCTTCACCTCGGACATACTGTGCTGATCAACAAGCTTCGTCAGTTTCAGGACCTGGGGCACGAGGTGATTTTCCTCATTGGGGATTTTACCGGCATGATCGGCGATCCCACCGGTAAGAGTGCAACGCGACCTCCGTTGACGGAAGAGCAGGTTCGCCAGAATGCGATTACCTATAAAGAGCAGGTGTTCCGGATACTGGACCCGGAGAAGACCACCGTGGTTTTCAATTCCGAGTGGATGAGCAAGATGACTGCCGCCGACATGATTCGCCTGGCGGGTCAGTACACTGTGGCGCGGATGCTGGAGCGGGACGACTTCACCAAGCGCTATCGCGCCGAGCAGCCGATTGCCATCCATGAGTTCCTCTATCCGCTGGTGCAGGGGTACGACTCGGTTGCTCTGGAGGCCGATGTGGAGCTGGGCGGAACAGATCAGAAGTTCAATCTGCTGATGGGCAGGGTGCTGCAGAAGCATTACGGTCAAACGCCTCAGGTGATTCTCACCATGCCTATCCTGGAAGGACTGGATGGTGTGCAGAAGATGTCGAAGTCACTGGGTAACTATATAGGTGTGAGTGATGCGCCTGGCGAGATGTACACCAAGATCCTCTCTGTGCCCGATGATTTGTTGTGGCGCTATTTCGAACTGCTGAGCTTCCGGCCGATGGCGGAAGTGGACGAGTATCGCGCAGCGGTTGCGAAGGGTGCGAACCCTCAGGACTACAAAAAAATCCTCGCTGAAGAAATTATTACCCGGTTTCATACCGAAGAGGCTGCGGCGTCGGCCCACAAGTCGGCCGGCAATCAGGTGGCGCTGGGCGCCATACCTGAGAACGTGCCCGAAATTCCGGTTGCCCTCGCCGGCAGGACCGAGGTTCACCTTGTTTCTTTACTTAAGGAAGCGGGGCTCGCCGCAAATGGCAGGGCGGCTAAAGATGTGTTCGTCCGGGGCGCTGTCTATATAGATGGCAAGCAACAAGTGGACGAACGCACCTTTGTTGCGGGGGATGACGTGGTCATCCAGGCGGGAAAGAAGAAAATTGCCCGGATTCTGATCACGGAGTGAGCGATTTTAATAAAGTTATAACTTTCTCGAAAAAGGTCGTTGACAGGAAAGCTGATCACTGTAGAATGCGCCCCACTTCGA
>NZ_CAXBDN010000125.1:0-11713 GCF_963974375.1 uncultured Marinobacter sp.
GCGCTGGTTGCCGAGTCGGTTCTCGCGGGCGTAGTCCGGCATGTTCAGCCAGTAGATGCCGCGGACGTATTCCCGCCAGCCGATGATCTGGCGGATAAATCCCTCAACGGCATTCAGCGGCGCCTGGCCCCGGTACCAGGCGCTGGCGGCAGCTTCACAGACGGCGAGCGGGTCCAGCAGGCCGCAGTTCAGGTAGGGTGAAAGAATGGCATGAAACAGCCAGTCTTCCTGTTCGGACATGGCATCCTGATAGTCACCGAAACAGGGCAGGGCGAATTCGATAAAGTGATCCAGGGCCTCTTCTGCACCTGCTGCGGAGACAGCAAAGTGAAAGTCATCGGTGGTGCCGAAGTGCTCTGGAAAGTTCCGGTTCACCAGGTCGATGACCTCCCGGGTGATAGCGTCCGGTTCCTGCCGGTAGGGGGCGGGTGCCGGCGGCTTGCCGGTCCACTTGCGGCGATTGTCCGCATCAAAGTTCCACTGCCCGCCTTCCGGTTGGCCTTCGGGGGTCATCAACAGCCCGGTCTGGCGGCGCATGTCCCGGTAGAAATACTCCATTCGCAGCTGTTTGCGGCCGTTGGCCCAGTCAGCAAACTGATCCTTGCTGGCGATAAACCGGGTATCCGGAAGAATCTCGACGGTAATACCCAGGCGCTGATGCCACTGACCGATCTGTTCGTGCAATCGCCATTCGCCGCACTCGGTGGTGATCAGCCGCTCGGGCTTGTGACGTTCTACCTGTTCGGCCACCACCGCTTCAAGGCTCTGGTGAGTGCTGTCGGGATCGTAACGGTGGTAGTGCAGTTGCCAGCCACGGGCTTTCAGTTCTTCAGCAAAGTGGCGCATTGCACTGAAGACCAACACCAGCTTTTTCTTGTGGTGGCGGGCGTAGCTGGCCTCGTCATGGACCTCCGCCATGACCAGCCGATCCACCGCCGGATCGGCGTTGGTCAGGGCACTCAGGTTATGGCTGAGCTGGTCACCCAGGATCAGAATCATATTGGCCATGGCTGCTCCGGATGCGCTGACAATTGGCTGGCAAGGAGCGGAAGGCTCCCTTAAGGGGTAGGCAGGATACGCCAGCAGGGCAAGGGTGGTTCACGACGGCAACGGGTATCCTGTTGCCAGGTCCCGGGTCTGTTCGCATTTCAAGCTGATCCGCATCAAAAATCCGCCAGCCCGGCTGCACTACAATGCGGCTCATACGACCAGATGGCTGCGTGAGTCTGCTGAAAGTGCGTTCTTTCCAGACTGCCGGACAGCCCGGACATTCTGCCTCATCCAGATCACCGGAAGACTGACTATGGCCTTGCCAAAAACCGTTATTAATGAAAACTCACCGGCCTTCATCTGGGATGAGGCGCTGATCAGCCGTTACGACCTGAGTGGTCCGCGATATACCTCCTACCCCACGGCGGTGGAGTTTCACGGGAATTTCTGGGCCTCTGACATGGAGGCCGCCGCAGTCCGTAGCCGGGCCTCTGGCGGGCCGGTGTCGTTGTACACCCATCTGCCGTTCTGTGCCCACCTGTGTTACTACTGCGCCTGTAACAAAGTTATCACCAAAAAGCGCGACAAGGCCTTGCCGTACGTGCAGCGTCTGCTAAAGGAAGCGGCCATGCAGGCCGCCCTGTTCGGTGCTGAGCGGCCAGTGAGACAGCTGCACTGGGGCGGCGGTACGCCAACGTTTCTGCCTCGGGACGTGATGCGGGAACTGATGGCCGGTTATGGCGAGATTTTCAACCTGCAGACCGATGACGACCGCGATTACAGCGTCGAGATTGACCCCCGTGAAGTAGACCAGGATACGCTCGCTACCCTGTGGGAGCTGGGTTTCAACCGCATCAGCCTGGGCGTTCAGGACGTCAATCTGCAGGTTCAGAAAGCAGTAAACCGGGTGCAGCCCCGGGAAATGACGGAGGCTGTGCTCAATGAAGCCCGTCGCCTGGGCTTCCGCTCCATCAACCTGGATCTGATCTACGGACTGCCACACCAGACCCCGGAAAGCTTCGCGGAGACCCTGGAGGCGGTGATCGAGATGTCGCCGGATCGCCTGTCAGTATTCAGCTACGCCCATTTGCCGGAGCGCTTCTACCCGCAGACCCGTATCAAGGACGACACCCTGCCGACGCCCCGGCAGAAGCTGACCATTCTGCACAACACCATCAACCGGTTGCTGGACGCCGGCTACGAGTACATTGGCATGGATCACTTTGCCAAACCCGATGACAGCCTGGCCGTTGCCCAGCGGGAAGGTCGGCTGCACCGGAATTTTCAGGGCTACACCACCCACGCGGATTGCGATCTGGTTTCCCTTGGCGTTTCCGCTATTGGCCAGACCAATGACGCCTACTTCCAGAACAACCACGACCTGCCAGCCTGGGAAGCGGCTATCGACGCCGGTGAACTGGCCGTTATCCGCGGAGTCGAACTGACCGATGACGACCGGTTACGGCGCTGGGTGATCGGCCAGTTGATTTGCCAGTTCCGGCTCGACCGGGAGCAGTTTCAGGGGATGTGGCAACAGGACTTTGATCGCTATTTTGCCGACGAGCTGGCTCGTTTGCATCACATGGCAGATGACGGCCTGATTCGTGACGACGGCCGGGTGCTGCAGGTTCAGCCTTCCGGGAGATTGCTGATCCGGGCTATCTGTCAGATGTTTGATGTCTATCGCAAAGAGGGCGCTTCCCAGCGGTTTTCCCGGATTATCTGAGTTACTCCTGGATTGCCTGGGGGTTTGGTGGCGGCACGGGCCTTCCGGGAGGTCTTTCGCCGCCGCAATTCACGGCCCATCCCTGGGCCGGCCTTGCTCCGGGGCATCCTGCCCCTGCTTTGAAAGACCTCCCAGAAGGCCCATGCTTCTGACTTCGGAAGACAATCCGTGAAAAGAAATGACAAATCACTGATGTGACAGTGCGTGAAATGACGTTGCCTGATCGGTGGCGGGGTGAGGGTGCTTTCGGAGCAGCGCCAGGGATGGCGCGTGAGCATTTCGGGGCAGGATGCCCCTTGAAATGCGGCGGAGAAAGCTCCCTCACTCCGCCGCCAGACTCCAGGCCAGACGCTTGTCCGTAGCCAGCATCAGGCGGGAACCTTGAACTCGTTCGCCAGATCCTGAAGTTGACGGGCCAGACGGGCCTGCTCGCCGGTTACCTGGGTGATTTCCTGGGAGCCGGTCAGGGTCAGAATGGCGGATTCACTGACGGTTTCCATACTGCCTGCCAGTTCGCGGGTTACCGCCACCTGCTGCTCCGAGGCTGTCGCGATCTGGGTAGCCATCCCGGAGATGCTGTTTACGTCACTGAGGATATCGGCAAAGGTCTGCTCCAGGTTTGTGGCCTGCTCACAGGTCTCATTGGCCAGGGCATGGCTTTGGTGGATCGAGCGGCTGGCATCTTCGGTCACCTTCTGAAAGCTCTGAATGATACTCTCGATTTCAGTCGTGGATTCGTGGGTCTGACGGGCCAGCGTCCGGACTTCATCAGCGACCACAGCAAACCCGCGTCCGTGCTCACCCGCCCGTGCGGCTTCAATAGCTGCGTTCAGCGCCAGCAGGTTGGTCTGGTCAGCCACCTGACGGATCACATCGATCATGTTGGTGATTGATCCGCTGCGCTTCTCCAGCTCACTGATGACTTCATTCACGTTCTGCACAGAATCCGCCAGGGTACGAATGCGCCCGACGCTGGCGTGCAACACCTGCTCCCCTGTGCGGCTCTTGTTCATTGCATTGCTGGATGCATCGGCTACCTGCTGGGTGTTGCGGGAGATTTCCTCGGATGTGGCCGACATTTCCTCGGTGGCAGCGGCTACCTGCTCGATGGTCTGTTGCTGGTTCCTGATCTGGTTAGCATTCTGGCCTGCCGTGGAGCTGGTTTCCTCGGTGGCGGTGGCCAACTGGATGCTGGCGCGGTCAATCTGCCTCAGTGCTTCGCCGAATTTTGCGAAGAGTTGGTTGATGGCCTGACCGATACTGCCAAGTTCGTCCCGGGAGGTCACCGGCAGAGGATTGCTGAGATCCTTCTGGTCCATTGCTGCCTGAAGGCCCGCAAGCAGGCTGCGAACCTGGCGGTTGATGGCGGCAGTGATAAGCAGGATCAGCGCCAGCACCACCAGCAGTACACCGCCGGCGATCACGGCTGTTGCAACAAGGCCCGTGCGGGCTGCGTCGAGCACCCCTTGCGTCTCAATGGCAACGCTCTGCAGAATGCCGTGCCGAACCCCGTTGAGGGCTTCGATGCGGTTGGTGGACGCGGTAAACCATTGCTCAGCGTCAAGCTGGCGGATGCCGGACTCACCGCTGTTGAGGATGTTCCGGACCTGTTCCATGGCGGTATTCTGACGGTTATTCAGGGCCGCAATAAGGCTGGCCCGCTCTTCGGCAGACAGCATGTCCGCTGCCATGGCGAGCTGCCCTTCCTGACGTCCCACCAGTTCGGCGAGCTGCACGCTGCGTGGCAGGTCGAATTGACCGGATTGTATGACACTGGCGCCGATAGCCCGCTCACGCCCTGCCATTTCAGTGGCCTCGGAGAGGAAGTGGTAGGCAGACATCCAGCGTACTATGTCAGGGTCCGTTGCCCGACGGATCACCTGACCTTCGCGGGCAATAAGCTCAGCGATAATGGCCGTGTATTCCCGCGCGGAGTCAGCGGCCGTAATACGTTGGTTATCAATATCACGGCGCCGGTCCGGCAGGACCGCCAGTGCCCGGGCGGTTTCAGTCACACTGCTGGTGATCGATTCCGGTAGGTCATGTTCGGCACCCAATCGGGTGAGAGCATCCTGGTAACGCTGGACCGCGGCGTCAGTCTGGCGACGCTGAGCCTGCAGAGCACTGCCGGCATCCGGGTCACGGGTGCCGGCAGCGAAGAACATGGCGGATCGTCCCCGCTCTCTCTGGAGCTGTTCAATCACCGGGTCCCCCAGACGGGCGAGTTCAATCATGCCGGTCAGGGTTCTGGCTTCACGGAGGTTGCTATAACTCTGTTGAATACTGATCACCGCAAACACAAGAATGACCAGTGCCGCCGGAGTGACCAGAGTGAGCAGTTTGCCCCGCATGGAGAGTTGATTGAGTAACGTCATGTTGCAATGCCCTTCTGGTTAACTGTTTGCTTCCTACATTGTAGATAAAATGGCTCTCCCGGCCATTCATCTGGTTAGGTAAGTGAAGGGGTAACTGTCTTTGGTAATGTTATGTTTTTTATTGTTAACACCATGAATTAAAATAAAAAATAGCGCATAGGAATAAATGCTTAGGAGTACTTCTGTTGGGGTATGGAGGCCGGGTTCTGATAACGGTCAAGGTGGTTGCCCGCCGTCCCGCTAGTCTCTGGGATTGTTTTTTCCCGGAGCGATAATCATGGAACTTGTCTGCCCTGCCGGTAGCCTTCCTGCACTGAAAACCGCCGTGGATAACGGTGCCGATGCGGTGTATTTCGGCTTCCGCGACAGCACCAATGCCCGTCAGTTTGCTGGCCTGAACTTCAATGAAAAACGGGCAGCGCAGGGGATTGAGTACGCCCACGCCAAAGGCAGTCGGGTATTCTGCGCCATCAATACCTACCCGCAGCCCGACGGCTGGCAGCACTGGCAAGGCGCTGTCGATCGGGCCGCAGGGCTGGGTGTGGATGCCATCATCCTGGCCGACATGGGGCTGCTGGATTATGCCGCCAACAAATACCCTCATATTCCAAGACACCTGTCTGTTCAGGGCTCCGCCACCAGCTATGAGGCCCTGTCGTTCTACAAGGATAACTTCGACATCCGCCGCGCTGTGCTGCCCCGGGTGCTCTCCCTGGATCAGGTAAGAGGAGTCGCCAAACACAGTCCGGTCGAGCTGGAAGTGTTTGCCTTTGGCAGTCTGTGCATCATGGCGGAAGGCCGCTGTTATCTGTCTTCCTATATCACCGACGAATCCCCCAACACCCGTGGTGCCTGCTCCCCGGCCAAGGCCGTGCGCTGGCAGGAGACCCCCGAGGGGCTTGAATCGCGCCTGAATGATGTCCTGATCGACCGCTATGGCCGTGGTGAATCCGCCGGATACCCCACCTTGTGCAAGGGCCGCTTTGAGGTTGAAGGCAATGTCTACCACGCCATCGAAGAACCGGTCAGCCTGAACACCATGGACTTGCTGCCGCAGCTGCAAGACATGGGCATCAGCGCAGTAAAAATTGAAGGCCGCCAACGCAGCCCGGCCTACATTGCCGATGTTGCCCGTACCTGGCGGCAGGCGCTGGACGAACTGGATGCCCACCCCGGAGCCTTCCATGTCGACCCGGTGTGGCGTAACACCCTGTCTGGTCTTTCTGAAGGCGGCCTGACCACTATCGGCGCCTACCATCGCAAATGGAAATAAGGTTCTGCGATCATGATGAAACTATCCCTGGGCCCGATTCTCTGGTTCTGGTCCAAGCAGAGTGTTTTCGAATTCTACGCCAGGGCGGCTGAATGGCCGGTCGACACGATCTATCTGGGCGAGGTGGTTTGCTCCCGTCGCCGTGAGCTGAAACCCGATGACTGGCTGGGCCTGGCCCGGGACCTGAAAGCCTGCGGCAAGAACGTGGTGCTCTCAACCCTGACCCTGGTTGAATCGGAAGCCGACCTGCGACGTTTACGCCGGTTCTGCGAGCAGGACGAGTTTGTGGTGGAAGCCAACGATCAGAGTGCCCTGCAGGTGGCCATCCGCAACAAGATTCCGTTTATCACCGGTCCGTCCATGAACATCTACAACGTGGCGACCCTGAAAATTCTGGCCAGACAGGGATTGCAGGGCTGGAACCTGCCGGTAGAGCTGGGTAAGGAAACCCTTGGTCAGTTGATCAGTGAGCTAAACCAGGAAGGGCTGGATCTGCCCGCCGAGGTGTTCTCCTGGGGCTTTCTGCCCCTGGCCTGGTCCTCCCGCTGTTTTACCGCCCGCCATTACAACCTGCCCAAAGACAACTGCGAGTTTCGTTGCCTGGACCATCCGGATGGCATGGAACTGCGTTCCCGCGAACATCAGGAGCTGTTCCGGCTTAACGGGGTTTCTACACTTTCTGGCGCCCGCTATGACCTGATGCGGGAACTGCCTGATATGGCGCGCATGGGGGTGTCTACAATCCGGCTGAGCCCGGAACATCAGGGTATGGAGGAAGTGGTACAGCGCTTTGATCAGATGCGCCGGGGTGAAATGCCGGCGACCGACCCGCTGCAGCTGGTGGAAGCACCACCCTGCAACGGATACTGGTATGGCAAGCCCGGGATGGAGCTGGTGGGCCCTTGATCCGGTAGCCGGGCAATCCATCCCGGCTCCTTTCGTTCAGGACTCTGGGTTTTTGGCCCAGCCAGGATTTTCAAGAATGACCTGGAGTGCCGGCAACATGAGGAGAAACCGCTGAGTTCGGGTGTTTCCGGAAAATGCTCAGGCTGCTTGGTGATATTGTCACTGAGCAGCAGCCCCGCTGGCGTTACTCTGCTCATCTTGACTGATTTCCGTCTACAGTCATTGACGAGAAGGGGCGGTATGAGGCCGCTGCATTTTCAGGAAAAGTATCACCGAGAGGAACGTTTATGTGGCCAATACTCGCCTGGATTCAGAAGTATCTGATCTGGAGCATTCCTCTGGCCATGGTGGCCGGGCTAGTTGCCGGCCAGCTGGTTGATCCCTCACCCCTGCGCCTGGCGATTCTGCCCCTGACGTTCCTGATGGTGTACCCGATGATGGTCACCATGAATCTGCGCCAGTTGGTAACGAAGGGCAGTGGCAAACTGTTGTGGGTGACCCAACTGATCAACTTTGTGCTGGTGCCTGCGATCGGCTATGGCGCTGGCCTGCTGTTCTTCCCGGATGAGCCGTTTGCACGCCTGGCGATCCTGCTTACCTCCTTGTTGCCAACTTCGGGCATGACCATCTCCTGGACCGGGTTTGCCAGGGGTAATATACCGGCAGCGGTTCAGATGACGGTGATAGGTCTTATTGCAGGTTCCCTGCTGGCACCGCTGTACCTGAAAGGCCTGTTGGGCGCGGTCATAGAGATTCCCATCGCCAGGGTATTCATGCAGATTGCGCTGATTGTGTTTCTGCCGCTGTTGCTGGGTAATCTGACCCAACGCTATCTGGTATCCAGACATGGCGAGCAGGTATTTCAGAAAGACCTGAAACCGAGATTTCCACCGCTCTCGACGCTGGGCGTGCTGGGCGTGGTGTTTGTGTCTATGGCGCTGAAATCACAGGATATTGTGGAAGAGCCGGGTGCCTTGCTGGGTTATCTGGTGCCCCTGGTGCTGATTTATCTGTTGAACTTTGCCATCAGTACCCTGATTGGCAGGGCATTCTTTCCGCGGGCTGATGCCATCGCGCTGGTGTATGGCACGGTGATGAGGAATCTGTCCATTGCCCTGGCTATTGCCATGGGCGTATTCGGTACGGAAGGTGCCGATGCGGCCCTGCTGATCGCCCTGGCCTATATCGTTCAGGTGCAGGCAGCAGCCTGGTATGTGAAGCTTACCGACAGGCTGTTCGGGCCCGCATTGTCTTCTTGAAGATAGATCCATTGGTGCCTGGTGGAAGATGCTATTTCACGCCAGGCTATCCAGCAAGTTCTTCAGCCTCAGCCCCAACTCGGTATCTCCCTCAATCACCAGACGTCGCTGGAAAAACAGCTGATCCGGGTCCAGGCGCCTTTCGGCCAGTTCCCGAAAGGCGGCCCAGCTGCCGCGGATGGTCGCTTCGCCGGGCCCTTCGAGAACTCGCAAGCGGCCTTGCCAGAATCCGAAAGTGACGCCCAGGTCGCTGCCCTGGATTTCCAGCCGCAATGCGCGCCCTTCAAAGTCATCGAATTCACCTTCTTTAATGGCCCGTGCAAACTGGCGGTTGAGAGGGGCTTCGAGGACCAGTTGTTTCAGTGGAAGTGGCGCGCGCCGGTCCAGTACACCCAGCAGGGGTGCCGGGTCAGGGATCTGCTCCCGAAGTACTGCCAGGGTCTGATTAATGAGCGGACTGGACATGAACGCGGGCAGTGTCGGGGCCATGATGTTCTCCGGTTGTCTGGTGTTTTCTCAGACTAGCGGATGACGTTCAGCTTTGCGTTGATATAAACCAAACGGGAGTCGCCGGGGAGACTGGGGGGCGTGTGCCCTGCTGCCGGGTGGTCTTTCTCCGCCGCATTTTAAGGGGCATCCTGCCCCGAAATGCTAACGCGCCATCCATGGCGCTGCTCCGAAAGACCACCCGGCCACAGAGCACGGGTAGACTTTGTTCTCTGGACCCGTGACAACGCTCAACTCCGATGCAACCCTTCCTCTACCGCCCATACCGCCACTTCAACCCGGGACCGCAGGTTCAGTTTCTTGAGCAGGTGCTTTACATGCACCTTCACCGTGCCGTCACTGATATCCAGCCGGCGGCCAATCATCTTGTTGGAGAGGCCTTCCGCGATCAGTTTCAGAATGTCTTTCTCGCGGGGGGTCAGGCTGTCGAAATTGGGCTGGCTGGCGGCCTGGGGCTTCTGGGAGCGCAACGCCTGGGCCAGCAGGGTAGTCAGCCGGTCGCTGATCACCATTTTGCCTACAGCCGCCTGATGCAGTTGCAGGACCATGTCCTCCGGTTCCATATCTTTCAGCAGATAGCCGTCGGCCCCCGCCCGCAGGGCGGCCACCACATCTTCTTCATGATCCGACACGGTAAAGATCACGATGCGGGAGGAGACCTCCTGCTCACGCATTTTTTTCAGGGCCTCGATGCCGTTCATTTCCGGCATGTTCAGATCCAGCAATACAAGGTCCGGCTCCAGTTCGGTGGCCAGGCGGATGCCGTCCAGGGCGTTGCTGGCTTCACCCACAACCTCCATGTCATTTTCCATTTCAATCAGTTGCCGGATGCCCTGCCTTAGCAACGGGTGGTCATCAATCAGCAGAATACTTGCTGGAGCATCAGTCATAGGGCTTCTCTTTTATGCCGTGTCTTGAGGAAGAGGTAAGGTCCGCCATCAGCCATTGGCGACCTCTGAGGTGATCAGGTGACGGCTTTTGGGTACAAATGTCAGCAATACTTCAACGCCACCGGCTTGGTGATTGCTTACCCGGATTTTTCCGCCCAGGGTGCGGGCCCGGTCCTGCATGATGATCAGACCATAGTGATGGGGTGGATGGTCGCTATCTGGCAAGCCGATGCCATTGTCGGCAATGCGGATCTGAACCTGCGGCGACCGGAACGTGACCTGCACGCTGATGTCGGTCGCTTCGGCGTGTTTGACGGCGTTGGCCAGTGCTTCCCGCACGATCTGCAGGGTATGAATTTCCTCGTTGGGAGACAGGGTCTGTGGTGGCAACCGGAAGTCCAGGCTCACCGGGAATCCCAGCCGGTCCGAAAACTCCTCAACCGTTCGCCGCAGCGCTGTGGCCAGGTCCGGAGTGTCCAGCTTGAGGCGGAAGGTGGTGAGAAGCTCCCGCAGCTGACGATAGGCGCTGTTGAGACCGGTACTGAGTTCTTCCAGTATGTCGCTATGGAGCTGTTGTTGTTCACCCTCCACCTCGACACGACGAAGCCGTGCCACCTGAATTTTCAGGTAGGAGAGCGACTGGGCCAGGGAGTCATGTAATTCCCGAGCAATCACCGCACGTTCTTCCGCCAGTGTCAGTTGCTGTTCTTCGGTGATCTGATTCTCCAGAAATATCGCGGTGGCCAGCTGATCACTCAGGGTTTCCAGCAACCGGCGGGCAATATCCGACAGGCCCTGGGCCGCCGGGTACCAGATTTCCAGCGTGCCCAGCAACTGGTTCGGGGTGCGGATCGGCAGCAGCAGCCGGCGTCCGTCATTACCCTCCAGGGGCAGCTCATCATACTGCTCAGGAGTCACCAGGCAGGCATTGCAGTGGTGGTCCTTGCAATAATAGGGACGGTCTCTGGTGGCGGTGACCACCGCTTCGACCGGATCGCTGGCATTGCGGTCATGGAGATACAGGCGAATGGGGCCTATGCCCAGCAGTTTCTCCAGTTCCTGCAACATGGGGATGGCCCCATCGCAGAGATCATGATTGGCAAACAGGGTCCGGCTGGTCCTGTGCAGCAGCTCCAGGGCGGCGTGGCTTTTTTCAAGCTCTCTGGTCTTTGCCCGGGTCTCGCTCTCCAGTGCTCCGTAGCTCTGGGCCAGTTCCGAGGTCATCTGGTCGAAGGCGGCCCCCAGACGGGACAACTCATCCGTTCCATGCAGGTTTACTTTGCGGGAAAAATCTTTTTCTCCGACAGCGACCGCTATGTTTACCAATTGCCGCAAGGGCTTAAGTACCCGGTTTTTAAGGTCTACAAACAGCGCAATCACGATAACAATGGACAGCACCAGGCTGATGATCTGGATCAGGTGCAGCAGATTGATGCGGGCCTCGGTGCGCTGCTCCAGCATGGTGACAAGTTCGTCCACCTGGGCCACGAAGCTGGCGGTAGTAGCACTCAGGTGGATGTCGACGGGTTGACCGGCCTCCTGTGCCAGCAGTGCCGGCCGCAAGGTGTTGTGCCAGTCATCCAGAATGGTTTGGTAGCGGACGCTGATGGCATGTCCGCTATCGTCAGGTATGGCACGCAACAGGCCAAAGTTTTCAAGCCGGGACTGGTAGTTTTCAGTGCTGGCTGAAAGGGACAGGCCGCTGGCGGTGACCGGTTGCTGGCTGCCGGACAGCGCCAGCAGCTGATAGGCACCCATTCTCAGGGAGCCGGCGATGTTGATGGCGG
>NZ_CAXBDN010000126.1:0-11642 GCF_963974375.1 uncultured Marinobacter sp.
CACCGGGCCCAAAGGCCGCAATGATCTGGTCGGCTGTGACCGGTTTGCACAGATAGTTCACGGCGCCACGTCGCATGGCTTCCACTGTGGTGGCAATGCTGCCATACCCGGTCAGCATCAGTACCCGCAGGTCCGGCTGTGCCTTCAGTAACTGCGGCAGCAGCTGCAAGCCGCTTTCCCCCGCCAGATTCAGGTCCAATACACAATGACTGCAGGGCTGTGCCTGCAGGGCGTCGATGGCGGCATCCGGTGTGTTCGCAGTGGTGCAGGCCAGGCCTCGTCGGGACAGCGACCGGGACAGGGTGGCCAGGAAAATCTCGTCATCATCCACCAGTAGCCAATGTTCAGTGTTCATGTTGCAGATCTCCGTTGATCGGCTGGAAGTCGGTTACCGGCAGGTCGATGACCATTGTTGTGCCCTGGATAGTTCCTGGGCTAGTACCTTGTGGTTGCCCGGGACTGGCGGTCTCGGCGCTGAGCTGGCCACCGAGGCGCTGAATGGTGGCGTTGGACAGGAACAGGCCGACCCCCAGCCCTTTCTCGGATGGCACCGGACCCTGGCCGGAATGGCCGAACAGAGCCCGGCTGATGCCTTCGCCGTGATCAATGATGCGCAGGTGAAGGCGTCTGCCAGTGGCTTCTGCCTCAATGGAAACACCTTCCGGGCTGGCCTCAAGGGCATTGGCAATCAGGTTCAGCAGGGCCTGGTCGAGAGTGGCGTCCACCTGCAGCAGACAGCGTGGCGGGCGCACCGGCCAGCGGACGGTGGCGCCGGGCCACAGCAGAGTGGCGGACTCTTTCAGGCGCTGCAGCCAGTCCTGTAGTTCGATGTCTTCGGTGGCCGCCTCGCGGGCACGGGTGGCGGCTTCGGTCATGGTTCTCAGCTGTCGCTGGCATATTCCCAGTTGCTGCTGCAACAGCATGATATCCTCTTCAAAGGGTGCGGCGTCGGGCAGGTGGTGGAGATCGTCCAGCACCAGGGTCATGGTGTTAAGCGGGGTGCCAAGGCGGTGGGCGACGTTGGCGGCAGACAGACCCAGCGCGATGATCTGCTCGTCCCGCAGGCGGTTCTCCCGGTTTGCCGCCAGCGCCTGTTGCTGCTCCCGCAACCGCAGCGCCAGGGCGCCCACTACCACCAGCAGAATCAGTGCGGTCAGCACAAAGGTGCCCCACATACCCATCAGGTGCAGCTGCATATAATTGACGCCGCTCAGATCCATGGTACGGGGTGGCGGAAATCGCATCAGCAGGGAATACAGCGAGATGGCGGCCAGCGTCAGTGCCAGGCTGTGTCGCAACGGAATCAGCACCAGCCCGGTGGCCAGAGGCAGTAATAGCAGGGAAACCAGCGGGTTGGTAAATCCACCGGTCAACGCGAGCCAGAGGCTGAGGAACAGCAGGTCCGCCAGCAGCGACAGTGACACCAGAAACGGAAAGCTGGGGGGATGCTGGCTCAGCCACAGCCAGCTGCCGGCCGCATACACTGCATAGCCCAGGGTCAGCAGCAAAGGTACCGGACCGGCAAGAGGCGGCGCCAGAAACCAGAGCGCAGTCAGTGCGAGCCACTGCATGCTGGCGATGGAAAGCCGCATCAGCAACAGATAACGGGCGGATTGCTGGAAACCGGCCTGAGACAGAGTGTGTTGTTTCATGGCTGCATTCTAGCGGGTTTTCACCCTGGTGGCTGACTTCGCCAGTGCCTGGCAGCGCGACATTGTGTCTCATCAACATCTGCGGCCTGTCCGGTTATTATTTTCGTAGTTGGTTTTTACCGACTCTACAGACCTCTCGCCCCCGGCACTCGCATGCAGTCTCCGCCGGGGGCTTTTTTGAGTCTGTCACCCGGAAACCCTTCATGCCAATCCCTTTTTTCATGATTGTGGTCAACACCTTCCGCGCTGCCGGTGTGTTACGTCTATACTCTTGTGTTTGTCCCGGGTGTACGCCTTCCTCCGCCGGTCTGGAGCCTGCAGTATGTTGAAAAAGCTCATTCCCCTGATCATCCTGCTGTTGGCAGTGATGGTTCTGGTGATTCTCAGAATGACCCGTCCCCAGCCGGATGTGGTGGCTCCGGGTGAGCGCAGCTGGCCGGTGGCGGTCACGGTGGTTGAGCTTGCCAGCCATCAGCCGTCATTGCCGTTGTATGGTCAGATTGCAGCGCCGTCGCTGGCTACGCTGTCGGCTCCGGTAGCCGGCGTGGTGGCCAGCCGGGAGGTGTCTGATGGTGATCGGGTCGACCAGGGGCAGCCCTTGTTGGCGCTGGATTCAAGGGATATAGAGCCGTTGCTGGCCCAGACCGAAGCGGATGTGGCGGACCTTCAGGCCCAGATCGACAACGAGCAGGTGCGTTTTGGCAGCGACCGTCAGGCGCTGGCACGGGAGCAGGGCATTCGGGACAGCGCCCGTCGCCAGTTCGAGCGCACCCAGTCTCTGGTTAACAATAATCTGGCGTCCCAGACCGATCTGGATGCCGTTCGGGATGCCCTCGACCGGGCCGAGCTGGCGGTCACCCTGCGCCAGCAGTCGGTAACCGAACACCCGGCACGGTTACGCAGTCTGCAGGCGAGACTCGCCCGGGCCGAATCGGCACTGGCCAGTGCCCGTCGGGATGCCGCGCGCAGCGAATTACTGGCACCGATGGCCGGTGTTGTTACCCGGGTTGCGGTCAGTGTTGGTGACCGGGTGGCCGCCGGAACCGCCATGGTGTCGCTCTACGCACCGGATACCCTGGAACTGCACGCTCGTGTACCGGCGCTCTACAGCCACCAGCTTCAGCAGGCGCTGGCAGGGGGGCAGGTGGTGGAGGCCTCAACACTGGATGACACGGTTCGCTTTCGTCTGACCGGTTTTGCCGGTGAGAGCGATGCCGCCGGTCCCACGGGACAGTTCCGGATTGTCCAGGGGCGTGAGTTGCTGCGCCCCGGTGATATGGTGCCGGTGGTGGCCCGGCTGCCTGCGCAAGCCGATGTCATTGCGGTGCCCTACAGCGCGCTTTATGGCAATGACGGCCTCTATCTGGTGGATGAAGACGAGCGCCTGCAGCGGATCACCGTGACCCGGGTGGGGGATCAGCTGCAGGCCAACGGCCAATACCATGCCCTGGTGCGCAGCGAGCAGCTGCGGGGCGGCGAAACCCTGGTCATTACCCATCTTCCCAACGCCATCAACGGGCTGCGGGTGACCACGGTGGCCGGAGACGCTGAATGAAGCGTGGTCGCGGCGTTATCGGCTTTTTCGTTCATCACCGGGTAGCCGCCAACCTGGTGATGATTGTGATGTTGCTGGCCGGCGCTCTGGCCCTGACCCGGATGAATATCCAGTTCTTTCCGTCCTTCGAACTGGATGTGGTCACCGTTCAGGTGGTCTGGAGTGGCGCGGCGGCGGAGGACATTGAGCAGGGCATAACCGATCCCCTGGAGCAACGTCTGCGCAGCCTTGAGGGCCTGAAGCGGATGAGCTCCACCTCGGCGCAGGGTATTTCCAGCATCACGCTGGAATTCACGGAGGGCGTCAATCCCATCGAAGCCGTGGACGATGTGCGCCAGCAGGTGAGTGAGTTCGGCAACCTGCCGGCCGATGCCGAAGTGCCCCGGATCAGCCGTGTCGGGCGTTACGAACCGGTCGCCAGATTGTTGTTCTACGGCGATCTGGATCCCGATGAGCTGCGCTATCTGGCCCACCGCTTCGAAGATGAATTGCTGCAGCGGGGTATCGACCGGATTGAACTCCGGGGTCTGCCGATGCAACAGATGAGCATCGAGATACCCGTCGAGCGTCTGGAGTCCCTGGGACTTTCCCTGGACGATATTGGTGATCGGGTGCAGGCACTGTCACGGGACATTCCGGCGGGCCTGCTGGGGCAGCAGGATTCCACCCGGGAGTTGCGGGCCACCGGCCAGGGCCGCAGCCCGTCTGATTTTGGTGCCATGACGCTGATCGGCGGCGAGCAGACCCGTATCCGGCTGGGGGATGTGGCGATTATCCGTCAGGAATCCCGAGAGCAGCAGGTCACCCTGAGCCAGGACGGACTGCCCGCCGTAGAGCTGCAACTGCTGCGGGCAGAGCAGGGCCATTCACTGAAGGCAGCCCAGGTGCTGGAGGGTTGGCTGGAGGATACCCGCCCCGGGCTGCCACCCTCAGTGAAGATGAAAGTCTACGATGAAACCTGGCAACTGATTGACGAGAGGATATCCCTGCTGATCAGCAACGGTCTTGGCGGCCTGGTGCTGGTTCTGGTGTTGCTGTACCTGTTCCTGCCGGGCCGGGTTGCGTTCTGGGTTGCGGTGGGTATTCCAACGGCGTTTCTGGCGGCGCTCGGGGTGCTGTGGCTGTACGGCGGGTCCATCAACATGATTTCCCTGTTTGCGTTGATCATGGCGTTGGGGGTCATTGTCGACGATGCCATTGTGGTGGGGGAAGATGCCGATGCTCATGCTCAGATGGGAGAAAACCCACTCTATGCCTCGGAGGGTGCCGCCCGGCGAATGGTCTGGCCAGTGGTGGCGTCCTCTCTGACCACAGTGGCGGCCTTCATGCCATTGTTGGTGGTGGGTGGCGTGATCGGCAATATCCTGGGTGATATTCCGGTGGTGATGATCTGTGTGCTGATCGCCTCGCTGCTGGAGTGCTTTATCGTGTTGCCTGCCCACCTGCGCCACGCCTTTGTACCGCGGATCAGGAAACCACCGGGGCGGGTAGCGCGGTTCCGGGCAGATTTTGAAGCTCGTTTCGACCGCTTCCGCAACGGGCCTTGCCGCCGCTCCTCCGCCTGGAGTCTGGGTCATCGGGGTATTACGCTGTCCTCGGTACTGGCGCTGGCGCTGGTTACTGTCGGCCTGTTGACGGGCGGGCGTATTGGCTTCACCTTCTTCCCGACTCCCGAGCCCAGTGTGCTCTACGCCAACGCCAGTTTTGCAGCAGGCACCAACCGTGAAACAGTGGATAAGTTTTTGCGTCACATGGAACAGACTCTCAATGCCACCGAGCAGGCACTGGGGGACGGTCTGGTATTGCACGCAGTGACGACTCACGGCGCCGGTCTTGCTTCCGGCCGTGGCACCCGTGCCGGTGATGACATAGGCGCGATGATGATAGAGCTGGCGGACCCGGACAGCAGGGATATCCGCAATCCGGAGTTTATCCGGGCCTGGCGGGAGCGGATCCGGATTCCCGCCGGACTGGCGAACCTGGTGATCAGCGAGCGTCAGGCAGGACCTCCGGGCAAGGACGTGAATGTTCGGCTTACCGGCGCTGATCCTCTTGTGCTCAAGCGGGCCGCAGAATCCCTGGCGGAATCCCTGCGCTCTCTGCCAGGGGTGCTGGATACCGAGGACGATATGCCCTGGGGGCGGGAACAGCTGATCTACCGGGTGACGCCATGGGGTGAAGCCCTTGGCCTGACTACAGTGGATCTGGGACGGCAATTGCGGGCCGCGTTTGACGGCCGCCTGGTACAGATCTATCAGGATAACCGGGATGAAATAGAAGTGAGGGTACAATTGCCCCGGGAGCAGAGGGAGCACCTGGGCACCCTGCAGCGGCTCAGTGTGCGGGTACCGGACGGCCGTTTCGTGCCCCTGACCCAGGTGATGGCGGTGGAGCCTCAGCAGGGCTTTGAAACCCTGCGCCACGCCGACAGCCTGCTGGCGGTGGAAGTGACCGCTGATATTGATGCCAGCGAAACCAGTGCGGCGGATGTGCTGGCCTCGTTACAGACCCATACCTTGCCGGCCCTGATGGAGACCTACGGCATTCGCTACAGTTTTGAGGGACGCTCGGCGGACCAGCGGGATACCATGGACGATATGAAAACCGGAGCGCTGGTCGGTGTTGCCCTGATGTACGTGGTTCTGGTGTGGGTATTCTCCTCCTGGACCACGCCGTTGATAGTGATGTCGATCATTCCGTTTGCCCTGGTCGGCGCGCTGCTGGGCCATTGGGCCATGGGGCTGAACCTGACCGTGCTCTCCATGTTCGGGCTGTTCGGACTGTCGGGCATCGTGGTGAATAACGCCATCATTCTGGTGTCCTTTTACCAGAATGAACGCAAGAAGGGGCTGGCCATCGACGAGGCGCTTAACGAGGCCGTGGTGCAACGGGTGAGGGCGGTATTACTGACCTCCCTGACCACCATTGGCGGGTTGTTACCGCTGATGTTTGAAACCTCGCTGCAGGCCCAGTTCCTGATTCCCATGGCGACGTCCATTGCCTTTGGCCTGGCGTTATCGACGTTTCTGGTGCTGTTGGTGATACCAGCGCTGCTGTCCCTGCTGGAACATGCCCATGCAGGGCAGGAAGACAAAGGGAGTGTGCGGGCATGAGAGTGATTGCATTTCATAACCTCAAGGGCGGCGTCGGCAAGACCGCGACGGCCTCCAATATCGCCGCTTTGGCGGCGGAATCTGGCCTGCCGACCCTGCTGTGGGATCTTGACCCCCAGGGCGCGGTCAGCTGGTATTTTGGCAACACCGGTGATACCAGCGCCCGTACCGCCAAGGCTGGAAAAATGGTGAAGGGCAAGACGCCGATCGGTCAGACCATCGTAGCCACGGGCATCGAGAATCTCGATCTGATTCCGGCCGATGTCAGTTTCCGCAACATCGATCTGCAGCTGGAGAAGCACGGCGATGGCAACACCCTGAAATCCTGGCTGGCCCCCCTCAGTGAGGATTACGCCCTGGTGGTGCTGGACTGCCCGCCGACCCTGTCATTGCTGGCGGAGCAGGTGTTCGAGGTGTCTGACCGAATTCTGGTGCCGCTGGTGCCGACCTGGCTCTCGCTGAACAGCTGGCAACAGATTCAGGCGTTTGCCCAGGAAAAGGGCTTTGACCGAAGCAAGTTCCAGCCCTTCTGGACCATGGCGGATCGTCGCAAGAAGTTACACCGGGAACTGCTGGTGTCTCCTCCGAAGCACCTCAAGCGGCTGGCGCCGGGCTATATCCCCTACGCCAGTGACGTCGAAAGAATGGGAGAGATGCGTCAGCCGGTGCACTGGTTTGCCCCCAGATCTGCGGCGGCGCTGGCCTATCGTCTGCTGTGGCGCAGTCTCAGCCGGGGAAAGGGCTCGCTTGGTCTGTAGCGGGTGCTGCTGAGGAGGGTGCCGGTACCACCTGGTTGCGGCCGTTGGCCTTGGCCTGGTACAGCCGCTGATCTGCCGCCGTCAGCAGTCCCTGCAGGCTATCACCATCGGGGCCGAACTCGGCAACACCAATGCTCATGGTCAGCGGTATTGACGTCTCCTGATAGCGACAGTCACTGTTGGCCAGTGCCTGTCGCAGGCCCTCGGCAACGTCTATGGCGCCGGCGGTACCGGTATTCACCAGAATTATTCCGAATTCCTCGCCGCCCAGGCGCCCGGCCAGATCGGTGGCTCGCAACCGTTTCTCAAGAAGTTTGGAGAAGAATACCAGGGCAGCGTCCCCGGCCTCATGGCCGAAACGATCGTTGATGTTCTTGAAATGGTCCAGGTCGATGACCAGCAGGGCCAGCGGCTGAGCCTCACGCAGGGACCGGGCTTTCTCCCGATCAAAAAACACTTTCATTCTGGAGCGATTGGCCAGGCCCGTCAGAAAATCGGTCTGGGCCATGTGCAGCAACTGGGTTTCGGTACGTTCCCGGCTGATTTCATAGACATGGGAAAAAGCGAGAATACAGGTGGTCAGAACTACCATGTTGGCCAGCGAGCGGACATCCATAAGTTCCGGACGTTGGTGATTCTGCACGAAGAAAATCACTGCGGCACAGCCGATATAGAATAACGAGAGGATCAGACCCCAGCGGCGACCCAGCAACAGGTGGCTGACCAGCGGTATCAGCAACACCCAGCCATAAACCGTGGCACTGGTTCTGGGGGTGGCCACCGCCACCATCATGGCGGTAAAAAAAGGAATAATGTAGGCGAGAATCCAGCGCTCAAGATGCGCCGTTTTGCGAACGGCATAAAGCATGTAAGCGGAAAAGCCGGCCATGACCAGCTCGACGATGGCCACCGGTATCGCATTGTTCTGGATATTCAGCCATGCAAACAGAATACCGCCGGATAAGGTGATCCACAGGAGCGCTACCAGTACCGCTTTGCGGTGAGGACGAGCCAGCTGACTGAGTGTATCGGGGTGTCTGTCCATGTCAGGAGTTCATCCAGGAGAGTGTAGCTCTGGGCGATAGGTCAATGCTTGTCGATTTGATCACAGTTTTCGGCGAATGGAAACCGGCAGACAGCTATATTCTCAGGTCTCATTGAGCTGGCGAGCATGGCTACTTGCCCAGCAGTTCGCCCAGCGGACGCAGATTGGCGACGTGATCGCACAGGGTTTTTGCAATCATAAGAATGGGTGTTGCCATGATGAGTCCGACCGGGCCCCAGAGCCAGCCCCAGAATAACAGGCCAATGAATATGGCAACGGTATTGAGGCTGGAAATCTGGCTGGTCATCCAGGGTGTCAGCAGGTTGCCCTGGATGCTGGTAATCAGAAGCGACAGGACAGCGACACCAACGGCCGCTTCCGCACTGCCAAATTGCAGAAATGCTGCCAGCCCCACGCCGATGAACACCAGGAAGGGGCCCAGGTAAGGAATGGCACTGGCCACCCCCGCAACAACGCCCCAGAACACTGGTTGCTCAACACCAAATAGCAGGAACGAAAGCCAGGTGACGCCACCGACAAACAGGGCGCCGATCAGCATCACAAAGATAAAGCGACGCACCTGGTGATGGAATTCGTTGAGAACCCGCACCGCCTGGCGCATGCCGTGAAAGCTGGGGCCGGACATCTTGACAATTTTTCGCTTGTAAAGGCCACCGGTGGCCAGCACGAAGTACACCAGCAGCAGTACCGAAAACACCTGGGTGGTCAGAACCAGTGCCCGAGATGAACTGTCGATCAGGAAGTCATTGATATCGAATGGCCGCTCCACCACTCGCACGGCGGTGGCCGGAATCTCGGCGTCTTCCGGCGCCTCATCATCGGAGCGGGCAATCTGCTGGATTTCCTTGGCCGCTTTCTGCGCCTTTTCCATAACGCCTTCTTCGCCGTCATCGCGCAGGGAGCTGTTCTGCCGGAACTGGTGTGCCGCCTCAGGCACCTTGTCCAGAAACGCCATGGCTTCCTTCTGCAGAGGCACAAACGCGAACGACAATGCAGTCAGCATGGACAATATGACGACGCCGGCGCCCAGGGGACGAGGGATTCGTAATCGCTCCAGGGCAGTTACCAGAGGGTCGAGGGCATAGCTGATGAGAACGCTGGCCACCAGAGGCAGCATGACCGCTTTGGCCCAGTCGAGAAATAAGATGGTACCCAGTACCGCAAGGATGACGGGGGCAACACCACCCAGGTTAACGGCTTGGGTGGCAATCGCCGGGTGCTCTGTTTCCGGTTCTGACGATGTCGTGGTTGTGGGGCTTTTGTCGTTTGTCACAGCATTCCCTGCACCCGATAGAATTGAAATCTGATGATTGCAATAATAGGTATATCAGGTACAGGGTAACTGTGACGTGTTAACGTTTGTTAAGACCCGCTTTACAGCGGGCTGACCAGGTGGCCTCCATCAACTGCCAGCACAGAACCGGTCATGAACTGACCGGCGTCACTGGCCAGTAGCAGCATGGCGCCATTGAGCTCATCCAGCTGCCCCAGCCTGCGCATCGGCACACCATTGCGGATAAAGTCCTGACCCGCCTGGGTTTCAAAAAAGTCATCATTGATTTCAGTGCGGAAGTAACCAGGAGCTATGGCATTGACCCGAATGTTGTAGCGGGCCAGATCCAGGGCCAGAGCTTTGGTCAGCTGCACCACCGCCGCCTTGGAGGTGGCGTAGTGACTCAGGCCTTTACCGACACGTAATCCGAGAATGGACGCAATGTTGATAATGCTGCCCGGCTTGCCCGCCTTTGACAGGCGCTGACCGGTGCACTGGGCAACGCGCCAGACGCCATCGAGGTTGGTGCTGAGCATGTTGCGCCACTCCTCTTCGGTCATGTCCAGAGCGCGGGCCGCGCCACCGACGCCAGCGTTGTTCAGGGTGATATCCACCACACCAAAGGTCTTTTCAGCCTCGTCAAAGGCCGCTTCAACGCTGGCGCGGTCGGTCACATCCATGGCCACCGCCAGAATTTCACCACCTTCGCCACGAATTTCATCGGCCAGCGCGGTGAGTTTTTCAACCCGGCGCGCACCGATGACAACCCTTGCGCCAACCTGGCTGCAGATGCGGGCAAAGTGAGCGCCAAGACCACTGGACGCACCAGTGATCATGACGGTCTTGCCCTTTAACGAAAATGCGTCAAGGGGGTTGCTCATTACAGTACCTCGAACAGGCCTGCAGCACCCATACCGCCGCCCACACACATGGTGACGACCACGTATTTGACGCCACGGCGCTTGCCTTCGATCAGCGCGTGACCAACCATGCGGGCACCGCTCATGCCGTAAGGGTGACCGATGGAGATAGCACCACCGTTGACGTTCAGGCGGTCATTGGGGATACCCAGGGTGTCGCGGCAGTAAAGAACCTGGCAGGCGAAGGCTTCGTTCAGTTCCCACAGGCCGATGTCGTCCACTTTCAGGCCGTGCTGCTTGAGCAGCTTGGGCACGGCGAAGACCGGGCCGATACCCATTTCTTCCGGCTTCAGACCGGCGACGGCCATGCCACGGTAAGCACCCAGGGGCTGCAGACCACGCTGTTCTGCCAGCTTGGAATCCATCAGCACGCAGGCGCTGGCACCGTCGGACAGCTGGCTGGCGTTACCGGCGGAAATGCAGCCGCCTTCGATAACGGCTTTCAGGCTTTGCAGGCCTTCAAGCTGGGTTTCCGGGCGGTTACCTTCGTCCTTGTTCAGGGTGACTTCTTCGTAGGTGACTTCCTTGGTTTCCTTGTTCACCACAGCTTTGGTGGTGGTCACAGAAACAATTTCGTCATCAAACTTGCCCGCCTGCTGGCCGGCAGCGGTGCGCTGCTGGGACTGCAGGGCATACTCGTCCTGGGCGTCGCGGCTGATCTTATATTTCTTGGCGACGTATTCAGCGGTTTCCAGCATGGGCATGTAGGCGTGGGCCGCATGCTTCATGACGTTTTCGTCTTTGGCGCTGACCATCAGCTCGCCATTTTTGTGCTGAACCAGGGAAATGCTTTCCTGGCCAGCACCGATGGCAACGTCCATGCCGTCAACCATGATCTGCTTGGCGGCAGTGGCAATGGCCATCAGGCCGGAGGCACACTGACGGTCAATGGTCATGCCGCTGACGGTATCGGGCAGTCCGGAAGCAAAGGCGGCCATGCGACCGAGGTTCCAGCCGGAGGTGCCGGACTGCATGGCGCTGCCCATGACCAGATCCTGGATTTCCGCCGGATCAACCTTTGCGCGCTCGACCGCTGCGCTGATGGCAAAGGAGGACATGGTGGGAGACTTGGTGTTGTTGAACGCGCCACGGAAGGCTTTGCCGATCGGGGTGCGGGCGGTGGATACAATGACTGCTTCTCTCATGATGTTTTCCTCTGTTTAAAATTTCGAAGACTCTGTTCGTGGAGTCTGTTGGCGGACATTCTCGGAGCCGTTCACCCGGTGGGTATGCTTTCGCAGCAGCGCCATGGATGGCGCGGAGCAAGGCCGGTCCAGGGATGGACCGTGAATTGCGGCGGAGAAA
>NZ_CAXBDN010000127.1:0-11640 GCF_963974375.1 uncultured Marinobacter sp.
CAGCGGTCCCATGGACGAAGCGCGGTTGCAGTGGATTTTCGATCTGTTTCCACCCCTTAAAAAGTTCTGGGACAAACCGGCGGGTACCCTGTCCGGTGGCCAGAAACAGATGCTGGCCATCGCCCGGGCGGTTATCGAACCCCGTGATCTGCTGTTGGTGGACGAACCCACCAAGGGCCTGGCGCCCGCCATCATCAATGATCTGGCGGATGCCTTTGAGCAGTTGAAGTCGCAGCAGGTCAGTATTCTGCTGGTGGAGCAGAACTTCAATTTCTCCCGTCGCCTGGGGCAGTCGGTCGCGGTCATGAACGACGGCGCCGTTGTGCACTCCGGCACCATGGCGGAGCTGGCTGGCAACGACGAGATGCAGCAGGACCTGCTGGGTCTTGGCCTGGGAGCGCACCAATGAAAGAGACAACCACAATGCCATTAGCGGATGCCGTTTCTGATCAGGACAAGCCGGTACCGGGGCGCAGTCCCCTGGCGTGGCTGAAGAACCTTCGTGAAAACCAGGCCCACATCTTCCTGCTGGTAGCGATGATGCTGGTGTCGCTGTTGCTGATGGACACCACCACCTGGCTGGTGCTGACCATCAGTGGTCTGGCCATGGGGGCCATGCTGTTCCTGATGGCCTCCGGCATGACCCTCACCTTTGGTCTGATGAGCGTGCTGAATCTGGCCCACGGGGCCTTCATCTCACTGGGCGCTTTTGCCGGTGGCACGGTGCTGGTGTACTGGCTGAACGATTACGCCAGCCACTCTTCCATCTGGATGAACCTGGTGGCCATTCTGCCGGCATTGCTGTTCGCCGCGTTTGTGGCCGCTGCGGTAGGCCTGGTGTTCGAGAAGCTGGTGATCAAGCCGGTGTATGGCGATCACCTGAAGCAGATTCTGGTCACTGTGGGTGGCGCCATCATCCTGATGCAGCTGATCGAAGTGGTCTGGGGGCCCAATGAGATTCCCCTGTCCCGGCCGGAATCCTTGCGCGGTGCCCTCAGTGTGCCGGAAAGCTGGCCACTGATGGGCGGCATGGTGCTGGAGAAGTACCGGCTGGTAGCGGTGATTCTGGGGGTGGCCATCTACGGGGCGATGCTATGGGTGATCGACCATACCCGCATCGGCATCCTGATCCGGGCCGGTGTTGAGAGCCGGGAGATGGTGGAAGTTCAGGGTTACCGTATTCACCTGCTGTTCCTCGGGGTGTTTGTTGCAGGCTCGGCACTGGCCGGTCTCGGCGGCGTGATGTGGGGCATGTACAAGGAAATCCTGACGCCCCACATGGGGGACGAAATGATGATCTCGGTGATCGTGGTGATCATTCTGGGTGGTCTGGGTTCAATCCGGGGCTGCTTCTACGGGGCCATGCTGGTGGGGCTGATCAATCTGTACGTCGGCTTTATCGAACCCCGGGTGGCCGCCGTTGCCACCGTGGGCCTGATGGTGGGCGTGCTGATGTGGCGTCCCCAGGGCCTGATTCCGGTTATCAAGGTATAGGAGCGCGGAGATGCTGAACCGAATTCTATCTGGTGATTATCCCCGCAGCCGGCCTTTGGTGGCGGTGTTACTGATCATTGTGATCAGTCTCGCGCTGGGGCCGTTCCTGTTTCCGGGAACCCGCGCCTTTGCCACCCTGAGCATGATCTGTGTGTTCGTGGTGGTGGTGGCGGCCTACGACCTGATGCTGGGCTACACCCACATCGTTTCCTTTGCCCACACCATGTTTTTCGGGATTGGTGCCTACGGCGTGGCCATGGCCATTGGTGCCTGGGGGAACGGTTTTGCTTCAATTCTGGGGGGGCTGATGGGCGCCCTGGTAGTCAGTTTCGTGCTGTCACTGCTACTTGGCCTGTTGTCACTGCGGGTAAAGGCGATTTTCTTCGCCCTGGTGACTCTGGCCGTAGCCTTCGCTTTCCTGAGTCTGGTGACCCAGCTGTATGTGGTCACTGGCGGAGAAGATGGCTTGCGGGTAAGAGTACCACGGGAACTGGGGCCGGCCTTCCGTCCGTTTGACGGCGCCTTGACCGGCTTCAGTATCACCACCTTCCTGTCGGGTCTGCTGACCCAGCCCTGGAACCTGGGCGAGGTGTTCCGTGACTCGGTCTACCAGTTCCAGTTCAACGGTCGCACGCTGATGTACTACGTGCTGTTTGTGGTGGCCACCCTGGTGTTCCTGTTCCTGCTGAGGCTGGTGAACTCGCCGTTTGGCCGGGTATTGCAGGCCATCCGCGAGAACGAGTTCCGGGCTGAAGCCCTGGGTTACCGTACTGTGGTCTACCGCACTGCCGTGGTGATTCTCGCTGCGCTGGTGGCCACCCTGGCGGGTGCAGCTTTCGCCCTGATCAATCGCTACGTCAATCCGGAGAACACCCTCAACTTTGAGCTGATGGTGTTCATACTGCTGATGTGTGTGATTGGTGGTATGGGCACCCTCTACGGCGCCATCGTCGGCAGTGCACTGTTTATCCTGGCCCAGAACTACCTGCAGGATCTGCTGGGCTGGCTCAGCACCTATACAGGCGATATCCCGTTTGTGGCAGAGCTGCTGGGCCCGGGCCACTGGTTGCTCTGGTTCGGTGTGCTGTTCGTGCTCAGCGTCTACTTCTTCCCGGCGGGTGTTGTGGGTCAGCTGAGAATCTGGACGCGGCAGCGCCAGATGCGGGGCGCGGAGCCCCCGTCGACGCCGCCGCCCGCATCAAGTGATGAGGTTGTGCAGCAGGCCTGATCTGGTTGGTTGGAAATACACAAAAGGCGGATTCGTCGGAACGGACGATCCGCCTTTTGTGCTATCGGTACATGATAAGTAAACACTCGATACAACAGGAATAACTCATGAGTGACGCTCTGATGAACAAGCGCTGGCTGCTGCGTAAGCGGCCAGAGGCCGATATCACCAACGAACAGCTGGAGCTGGTTACTGAACCGGTGCCGGAACTGAACGAGGGTGAGGTTCTGGTGCGCAACATTTACCTGTCCCTGGATCCTACCCATCGTCTGTGGATGAGTGATCGTGAGCAGTATCTGCCGCCAGTTGAAGTGGGGCAGGTGATGCGTGGTGGCACCTTGGGTGTGGTTGAAAAGTCCCGTTCAGAGCGTTTTGCGGCAGGGGATTTCGTCAAGCCGATGGCTGGCGGCTGGGAGCTGTATACGGTGGCTCCGGAAAAACTGCTGACCAAGGTCAACCACAATAATCCGGATATTCCTCTTTCGGCCTGGATGTCGGTGCTGGGCTCCACGGGCATCACGTCTTATTTCGGCTTGCTGGATATTGGTAACCCGCAGCCAGGCGAGACGGTGGTCGTGACCGCAGCTGCTGGAGCTGTTGGCTCTATCGTTGGCCAGATCGCCAAACTTAAAGGCTGCCGGGTGATTGGTATTGCCGGTGGCCCGGAAAAATGCCGTTGGCTGACGGAAGAACTGGGTTTTGATGGCGCCATCGACTATCGCAGTGACAATGTGCCGGAAGCTCTCGATCGCCTGTGCCCCGATGGGGTCGATGTGCAGTTCGAGAATGTCGGCGGCGAGATCATGGATGCGGTGTTCAATCGCCTCAACCTGAATGGTCGCCTGTCCCTGTGCGGCATGATTTCCGGTTACAACGATGAACGGCCCATGTCCGGACCTACGGATTTCGGTCGCATTCTGATGAAGCGGATTACGGTGAAGGGCTTTATCGTCATCGACTACCGCCCGCGCTTCCCGGAGGCACTGGAAGAACTCCAGCAGTGGGTCGCCGAAGGCAAGATTCAGTGGAAAGATCACATCATTGACGGCATCGACAACGCCCTTGACGGCCTGTCGTTACTGTTCAGTGGCAAGAACAATGGCAAGCTGATGGTAAGGCTGTCACAAGAACCCTGATAGGGAAAAGTCCTCGAGCGGAGGCAATTGACAGGTTTGAATACTGTGACCGGAGGCTCTTTGTGAGTTCTCCGGTTTTTTTATTGCTGAAGCCAGCATTGGAGGCTGGCCGCGAGGCGGGGTGATTTTTCTTCTGGAAAAAGAACTCGCTTTGCTTTCTAACTTCAGCCCGACACCTTTTTCCGACAGAAAAAACACCCCACCTCACGTCCGATCGATTATTAGATTTCCGGACACCAATCCCCGTTCATCCTGACCCTGAGCTCGTCGAAGGGGCGAAGGATAGAACTCCCGATTGGAGATGCTCATCCCCCTGTTCTTTTTGCTGGTCCTGAGTCAATCGTCCTTCGACCCTTCGGCGAGCTCAGGGTCAGGACGAACGGAGCTGTAGGCTCCGCCGCAAAAATTTCGTCAATACCCGAATCAACCTCCTACCGATCCAGAATCAACTGATGATCCGCCCCAGGCTGTGTGCCCTCGACAGGAAGCAGGGTCGCCAGGTTGCTGCCGAACAGGTCGCCGATGCGTACCTTGCCGACGGCATCACCCGGGCGCCAGGCGATGGGCTGGCCGTTGGGGGCGCGGACCAGTGTGCCGGCTTCGTGGACCGTCAGTTCCATGTTGGTTTCCAGGCCGTTGGCGCGGCCGGCGCTGAGGTACAGGCGGCCGTCGTCGCCCCGGAAGGCGCGCATGGCCCAGGGTGCGATCTGATTGCGGTCGCGGATCAGTTCCAGCAGTTCGTTGTTGAGGTCACCACCTTCAAGCTGGGTGGTTGGCCACTGGGCACCGCTGGCAGCATCCGTGACGGTCACATCGCTGTTGCCTTGTACTGTCACCACAAACCGGGCGCCAGGGTACAGAGCGAGGGCGTCAGCACAGGCGGTGCTGGTGGTGTCGCTGCAGGCTGGGGTGCTGTCGATGGCCTCGGCCAGTTCGGCCCTGGGTACCAGGTGCAGCTGATAATCGGCGGCGGCACTCGCCAGATCCCGGAATCGGGTGGCGGACAGACCAGTGACTGCAACGCTGGTTCTTAATACACCACTGGGGGGCGCGTAGGAGGCTTGCGCGTTGTTACTGGCCTGCTGTGAAGCCTGTGCCGGGTCTTGCCTCAGGCGTTCCCAGAACGGGGTTGACCACTGGTTTTCCTGGATATTGAAACCTGCTTCAGAGTCAGCCACCGCAATCTGTTCTTCGGCTTGCTGTGGGCTAACACAGGCGGAGAGAATCAGTGCGGAAGTAATCAGGGTAGGAATGAGAAATCGGCTTTGCATGGATAAAGCACCTTGTTGTTCAGCCGGCGGTAGGGACTTCCATAACAACAAAAAAGGCGGGTCAGGGCAATGCCCTGACCCGCCTGAGGGGTCGCTAATTAACCTGTTGTTAACCTAAGGTGTTAAGCCTCAGAATTTAACGTGCAGGTTTACGCTGGCGGCCATCAGGTCGTCGTCAGCATATCCAGCGCCACCAGAGTTTTGTACCAAGCTGTTACCAGCAGTTGTGCCGGCTTCGTTTTTGGTGATCATACCCCAGGTTACAGAGGTGCTTACCGCTTCATTCATGCGGTAGTGAGCCTGCAGGTCGTAAACCATGGAGTCATCACTGTTGGCACCAGTGTCGATGTCGTAGTAGCCGACAGCTGCCTTCAGAGTTACCGCGGGGCTGACTTTAAAGCCAGCTTGCGCCATCACGAGCATTTCTTCGTGATCTTCAATACCCAGGGTGCCGCCCATACGAACCAGGCTGGTCGGGTTGGCAGTGGACTCTGGGTTGCTGTTGATCAGGCTGGAGTATGTATCAAAGCCAGGAGACACCAAACCACCGTCCTGAGTGAAAACACCCTGGAAGTTCAGGTCAACCACATCCAGGGATGTACCCAGACGCAGATACTGGGACCATGCATTTTCTGCGAAGAAGCGGCCGTCACCAAGCTCTACATCGCTCTGGCCTACATAGTTCATACCAAACGCCATGGAGACGTTATCTGCCAGGTTGCCCTGAATGTAAGGTGAGAACAGGTGAGTGTTCTGCAGAACGTAGCTGGTTCCCGGAACATACTCATCAGTATTCTTCAGCCAGTGAACCCACAGCAGGCCAACACTGAAGTCACCCAGACGGGTTACCAGGCCAGCGTTGATCATATCGCCCTGGTCCATGTTCATGAAGCTGTTGGTATCCTGGCGACGGTCGTAGCCGAGAATGACAGTACCGGCGCCGGTCGGGATCAGGGTCATGATACGGTCACGACGGTCATCACAAACCAGGAAGCAGTTGCTCCAGTTGGCAGCCTGACGGCCTACGCGCAGAACGGCACGGTTAGCGAACGGGATCTGAACATAGCCCAGGTCAAGTGTTACAGTCTCGTTCGTTGCGGCGCTGTAGGAAGAGTTACCTGTACCGTCACGGTTATCACCCTTCCAGCGATCACCGGCAAGCTGGGTACTGGTGTGCAGGGAAACGCCAGTGCCTTCGTGTTTGAAGTCAGCCTTTACGCGCAGCAGGTTGGCGAAACCGGTATCGGTGTCGGTGGTCTGGCCGAAGGCTTCAGAATCTACAGCAAAAAACTGGGCGCGGTAATCAACGCCGATGTCGGTCTGTACGGCAGCATTGGCGACGTTGGCGCCAGCGATTGCCAGACTCAGGATGGAAGCGGTACCCAGTGCTTTGATCAGCGGGCGGGAAGTCAGAGCAGTTTTGCTTTGTTGTGCCATGGTTTTAAACCCTTGTTTTTGTCTAATCGACTCGATTGTTGGACTCAGTGACGCTTTATTTTCTTTTTGGTTTTCTGGTAAGTACTGCCAGTTGCTTCTTATCAAACCTCCGGTTGTTATCCCTGTTGGCCAGTTTGTGCCAGGCCAAATCAGCCTGAAAGTATTCTGGTCGACTGCCGTTCGCCAAGCGATATGCCGCCTTATGCGCCGGTAAAGAGTGACATTTCAGTTACAGTCTTAGCAGAGAATCGGGTAATGGCAACAGCCTTTTCCCGTTGAGGCGACACATTTAATGTTTGTGTCTGGTGAGGATCACACATCCGTGATGCCTTTTTTATTCTCTGCGCCTGTTTCTGAAACGTTACCCGTATCAGTCAGGATGCCTTCCAATTAGCATTCCCACGATAGTAGGAATAAATTTTTGGTCATGCAATACCATACGGCGGTTTTTTCACCCATTTTTTCGGAAAATTTGCCGCATGCTGGGACATCTAAGGCTTCCCGTGTGAGATTTTGGTGCCTGGTGCTGAGTGATGCGACCCGTATCACATTTCCGCTTCCTGAATTTGCCGTGGTACAGCTGCTGCCTCCCTGGTCAAAAATACTCTGCTAAACAGGTTGGAACTGTGTCGTATTTTGACTAAGCTGTTCCGCAAGGCAGAATCTTGTACCGAAATTGGGCCTTGTTGTTCGTTCCTTCAGGTTTCAGGTTCAGAGTGCAGCAGGGCTGACTGCATTGTGGCCGGTGATTCCGGTTATGGCACGTGTTTTGTTTAAAATATGAGAAATGAATGTAATTGACTTTTGAGGCATCGGATTTTTATGACAGTATCCAGCAAAACAAGAGCAGACCTGTTGGCGGCGTCCTACGATGCACAGGATTTGCCCGGAAAGCCGCGGAAGAGCACGGTGGGGCCGGATGGCACCATCGAAAAAGATCGCAAATTTGTAGAAGCTCTTTCCCGGGGACTGGACGTATTGCGGGCGTTCAGTCAGGGCTCAGTTATTCTTGGCAATCAGGATATCGCCAGGCTGACGGGCCTGCCCAAGCCGACGGTATCCCGTATGACCTATACGCTCACCAAGCTGGGATACCTGAGCTACAACCCGATCCTTGAAAAGTACCAGCTCAGCTCCGGTGTGCTGGCGCTTGGTTACGCTTACGTTTCTAACCTGAAGGTCCGTCAGCTGGCCAAGCCTTACATGGACGAGTTTGCCCGCCGCAACAATATGTCTGTGGGTCTTACCTGCCGTGACCGCCTGCACATGATCTATGTGGAAAACCGGATGCCTCCGGAAGCGTCGCTGCTGCGCATGGAAAT
Source organism: uncultured Marinobacter sp. (assembly GCF_963974375.1). Classification (GTDB taxonomy): domain Bacteria; phylum Pseudomonadota; class Gammaproteobacteria; order Pseudomonadales; family Oleiphilaceae; genus Marinobacter. The sequence goes on from NZ_CAXBDN010000127.1 coordinate 7,889, forward strand.
CGGCCTCAAGCTGCCCATGGCCACCACCGCCGCCGGCCGCGCGTACTGCTCGTCGCTGAGCGAGGACGGCCGCAAGATTCTGCTGGAAGCCCTGGCAGAAAAGTACGGCCCGGAAGCCTGGCCCGACAAGAAGAAAGGCCTGGACCAGGCGCTGGAAGATTACGAAGCCCACGGTTTCTGCCTGACCCTGGGTGAATGGGATCGCAACATCAACGCCGCCGGTGTCCCGGTTCGCCTGCAGGACGGCACCACAATGGCCCTGACCTGTGCGGCGCCGTCTTACCTGGTGTCAGGTGACAAGTTGCGTAGTTCTATTGCCCATCAGTTGGCGATGTTGGCTAGTGATATTGAGTCGCTGGGGATCTGATTGGTAATTGTCCGTTCGTCCTGAGCCTGGCCGTACCAAAGCCCGTTCATCCTGAGCCTGTCGAAGGATGCTTGCTCGGTGTCAGATCGCTCCAGTCATTTAGCTCGGAGTTCTCGCCCTTCGACAGGCTCAGGGCGAACGGGGTCTTCTGACCTTTCGGCGAGCTCAGGGTCAGGGCGAACGGAGGCGGGGCGCCCTCGCGGCCAGCCCCCACTGATCCAGTATCCCTTTCTCCCTTTCTCTTAATCGCAATACTTTTGTCAGTGTCCTCGAACACCCGTGCCAATTAGATCCTCCGGGATTTTTCCCTCTCGCCCAAAGAGGCGTACAATCCCCTATTCCGCTCCGTCTGAAGTTGTGTCGAGCACGCAACGGTTGAAACATTCCGCAAACTTGTATTAAATCTCCGGTCTGTTTCGCTTAATAAAACTCCATTCCATGTTTTGCGCAAGGAGGACCTATGTCCGACGTCGTAACCTATAACCGCGAAGGCGCCATCGGCGTAATCACCGTTAACTATCCACCGGTGAATGCGTTGAGCCAGGCTGTTCGCTCCGGAATCGAGAGCGCTGTACAGCAGGGTCAGGCTGATGCGGACGCCAAAGCGCTCCTCATTGTGTGTGATGGTCGCACCTTTATTGCGGGTGCAGACATCCGTGAGTTCGGTAAGCCGATGCAGGGCCCGGGTCTGCCTGAGCTGCTGGAAAAAATGGAAGCAGGTGAAAAGCCGGTTGTCGCTGCCATTCATGGCACCGCGCTGGGCGGCGGACTGGAAGTGGCTCTGGGTTGTCATTACCGCGTCGCGGTACCCAGTGCCAAAGTTGGCCTGCCGGAAGTGAAACTGGGCCTGCTGCCCGGTGCTGGCGGTACCCAGCGCCTACCGCGTCTGACCGGCGCCCAGAAAGCCCTGGAAATGATCACCACCGGTAACTTTGTTGGCGCCGCTGAAGCCGCCAAACTGGGCATTATTGACGAAGTGGCCCAGAACGAAGACGTCAAGGCCGCAGGCCTGGCCTTCGCCCAGAAAGTGATTGATGAAGGCAAACCGGCCCGCCGCGTCAGCGAGCTGACCGACAAGATTGAAGCCGAGAAGGGCAGCGACGTATTCGATCAGTTCCGCGCCGGTCTCAAGAAGACCGCCCGTGGTCTGATTGCACCGTTCAAGTGCGTGGATGCCGTCGAAGCCGCCTTCACCAGCGAGTCCTTCAAGGCTGGCATGAAGCGTGAGCGCGAACTGTTCGGCGAACTGATGCAGTCTGACCAGCGTGCCGGCCTGATTCACTCGTTCTTCTCCGAGCGCGAAGTGGCCAAGGTTCCGGGTCTGCCGAAAGACACCGCCGTCCGTGACATCAAGAAAGTGGGCGTTATTGGTGCGGGCACCATGGGTGGCGGTATTGCCATGAACTTCGCCAACGTGGGCATCCCCGTTATCATTGCCGAAGTGAAGCAGGAAGCTCTGGACAAGGGCCTTGGCATCATCCGTCGCAACTATGAAAGTACTGCCAAGAAAGGTCGCATGACCCAGCAGCAGGTTGAAGAGCGGATGGCTCTGATTACCACCACTCTGGATTACGACGCGTTCAAGGATGTGGATCTGGTCATTGAGGCCGTGTTCGAGAACATGGACGTCAAGAAGAGCATCTTCAAGCAGCTCGACGACGTCTGTAAGCCCGGTGCGATTCTGGCCTCCAACACCTCCACCCTGGACATTGACGAAATCGCCTCTGCCACCAAGCGCCCGGAAGACGTGGTTGGCCTGCATTTCTTCAGCCCGGCCAACGTCATGAAACTGCTGGAAATCGTTCGTGGCGAGAAGACCTCGGACGAAGTGAAAGCCACTTCCATGGCCATTGCCAAGACCATCAAGAAAGTCGGCGTACTGGTGGGCAACTGCTACGGCTTTGTGGGTAACCGCATGCTGCACCAGCGTGGTGCTGAAGCAACCCGCCTGGTCAATGAAGGTGCCAGCCCCCAGCAGGTAGACAAGGTGCTGACCGACCTGGGCTTCCCCATGGGGCAGTTTGCCATGTCCGACCTGGCCGGTATCGATATCGGTTACAGCATTCGTCAGGAACGTCGCAAGGCCGGTGAGGACATCCCCGCCAGCTGGATGGATTCCCTGGCCGAAGCCGGCCGTCTGGGCCAGAAGACACAGGCCGGTGTCTACAAATACGAAGAAGGCAACCGCAAGCCGATTCCTGATCCGGAAGTGGACGCACTGATCGCCAAGTTCCGCAGCGAGCAGGGCATCGAGTCCCGTGAGATTACCGACCAGGAAATCCTCGAGCGCTGCATGTACGTGATGATCAACGAAGGCGCCAAGATTCTGGAAGAAGGCATTGCCGCCCGTTCACTGGACATCGACATTACCTGGATCTACGGCTATGGCTTCCCGGCTTACCGTGGTGGCCCCATGTTCTGGGCCGACCAGATTGGTCTGGACAAGATCCTGGCAACCGTCAAGAAGTTCCATCAGGAACTGGGCGGTGACCAGTGGAAGCCTTCTGCACTGCTGGAGAAACTGGTAGCCGAGAACAAGAAGTTCGGCGACCTGTAAAACAAATATCAGCCAAGGAAACCAGACTCGGGGTCTGACCCATTTTTCCCGCAGGGAAAATAGGGTCTGACCCCATTTTCCGACAAGCTTAGCGTCCTTCGACCCTTCGACGAGCTCAGGGCGAACGGAAGGAAAACAGGACGAACGGAGCGAGATCAGGACGAACAGAAACTGATCAGGACGAACGGAAAGCTGATTCCGTGGCAAAACAATATTTATAGAGGACAACGCAATGTCTGATGCAGTTATCGTATCCACCGCCCGCACCGGGCTGGGCAAGTCCTACCGTGGTGCCCTGAACAACACCCACAGTGTTGATATTGCAGGCCACGTGATCAGGGCCGCTGTTGAGCGCGCCGGTATTGATCCCAACATCGTTGAAGATGTGATTCTGGGCGCTACCTTCCACGAAGGTGCCCAGGGCAAGAACATGGCGCGTCTGGCGGCCATTCGCGCCGGTCTGCCGGTGACAACCGCCGGTATGTCCATCAACCGTTTCTGCTCGTCCGGTCTGCAGTCCATTGCTCTGGCAGCCCAGCGCGTGGTGTCTGAAAAGGTTCCGGCCATGGTTGCCGGCGGTGTTGAGTCCATCAGCCTGGTACAGAACGACAAGCTGAACCAGTTCCACGCCAGCAACGAATGGCTGATGAAGAACAAGCCTGAGCTGTACATGTCGATGATCGAGACCGCAGACATCGTGGCCCAGCGCTACAATGTCAGCCGCGAGTCCCAGGACGAGTACGCACTGATCTCCCAGCAGCGCACTGCCGCCGCTCAGGAAGCCGGCAAATTCGACGACGAAATCGTTCCCTTCGACGCCACCATGCT
>NZ_CAXBDN010000128.1:0-11606 GCF_963974375.1 uncultured Marinobacter sp.
GTACTGACCTGGTTCGCACCCGTTACAGCACTGATGGTACCCGCACCCGGGGTACCATCAACAACTGTGCCCACGGTGTCACTCCCTGGAATACCTATCTGACCTGTGAAGAAAACTGGGCCGGCTATTTCGTCAACAAGGGCGTGCGGAATAAAGAGCAGCAGCGTTATGGCGTTCGTACCACCAATGGTCGCTACTCCTGGGAACTGGCGGACTCCGGTGCTGATGAATACATCCGGTTTGATGTCACTGCAGGTGCAGGCGCTGCTACTGACGACTACCGCAACGAAGCCAATACCTTTGGCTGGATCGTGGAAGTGGATCCTTTCAATCCTGAGAGCGTTCCACAGAAACGGACGGCGCTGGGACGTTTTGCCCATGAAGGCATTATTTTCCACGAAGCCATCGAAGGCGAGCCGGTGGTTGCCTATTCTGGTGATGACTCGCGCTTCGAATACGTGTACAAGTTTGTGTCCAGTCAGCCGTACTACAGCTCTTCAGCCGGCGGTTATCTGCTGAACGAAGGAACGCTTTACGCCGGTAAGTTCAACGAAGACGGCTCCGGTGAATGGCTGCCGTTGTCTATGGATGACGCGGAATTTATTGCAAAAATGAATGCAGCGGTGGGAACCACCGTTGGTGACATCAGCTTCGATGCAGCGTTCGCCGATCAGGCGGAGCTTCTGATGAACGCCCGTCTCGCGGCGGATATTGCCGGCGCTACCAAGATGGACCGTCCGGAGTGGGGTGCTATCAATCCCAGAAACCGCGACGTCTATTTCGCCCTGACCAACAATACCAGTCGCGGAGAGGACGAAACGGACGCCCCCAACCCCCGTGCCAACAGCATTACCGGCCACATCATTCGCTGGACTGAGACAGACAGTGACCCCAAGTCTGAAACCTTTGCCTGGGACATCTTTGTGATGGCCGGTAACGCAGAAGGCCTGACCGCTGATGGCTTTGAAAAGGAAGAGGGCAAGAATCTGGTCACCGGTGAAACCCTGACTGAAGACGCCACCTTTGCGGCTCCGGACGGACTCTGGTTTGACCAGAACGGTACCCTCTGGATCCAGACCGACATGAGTGGTTCACTGCTGCGAGGCGAGGGCAATGCGGGTAACTTCGGCAACAACATGATGCTGGCGGCTGACCCGGAAAGCGGCGAAATCAAGCGCTTCCTGACCGGCCCAACGCAATGTGAGGTTACCGGTGTTGTGAGCACACCAGATGGCAAGACCATGTTTGTAAACATCCAGCACCCGGGTGATACATCCACGGTTGGTAACTTTACCAGCAACTGGCCGGAAGGTGGCAACAGCCGCCCACGTTCCTCAACGGTTGTGATCACCAAGGATGATGGCGGCCTGATCGGCAGCTGATCGTCCTGAAAGAAGTGTAAAAGGCGCTCTTCGGAGCGCCTTTTTGCGTTATCTGGACTGAATTAATCTCCCCATGAACTAAAGTCGGAGTTATCGGAACCGATATTTCTAATATGCTTTGGAGGTTCGTCGAAATCCCATAACAATAATCAGGGTGGAAAACCCATGTTGCTTTCCATGTTCTTCTCTTCCGTTCGTACTGGTGTCCTGTTGCTGTTCCTTATGGTGCCAGCGGTGTTTTTGGCGTGGGCGGGCTGGCAGGGGCTGGCTCTGGGCTGGTTTCTTGGTGCTGCCGTGGTCATGCTGGCCGGCTGGCTGTTGCTGCTTCAGCCAATGAATCGGGCCTTCAGCAGTCTGGCTGGTGTGCTCGATAGCCCTGAGCCGTCGGTAGAGGCCATTGTCGCTGCTGTAACGGTGCGCCTTTCCTCGTTTCAGGACCTTACCGGTACCCTGTCCGCCACTGCGGATGACAACGCCATTTCCACCGCCGAAGTGTCCTGGGCGGCGGACCAGCTGAAGCTGCGTCTGGACCGTCAGGTGGAAGCGACCCGGGACATCGCCCGTTACACGGGGCAGGTGACAGAGAGAGTCCGGGAATGCGCCCGTCAGGCAACGGATGCGGCCGAACTGGCTCGCCATGCCAGTGCTCTGAGTGCCAGTGGTCGCGAGGCACTTGCCACGGCGATTGCTGAAATACGGCAGGCCCACGAGCAGTCAGCAGAGAATCTGGTGCTGATCCGCGCGCTGAGCAAACAGTCCGACCGTATTCAGTCAGTGACGTCGGTGATTGACGAAATCGCCGGACAGACCAACCTGCTGGCCCTGAACGCTGCCATAGAGGCCGCCCGCGCCGGTGACCAGGGGCGGGGCTTCGCGGTGGTGGCCGACGAGGTGCGGGAACTGGCCGGTCGTACCTCCCGCGCGACCGGTGAGGTGGCGGGTATGCTGGATGAAATTCGCACTTCCACCGGACAGATCATGGCTGGAATAGAACAGCTGGCAGAAACCGTGGACCAGGGTCTCGGTTCGGTGGAAACCATTGCCGAACGACTGGCTGAAATTCGCTCCGGGGCGGATGGTCTGGAGCAGCAGGTGGTCAGCATTGCCGTCAATGATCAGCAGAACGAGCAGAATCTGGGTCAGGTGCTGCAGAGCATTGAAACCCTGCGTGATGAAATGACCGAAAGTGACCAGAGCGTGGGTGCGCTGGCGGGTGAGGCCGCACGGTTAATGACCCTGGCAGAAACTGCCAATGCGGCCCTGGCACTGCACAGTAAGGACAGCTACCACCGGTTCTTTTACGATCAGGCCCGCCAGACGGCGATGGCCATAGGCCGGTGTTTCGAGGAAGCTCTGGTAAAGGGCGAGGTTACGCTGGATCAGCTGTTCGACCGAACCCGACAACCCGTACCCGGCACCCAGCCCCCGAAATATCGCAGTGGATTTGACCAGTTTACCGATCGGGTACTGCCACCGCTGCAGGAACCGGTCGTAGACTCCCACACAAATGTGGTCTTTGCCATTGCCACTGCACCGGACGGCTATGTGCCCACTCATAATCGGGCGTTTGCCCATGAACCGACCGGGGACCCCGCAAAAGATCTGCTGCGCAGTCGCAGCAAACGCCTGTTCAATGACCGTACCGGTGCCCGTTGCGGCAGCCATACCGACCCAATGCTGTTGCAGACTTACCGTCGTGATACCGGAGAAATCATGCACGATCTTTCTGTGCCGGTGTACGTTAAGGGTCGTCACTGGGGCGGTCTGCGGATAGGGTACAAGCCCGATGCCCGGGGCTGATCAGCATTTCGTATGTGGGTTGCCCAGGGTGTCTGTCCGGGGGGATTAGAGGGCGCAGTGGCCCGGGTAGATGATGAGGGCCCAGGCCCTTATACTGAGCCCATACATAATTCAGGAGGTAGCCTGTGCCCGAGCCGGAATTTATCCCCGCGGATCCCGATAATGAAGCCCGCCGAAGTGACCCCGCCCGCAACCTGGCCGTAGCGGTCTATATTCTGCAGGGTCTCGCCCTGTTTATTGGCGGTTTGTCGGCACTGGCGGGTGTGGTTATCAACTACGTCAAGCTGGACGACGTTCGTAACACCTGGATTGAGGCCCATTTTCGCTGGCAGATCCGGACTTTCTGGCTGGCCCTCGCCTGGACCGTGGTGGGGATCATCACGCTGTTTATTCTGGTGGGCTGGTTTATCCTGCTGGGCACCGCCATCTGGTTTATTTATCGGGTGGTCCGTGGGGCGCTGGCACTCAATGACGGGCGTGCGCCCTGACCGGGTGCTAGCCGGGCTTCCTAACCCGGCAGCTCCAGTTCTTTCATTTTCAGGGCACTGACGGTGCCCGCCAGACCCATAAGTCCCAGCACCAGAATCACGGCCCCATCAGAAATCAGTGAGACCAGGGCTGTCAGGGCCCCGGTTGCCAGCAGCAACACGCCTATGACCGTATTGCTGACCGCCGTGTAATCGGTGCGCTTGTTACCTCCCGCCATATCCACCAGATAGGTCTTGCGGCCCAGGCGAACGCCGGCGTGAGCAATGCTCAGTACGAAAAACGCAACCGGGTAGAACCACAGGCCGCCGAAACCCGAGCCCGCCACAAAGGTTGCGATGGCGACCACCAGGCAGGTGATGCTGGCAATGGCGGCACCACGAATCATCACCCGGCGGCTGGAACGGTCAGCCATCCAGCCCCAGACACTGGCACTGATGGAGCTGGCGAGACTGCTGGCCAGCAGGAAAAAGCCCAGCGTCCAGCTGCTGTCGGCCTCTTTCTGAGCCAGCACCACGAGGTAAGGCGCGGCAAGGGCGGAGCAGAGCAGCAAGGCCCGGGTAACCACAAAGTGTCGGAAAGGCGGATCATCCCGTAGCAGCGACAAACTTTTTACCGCTTCCCGGATGGCGTTCCCACCCCCGCTGGTTTCGCCCTGTTGCTCTACAACCGAGGCAAACAGAACCCCGGCGATGACCCAAAGCGCCGCAGCCAGCAGCAACAGCAGCGTGTAGAACAGCATTGACGGGTCACCCTGATCCCGGAACAGAACCAGGGTAATGACTGCGGTCGCGCTGCCGCCCAGGGTGGTGGCCAGCCCCGACAGGCGGCCGCGCCGCCCTTTGGGAATGGTTTTACCCTGGACGTCTTTCATGGCCACGGAGCAGAACCCTCTGGCGAGAGAAAAGACAACCAGTGCGGCAACAATACCGCCGCCGGCGGCATAGCCCTCAAGAAACCAGACACTGGCGGCCATGGCCATCACGCTGATGGCCTGACCAAAGCTGCCGCCGGCCCAGAACCATTTACGCACCGGTTTACGGCGCATCCAGGCGCCAATAGCCAGTTGCGGAATCATCGAGCCGGATTCCCGGATCGGCACCAGCCAGGCCACCAGTGCCGGCGCGCCAACCGCCGCCAGCAACCACGCCAGCACGGTTTTGGGACTGACCAGAAGGTCCCCCAGCTTGGTCAGCACGTTACTGAACAGGATCAGGAAAAAGTTACGGGGGATTTCGTGACAGGCTTCATCGGGCAGGTCGGTGCAGACCCGCGCGTCCTCTTCATTGGCGATCAGGCTGTAAAGCTGGTCGGCCGGTGAAGCCTGGGTTGCGGAATCATTCCGGGACAAAGCCGTCTCCTTCAGGACAAAACAGGGGAGAGCAGGCTAACATACCCTGAACCGCCCACATGTTGAATCAACCAGCAGGAAATTTTGTGCTCAGCTACCTACACAGCTTCCACGCCGGCAACTTTGCCGATCTTCAGAAACACGCCGCCCTGACCCTGTGTCTTGAAATGATGCAGGAAAAATCCTCCGGTATAGCGGTTTTTGACACGCATGCTGGCAGTGGGCTGTACGATCTGACGTCAGAGAGAGCCCGCAAGACCGCCGAGGCCGATGCCGGCATTCAGCGAGTTTGGGCTGCCCGAAGCGAGCTGGAGCCCGACTGGCGTCCGATGCTGGAGGTGCTGGAGTCGCTGAATCCGGGCGCTGACCAGTTACGCCAATACCCGGGATCCCCGGAGTGGTTACGGCGGCATCTGCGCTCCCAGGACAGTCAGACCGTGTTTGAACTGCACCCCTCTGAAAGTGACCAGCTCAGGGAATGGGCCGGCCCGGGTATTGTCAGGGTGCTGCGGGAGGACGGGCTGAAAGGATTGCTGAAACAATTGCCGCCGCCCCAGCCAAGATTGCTGGTATTGGTAGACCCCTCCTGGGAGGTCAAGACCGACTATCAGGAGGTGCCGGCAACACTGGCCAAGGCCTGGAAAAAATGTCGTCACGGCGTGTTTATTGTCTGGTATCCGATACTCACCAGTCATGCCCATGAACCGATGCTGTCTGCGCTGGCGCAAAGTGGCGTGCGCAAGGTGCTGGCCAGTGAGTTGATGCTGGACAGCCCGCCCGGGCGGGGCATGGTGGGCTCTGGTCTGCTGTTGGTTAATCCGCCCTGGGGCTTTGCTGAACGGTTCCAGGTTCTGATGGATCAGGTGGCGCTGACCCTGGAGGCAACTCTCAGTCAGCGCTGGCTGGTTCCGGAGTAAGCGCCGGTTCGTCACGGGTGAGCAGGTCCAGTATTTGCTGACCATTGGCGCCGGTCTGGTTCAGATAGATTTCCCGTACCGGCAGGCTCAGGGTGCGAAACCGGTTGCGCTCCTCGTCGGTCAGGTCGACGATCCGTATGCGGCCACTTTTCTTCAGCTGATCAAGACGTTCGGCATTGTATTGCTGCTGTTTTTCCTCAACGTAGGGCCTCAGTCCGTCACGAACCTGGGCGATCCATTGCTGGTGTTGTTCAGGTAGCTGCTGATACCAGGAAGGGCTGGTCACCAGGGTGGTGACGAACCGGGCCGCCCGGGGCTGGATCATCACTTCCTGCAGTTCGTAAAATTTCATCTCCAGAATCGAGAACACCGGATTGGTCTGGCCGTCAATCTGCTTCAGTTGCAGACCGGCATAGACCTCGGAGTAGGGCATGGCCACAGGTTCTGCGCCATAGGCCCGGAAGATATCCGTCATGATCGGCGAGGTCATGGTGCGCAGTCGCAGGCCGGTAAAATCCTCCGGCGTGCGCAAGGGTTTATTGGCAGTCCACGCCATCCATCCCTCATTGAAGATATCCAGCAGTTGCAGTTCCCGGGCCTGAAACGGTTCGGCCAGCATCCCCCGCAACTCTTCACTGGCCAGCCTGCTGTTGGCGCTTTGTTCGTCGTCCGGAAGCACAAAGTGCAGGTTGAAAACCCCGGTTTCAGGAATGGTGGCGGCGAGATGCCCCGGTGACGCAAATGCCATATGTACGCGTCCATCGCGCACCAGCTGCGTCAGCTGTGGCGAGCTACCGATGGAACCATAGGGATAGATTTCCACCTGCACGGCACCGTCAGAGATCTCATGAATGCGGGAGCGAAACTCCTGAGCGTAAGCGTCCTGCACACTGCCACCGATTTCCTCAAGGGCAAATCGCCAGATGGTCGGTTCGGTACCCTTGCCCGTAGCGATGGGGCTGCTGTCACTGCAGCCACTCAGTATAAAAGCAGCAACAATGGTGATCATTGTTATGGGCAGGTGGCGAAACATCATCAGCTGCAGTTCCTTTCCGTCCTATCGGTTATTCCGGTGATCGCCGAGACTTGATGCGGGCGGCCTGATCCGCAATCTCGGGCAAAATCGTAACTGTAAGGCTGTTATCTTAGTTCAGAGTGAGGCAAATCTGTATCGGATCTCAGGGTTTGTGGCGAACAGTGGAGCGATGTTTCCAGCCTGACAAAAAAGCCCCGCAGGGCGGGGCTTGAAACGACTTCTGTACTCAGTCGTAATCGTCAGGGATCCAAAGTGGGTTTTACATCAGGGAATCAACCTTTTCGCGAACATCGGGCTCGCTGTTGTAGGCGGTGGCAATGGCGTTGTAGGTCGGAATGTCGAGACCGGCCTCGTCGATGACTGTCACCATCTCGTCGTTGGCTTCCATCTGCAGTTCCTGGGCTTTCTCCTGGGAATCCGCTGCTTCGATCTTGGCCATGTACTCATCACGAATGTCGTTGATGCCGGACTGGGCTTCAACGAACTGACGCAGCTCTGCATCGTCAAAATTGGTCTGCTGCTGGCTCGCTGCCGGATTGGTCTGGCCGCCACTTTGCTGGGCCTGGGCGAGGGCTGGAGCACCTGCAAGCAGGGCGAGAGAGATAGTGGCTGAAGTCAGAAACTTTTTCATAACGTCTCCTTGATCGTTCGATTGGTTTACTGCTTTTGAATGAGAGAGTCTTTGTGTGGCCCTGTCCCAGAGTCAGGGAGCGAGGTCAGTAGACTCGTCATCGAAGCCATCGGGCTATCGGTATATGGGCTCTTACAAAGGTCGTGCCAGGTTTTAAAGTGAGGAAAAAAACAATAAAAACAAAGATATATGTTTAATTCGTGGTTACTTGTGGGCAATGTTGATTGTGGCAAAATGACACATGTGGCAGCATTGTGTGACACATTTGCAGAGGTTGGAGTCAGGCAATGCCGGCAGTTCTGAAAAACGCAGGCAGGGTGTTCCGTTCGCTGCGACTGACCTTGTTGCTCAGTATTGTGGTTCCCCTGATGCTGTTGGTTGGTGGCGGGATTTTCCTCGCTGTGACGGCGGTCGAACGGAATCTGGATGAGCGCCTGAAAGAGGATCTGGAGCTGGTTGCCCGGGCAGTCAGTGGGCCACTGTCCCGTGCCCTGGCGGATGAGAACGCGATTGTCATGGACGAAACCCTGAAATCCATTTTCCGTATTGGCCGGGTTTACGGAGCATCGGTATTTGACGATCAGGGTCTGCAGGTTGCCAGTCTCGGGGTGGCAGACTCTACGGTTGAGACCAGTCGCAGTGCCAATCAGGTTATTGAGAGCGGAGAACTGGGAGGTGCCTTCCGGCGGGTTGAGGGCGTGCAGGTGTTCTCCCAGTTTACCCCGCTGGTGGCGGATGACGGGCGCATTCACGGCTTGCTTCAGGTGACCCGCAAGCGCAGTGACTTTCATGCACTGGTGGCCTCGGCCCGAATCTGGGCAGTGGCCATCTGGTGCGGCCTGTCGGTGCTGGTCATTCTGGTGGTTGTACTTGGCCACTATGGTGCGGTGGGTCGCCATGTGGCGCGACTGCTGGATGTGATGGCCGGTATGGCGCCGGGCTACTGGCGAATCACACAAAACGCCAGTGGCCCGGAAGAGCTGCGCAGGCTGCACGCCGGTTTGCAGAACCTTGGTCTGCGCATGGCTCAGGCCGAGCAGGAAATTGATGATCGGCTGCAGCGGGAGCGTGAGCTGGCGCAACAGCTGGAGTATCAGGAAAAGGTTGCGATGATTGGCCGTGTGGCCGGTGGTGTCGCCCATGAGTTGGGCGCGCCGCTGAACGTCATTCAGGGGCGCGCCGGTATCCTGCAGCGCACCGGCGTGGCACCGGATCAGCAGCGCCACCTGGATGATATTCAGCACCAGGTCCAGCGCATGACCAGAATTATCGAGCAGTTGCTGGAGTGTTTCCGCCATGTGCCGGATGCACGCCGTCCGGTCAATGGGAGGTTACTGATAGAAGACATTGTGGCCGGACTCGCCGACGATCCGAAGGTTGGTGACATCACGGTCTCGCTGACAGCCGGTGACGCTCCTGTCTGGGTCAATGCTGAACCCACCCGCTTCGAACTGGCCTGTCTGAATGTGATCCGCAATGCCTGTCAGGCTGCCGGCCGACAGGTTGATGTGCGCTTCGACGCGGTTGACGATTATTGGCGGTTGCGGGTAGACGACGATGGTCCCGGCATCGATGAGGCTTTGCGCATCAGAATTTTTGAGCCTTTCTACAGCACCCGGCCGGCAGGTGAGGGTACCGGTCTGGGCCTGGCGATGGTCAAAAGTGTCATCAAGGAGCATCAGGGATATCTGGAAGTGTCCGATAGTCCTTATGGCGGTTGCCGTATTGACCTGTACTGGCCAATGGCCGCCACACCGGAGCAGACCAACCCCGACAGCATCCCGCAAGGAGAGGCCGGTGAGTAATTCAGGTTATGTACTATTGGTAGAAGACGACGCCAGCCTGCGCAGTCTTTTGCAGGAAGAGCTGGCACTGGACGGTCATCGCGTGATGGTGGCGTCCAGTGCCTCTGAAGGCATGGCGATGGTGCTTCAGCAGTCACCGGATCTGGTGGTTTCCGACTTGCGCCTGCCGGATGGTGACGGGCTGCAGGTGTTGCGGCGCATGCAGGCAGAGGGGCGCACCGTGCCCTTCATTGTGATCACCGCTTTCGGCACGGTCGATCAGGCGGTGGATGCCCTGCAGGCCGGAGCTGATGACTTCCTGACCAAACCATTGTCCACCGATCATCTGCGCCTGAAGGTCAAACGACTCCTGGCCCATGCCGCGCTGAGTGATGAGCTGGCCCGCTATCGCAGCCAGTCGAACAATCCGGAGACGCTGGGATTGATGGGCGAGAGTCCCGCGATGGACAGGCTTCGGCAGGAAATCCGACAAGTGGCCCGCAGCGATGCTGCGGTACTGATCAACGGCGAGAGTGGCACCGGCAAGGAGCTGGTGGCCCACGCCATCCATAATGAGAGCGATCGTCGGGACGGACCCTTTATTCCGGTCAACTGTGCCGGTATTCCGCCGGAGCTGATGGAAAGCGAGTTCTTTGGTCACGAGGCCGGTGCCTTCACCGGCGCCCGCCAGACCCGCAAGGGGCTGTTTGCCGAGGCCAGTGGCGGGACCCTGCTGCTGGACGAAATCGGTGAGATGCCCCTCGCCCTGCAGGCAAAACTGTTGCGGGTGCTGCAGGAGGGCAAGGTGAAGCCGGTCGGTGCCGAGCGGGAAGAGGCCGTCGATGTCAGGATTCTGGCGGCAACCCACGTTCACCTGGCGGACGCTGTGGGCCGCAATGAGTTCCGCGAAGATCTCTATTACCGCCTGGAAACCCTGATGCTGTCGGTACCACCCCTGCGCCAGCGCGATGACGACATTGAGCTGTTGGCGATGCACTTTCTGCGACAGTCGGCGGATCGTCATGGCCGTGGCTTCCTGCGGCTGGGAGACAGCGCGCGCCAGGCACTGATGGATTATCCGTTCCCGGGCAATGTGCGGGAGCTGGCCAGCGCCATTGAGCGTGCGGTGACTTTCTGTGATGGCGACACGGTGCAGCCGGAGCACCTGCCGGACCGCATTCGCAAGCGGCAGCTGGATGCTGCCAGCAACACTGCGGCGGTCAATCCGGAACAGCCAGGGGCAGGGCTGTCTGAATGGCCAACGCTGGAGGTGCTGCAACGGGACTATGTGGCAAAAGTGATGACGGCGGTGGAAGGCAACAAGAGGCGGGCAGCCCAGGTGCTGGGGATCAATCGGCGGACGCTCTATCGCTGGCTGGAAAGCGAGGAGAAAGAGCGGTGACACGCTGGTATGTCTATCTGATCCGCACTGCCGGCGGCAGTCTCTACACCGGCATAACCACGGATGTAGCACGACGCTTTTCTGAACATCAGGCCAGTGGCCCTCGCTGTGCCCGCAGCCTCCGGGGCAAGGGGCCACTGGTGATGGTGTTCAGTTCACCGGTTGGCGATCGGTCAGCGGCCCTGAGCCTGGAGTGGAAGATTAAACGCTGGCCCCGGCAGCGCAAGGAGGCACTGATTCGGGGGGATATTGCGATTGACGTACCTGAGATTGACCCATCGTAGTTGTTTTTTCTGCAGTAACTGGGGGATCGCTTCTCCCGCATGGATCAGCAACCGGAGCAGTGGCTTATCTTTGCCTGATTTTTACCCATCATTCTCATACGGCGCCCTGGGCCCTGTGGTATTCTGCACTCACTAAAAAAAGGCCTGCCAGATTGGCCGTTTCCATTCGTATTCCGGAACAGGCGTTCGCAATTTCGTGTACTGGAAAAAAGACAAGATAGGTGTGCCCGAGTGGAAAAGTGATTCCCTCCGGGAGGCTCTGCCCGCGTTTGATCCGGACCAGGATCTGCAGATGGGATCGGAAATGTCCGCTTACTGCCGGTTCTATGGTCTGGATTTATGGGTGGAGTACCCGGATGTGCGGTACCGACCCGGGCTGATTGACGCCGGCGGACACCAGGTGGCACTGCATTATTACCGGCATCCCGGTGATGCAACCGTCAGGGGAACCGTGCTTGTTCTGCATGGTTACTTCGATCATGTGGGCCTGTTCAGCCAGCTTATCGAGCGTTGCCTCGGCGCCGGTTACGACG
>NZ_CAXBDN010000129.1:0-11524 GCF_963974375.1 uncultured Marinobacter sp.
AATATCCCGCGAACAGACCGGGACTGCGATAGCAGAGCTCGCCGATAGCGCCGGGTTCCGTCAGCTCACTGTCATCGTCGTCCAGAATTTTGACTTCAATGCCCTTCACGCCCGAGGCCCACTGATGGCCGGGCTTGCCCCACCAGGGCAGATGGTCGACCCGGCGCTCCAGCTCCGGCACATCCGCCGGTCCGGCCACCAGGGAGGTGCCTTCGTTCTGGCCCCAGATGTTGACGATGTCGATGTTCCAGCGGCGCTTGAACTCCTGCAGGGAGAAGGCGGAAGGGGGCGCGGAACCGGTGGTGATGGTGCGGATACTGGACAGGTCCAGCTGGTCCACATTGGGCAGTTTGACGATCATGTTCAGCATCGCCGGCACCAGAATGGTGTACTGGATGCGCTCTTCCACCAGCTGGCGCATCAGGATATCCGGGGTGATCGGATGGTGCAGAACGAGAGTGCCGGCGGCGTACAGCCAGGGAATGAGATTGACGCCAACCGCCGTCATGTTCACCAGGGGCGCCACACACAGAATACGGTCTGCTGGCTGAATGCCGCAGGTCTGGGACACCATGCCGATCAGGTATTCCCAGTTATTGTGACTCATGGGGCAGCCCTTGGGGTCCGCCTCGGTGCCTGAGGTCCAGCACAGGGTGAAGATGTCGTTGGCCTCGACGGGCACAGACACCTGCTGCGATGGCTCGGAGCCGGCAATCCGGGTCAGCTCCTCCAGCTCAATGTAGTGGTCGAAGCCGAGCTGCTCACCCAGGCCTTTGTAGTCAAAGCCTTTGAAGGAAGCGGCCGAGAGATAGAAGCGCGAGTCCGTCATCTTCTTTACATAGCCAACATCCTTGCTGCGCCACTGCATCGGCAGCGCGGTCAGCACGCCACCAGCTCTGGCGGTGGCCAGGTACAGCATGGCTAGTTCCCAGACGTTGGGTAGCTGGGCCACCAGCACGTCATCCTTGCCAAAACCACGATCCGCCAGTGCCGCCGCCGTAGCCGCTACCGCCTTTTCAAGCTCACCCCAGCTGACACGACGGGGCTGGGTGCCCACCAGTTCCGGCCGGTCCGGCGGATCCACAATGGCCTCCCGCTCCGGGAATCGGGCGCAGTTGTCGTCAAAGCGTTCAAGCAGGGTTCGGGTACCCCAGTAGCCCTGGTCGGTGTAGGCTTTGATCAGTTCTGGCTTGTGCAAGATCATGATCGGCTGTCCCTTCTGTTATTCGTTGATTGTTGTTGTAGTGGGCGCGCGTAGGACGCAAACCTCAAGATAGCGGTCCGGGTAGGTGGGAACATCGTCGTTTTGGACGACGCGAGTGCCGGGTGTGCAGGCAAGGATGGGAAAAGACCACAACAAAAACCGATAAGGGCTCCCGATTATGGCAATACAGGTTAGCGCTGAAGCGTTGCAGGCGTTTCTGATGCAGGAATTTCCGCAGGCCACCATCACCGTGGAACAGGTCAGTGAAGAGGCTGTCTGGGTGCGTCAACCGGTGGACGAGTCGCACCTGCGACCGGGCGGAACCGTGTCCGGCCCCACCATGATGTCGTCGGCAGACACCGCCGCCTATGTGGCCGTGCTGGCCCATATCGGTATCGTGCCGCTGGCCGTCACCAGCAACCTGAACATCAACTTCCTGCGCAAACCGGAAGCAGGTAAAGCCTTGCTGGCAAAAGGAACCGTGCTGCACCTTGGCCGTCGTTCGGTGCTCAGCGAGGTCAACATCTATTCCGAGGGCAACCTGGAAAAAGCAGTGGCCCACGCCGTTGTAACCTACGCCATACCCTCGTCCCACGCCAGCAAATAACGCCTTCCCGTCACCCACCTGAGCCGGCTCAGCGCACCCGGCTCAGGGCCCGCTCAAACAGATTCACCGTGCTGGTATGCAACAACTCACCGGTGGTTTTCGGAGCCTTACCGGCGCAGGCCCGGGCGTAAGTACCCTCGAGAATGATACCCAGTTTGAAACAGGCCAGCACGGTGTACCAGTCAATGTCTGCCAGCGAGCGGTGGCTGCGGGCAGCGTAATGTTCGATCAGTTCTTCGCTGGAGGGGAAGCCGTCCCAGGGTTCCACTTTCAGGGTGGGTACGGTGGCGATACCCTGCTCTGGCCAGGTGGCCAGCACCCAGCCCAGATCCAGCAGCGGATCACCGATGGTGGTCAGCTCCCAGTCCACTATGGCCGCCAGCTCCGGTGCATCGGGCTGGTACATGACGTTGGCCAGATGATAGTCACCGTGCAGGATCCCCGGCTCAAAGCTGGCGGGCCGGTTGTTCTCCAGCCAGCGGGCCACCGTTTCCACACCGGGAATGCCATCCGGCCCGGGCCAGCCGGCGAAAGTCTGGTAGCTGTCCAGCTGGCTGCGCCAGCGACCCACCTGGCGCTCGAGGTACTGATCCGGATTACCGAAATCCGCGAGCCCCACAGCCTGATAGTCCACCGCGCCAAGACCGGCAATACCCTCTACCAGGGCCAGCCCCATCCGGTGCCGCAGCGCCGGGTCCCCGGCAAACACCGGCGGCAGGCCATTCACCGGCGTAAAGCCGTCGACTGGTTCCATCAGATAGAAAGCCGCGCCAATAACGGTTTCATCAGAACAGCCGGCAATCAGCCGCGGATGGGGCACATCGGTGTCCGCCAGGGCCTGCAGCATTCGCATTTCCCGGCGCATGGTGTCATTGGAGTTGGCCCGCAGGTGAGGTGGCGGCCTGCGAAGGACATAGTCCCGGTCGTTATGACGGAATTTCAGCAACAGGTTCTGGGTGCCACCGCCGAGCAGGTGTGCATCTTCGATGGCTCCCTCACCAAGACCTTCCTGGCTCATCCAGTTGGCGAGTGCCTGCTCCGGAATATGTTCCTGCCAGCTTTTTTGGGTCTCTGCGGGAGAGGTCATTGCTCGGATCCTGATCTGAGGTTCGTCAACCAGTATCCGAATCTGCAGCGCGGCCGGCCTCGTCCAATTCGACGATCCTGCCCACCGGTTTATGCGCTAAGGTGTTCCTTGATCAGTCGATCAAACAACCTGAATTGATTGGTTTTCATCACAACAAATACAAAAACAATACTTTGGAGAAACCCGATGATAAATAAACAAAAAACCGTTCAGAACCTGATCGCGGCAGGCCTGCTCAGCACCGCACTGGCCACCACGGCTGCGACTGCATCCCAGCTCCGGCACGCAACCGGATATGCGCCGGGTTCAATGGGCGCCGAAGCTACCAACAACTACGCCGATGCTCTGCGAGACATTTCCGGTGGCACCGTGACCGGTAAAGTCTTTGCCCTGTCACTGCTCAACTGGGCAGAAATGTCTGATGGTATCCGGGACGGCATTACGGACAGCGGCACGGTACTGTTCTCATATTTTCCATCAACCTTTCCAGTGAACAGCATGCTGGCCGAGCTGTCCATGGTGGCCCAGCTGGGCGATGTGGGAAGCGAGCAGATGGGACCGGCCTACGCAGGTGCACTGTCGGAGTATATTTTCCTCCACTGCCCTCAGTGCCTGACCGAGTTTGAAAATCAGAACCAGATCTTTACCGGCATCGGGGCCACCTCACCTTACTGGCTGCTCTGCAACGAGCCGGTGGCCTCACTGGAACAAATCAAAGGCAAGCGTCTGCGTGCAGCCGGCGCCAACTGGTCTCGCTGGGCCCAGGAACTGGGTGCCACGCCTGTCACCATGTCCCATAACGATGTCTATGAGGGTCTCAGCCAGGGCGTGCTTGACTGCACCATGATGTCCACGCCGGAGCTTACCCTGATCAACCTGATGGAAGTCACCACGGATATCACCACAGGTGTTCCAGGCGGGCTCTTTGCCGGTCTTGCGGTCAGTAACGTGAACAAGAACACCTGGGCCGGGCTCGATCAGCAACAAAAAGAAAGCGTCATGCGTGCCGGCGCCTCCTTTTCTGCCGATATCAGCTGGCTGTATCAGATGACTCACGATAAAAACATGGCGACCGCCCGCGCCAGTGACCGGATCACCGTCCATGAACCTGCGGCAGACCTGGTCGAAGCCACCCAGAACTTCATCCGCACGGATTCAGCCAAGATTGGTGAAACCTACAGAGAAAACCACAACATTGAGGGTGCGCCTGAAATGGTTGAGCAGTTCATCGAGATCCTGAACCGCTGGCAGGCCAAGGTAGAAGGTATTGAAAGCCAGGAGGAACTGGCTCAGCTTTACTGGGACGAGATCTTCTCCAAAGTGGATGTCTCCAGCTACGGTCAATAACTGACCACCGGCCCGACTGGCCGCCCCGCCGCACTGAACAAAGGGTGGTGGCGCGGCCTGAGAACGGCCATCAGGAAACTCTTACCTTCAAAAAACCATGGCAAGCCACGGCAGGTCACTGACCATTCAGAACCACACTATCGAACGTAGCCTGCTGTAAAAACACAATAATTGGTCGACAGGAGTCTCTCGTGACGACACCAGCTACCGAAACATCAGTTACAACGGCCCGTGAGCAAACCATTTCCGGCATGCTCCGCCGCTCTGCCCGCCGGCAACCGGACAAGACAGCGGTCATCTGCGGAGACACTACTTGGTCCTACCGCGAGTTCAATACAGTCTGCGACCAACTCGCCCAGGCCCTGCTTCGGGAAGGCGTAGCCCCCGGTGACAAGGTCGCGATTCTGGCCCGCAACTCCCACGGCTTTGTAGCACTGCGATTTGCCCTCGCCCGTATTGGCGCAGTATTGGTCCCGGTCAACTTCATGCTGAACGCCGATGAAATCGCGTACATTCTCCGGCACTCCGGCGCCCGCATACTCTGCACCGATTCAGTCATGGCGGAAGCCGCCAGGGCCGCCGCTACCCGGGATACCAGAGTTGAAACGTTTCTATGGCTGCCTGGAGAAACCGCCAGCAAGCCGGAACCGGGTATGCTGTCTTTTCCTGATCTGCTGGAAGAGGGCGCCGGACTGAATGCCACCTTGCCGGTGGTCACCACCGACATGCTTGCGCAGATCGTCTACACCAGCGGCACCGAGTCTCTGCCCAAGGGCGCCATGCTCACCCACGAAGCCGTAATCACTCAGCACATGAGCCTCATCATGGCGGCCGGTTTCGAAACCTCAGACACCATGCTGCACGCATTGCCGCTGTTCCACTGCGCCCAGCTGGATGTGTTCTTCGGTACCTGTATCTATGCAGGCATCACCAACATCATTACCGCCACGCCAACGCCGGAATCCATCCTGCCCAAACTGCAGGCCTATGGCGTGACCTCCTTTTTTGCACCCCCTACAGTCTGGATATCGCTGCTGCGATCGGAGCTGTTCAAGCCAGAGCAACTCGGGCAAATGGTCAAGGGCTATTACGGCGCAGCCATCATGCCGGTTGCAGTACTGAAGGAACTGCAGCAGCGGATGCCCCACACCCGGCTCTGGAATCTCTATGGGCAGACCGAGATTGCGCCAACGGCAACCATCCTCGGTCCCGATGACCAGATCCGCAAAGCCGGTTCCGCCGGTCAGCCGGTGTTCAACGTGGAAACCCGGGTGGTAGATGACAACGATCAGGACGTACCAGTGGGCACCATTGGTGAGATTGTGCACCGCTCCCCTCAGTTGATGCTGGGCTATTTCAACGATGAGGAGCGCACCCGGGAAGCCTTCCGGAATGGCTGGTTCCACACCGGTGACCTGGGACTCTTTGACGAGGAAGGTTATCTCAGCGTGGTGGATCGCAAGAAGGACATGATCAAGACCGGCGGTGAAAACGTGTCGAGCCGTGAGGTGGAAGAAACCATCTTCCAGATTGACGAGGTCTCGGAAGTGGCCGTCATCGCCACCCAGGATCCGGTCTGGGTCGAAGCCGTCACCGCCATCGTAGTGCTCAGAGATGACGCCGAACTGGATGAAGCCACGGTGATCAGCTACTGCAAAGAAAGGCTGGCAGGCTTCAAGGTACCCAAGAAAATCGTATTTGCAGATTCCCTGCCGCGAAACCCCAGCGGCAAGATTCTCAAGCGCAATCTCAGGGATCTTTACGATCAGGCCGAATGACCGTTTCTGGCCAATACTGAACTGAACAAACAACATTCTCTCAATCAGGATTCTTGACCATGGCCATACCATCAGCCTTCCAGGGCAAACTCAAACTGCCTGCCATCGCAGCCCCTATGTTCCTCACCTCCGGGCCTGACCTGGTGGTGGAAACCTGCCTCAACGGCATGGTGGGTACCTTTCCGGCACTGAATCAGCGCACCACTGAAGGTTTTGTGGAGTGGCTGGAGCAGATTGAATCCCGCCTCGCCGGTAAAGAGGCCGCACCCTACGGTGTCAACCTGATTGTCCACCGCTCCAACCCACGCCTCGAAGCCGACTTGGAGCAGGTGGTCAAACACAAGGTGCCGCTGGTTATCACTTCACTGGGTGCGGTTCCGGAGGTGGTCAAGGCGGTGCACTCCTACGGCGGCCTGGTGTTCCACGATGTCATCAATCGCCGCCATGCCGAGAAGGCTGCAGAGGCAGGGGTGGATGGCATTATTGCGGTTTCCGCCGGTGCCGGTGGCCATGCCGGTACGGTAAGTCCCTTTGCGCTGGTGGAGGAAATCCGGCAGGTCTTTGATGGCACCGTCATACTGGCCGGCGCTATCAGCACTGGCGCACAGATTGCGGCCGCCCGGTTAATGGGTGCCGATCTGGCTTATCTGGGTACCCGCTTTATCGCCACCCACGAAGCCATGGTGGAAGAAGACTACAAGGACATGATTACCCAGACCCGGGCCGCCGATATTATCTACACCCCCAAGGTATCCGGGGTAAACGCCAACTTCCTGAAGCCAAGCATGGAGAAGGCCGGGCTGGACCTGGACGATATGGAAGGTCACGCAGGTCTGGATATGGCCAATGAGGCCAAGGCCTGGAAAACCGTTTGGTCGGCCGGCCACGGTGTCGGCTCCATCACCGACAAACCGGCCACCGCCGAGCTGATCCAGCGCCTGACCCGGGAATACCGGGAGGCTGTTGCCCGCATGGCTGCGGATGAGTTTGCCCGCTAAGGCCCTGACAGAACTTGAATAGACTCAACAAAAAACCGGGCGCCAGGGCCCGGTTTTTTATTGTTGCAGGAATGTTTGCTTGCATCCGGGCAAGCCACTGCTGGCAGAAAACCCGCCTACCGTCTAGGCAGCTAACAAATTCATCAACCTCGTCGCTTCCGACGAGTTACAGAATCACTCCCCGTGGCTAAGGTAAATCACTGAACAAATTTTCCCCAAACTTTCGGAGGGACCCGAGGCGCCTTAGGCAACAGGCCACCACTCTGCTGATCAGCTTAAGAACCACCTGATTCACCTTGTAGCGAGCCCCGACAGGTCCGCAACGAGTTGCTCCACCTCTGATTCAAAAACAACAACAGGCCCATAAGTCCGGTTTCAGCCGGCGGCCATGTGAGGAGAGAACGTCATGGTATTCGCAAAGCACACACTTACGTCCGTTACCCTGTCTACGATCATGCTGACAGGCATCACCATAAACGCAGCTCAGGCAAAGGAAATCCGTTACGCCACCGGCTACCCGCCGAATTCCATCGGATCAATCGCAGCGGACAAGTACGTTGAAGCCATCGAGGAATATTCCAAGGGGGCCTACACCGCCCGCTCCTATCCACAAACCCTGCTCAGCTTCATGGAAATGTCCGATGGACTTCGTGATGGCCTGGCCGATTCCGGCGCCGTTCTTCTGACCTACGCCTCAAGCCAGTATCCCCGGGCCAACATGCTGGGGGAGATGTCCATGCTGCTGGACCTGGGCGATATAGAAGCCCACAAGAGCGGTATGGCGTTTGCCGGGGCGATGGCTGAATACATGTTCTTCAACTGCCCATCCTGTCTTGCTGAGTTTACTGCCCAGAACCAGGTCTATGCCGGCGCCGGCGCCAGTACCCGCTACGTACTGCTGTGTAACAAGCCCGTGGTTTCCCTGGCCGATGTCCGCGGCAAGCGCCTGCGGATTGGCGGTGCCAACTGGGCACGCTGGGCCGAAAATCTCGGGGCATCGCCGGTGTCGATGTCTGTCAGCGAAATGTACGAAGGCATCAGCCAGGGAGTTCTGGACTGCACCATCCAGTCCACCCCTGAGCTCACCATTTTCAAGATGATGGAAGTGGTGACCGATATCACCACCGATGTTCCCGGCGGCTCCTATGGCGCATCCAGCAACAGTATCAATGCCCAGAGCTGGGCCAGCCTGAGCGAACTGGGACGTGAGTCCATGCTTTACGGAACAGCAGTCACCTCCGCTGACATTACCTGGAGATATGCAAAAGCCAGTATCGAAAACATGCAGACGGCCCGGGACATGCCAGGCATTACGGTTCATGAACCTGCAGCCGATCTGGCCGAAGCAACCGAGGCCTTCATTCTGGCGGATCTCGACAACATCGCCAGCACCTACCAGTCAAGACATGACATCAACAACGCCGACGTGCTGATCGAGAATTTCAAACCCATTCTGGAACGCTGGGTTGCGCTCGTGAAAGACGTAGACGGTCCGGAAGCGCTCTCCAAACTTTACTGGGATGAGGTCTACTCGAAGGTGGATGTATCCACTTACGGACTTTGATCAGCCATCTGAACGGGCAAGGCCAGGCCGGCTTTGCCCACGGAATGACGCTGGACTCCTGACAAGAACATGAACAAGGAACTTATATGTATCTGACTCAACCTCTGCACAAGTCTCTGATTGAATGCCCCACCCGCACCGCCACGGTTTTCGGTGAACGGCGGCGGAGCTATGCCGAATTTGTTGATCGTGTGGCCCGGCTTGCCGGTGCGCTGAAAAAACTGGGCGTCAAGCCCGGTGACCGGGTAGCGATGCTGGGGCTGAACTCTGACCGCTACGTGGAATACCTGTTCGGTGTGGTTTGGGCGGGCGCTGTGATCAACCCCGTGAACATCCGCTGGAGCCCCCGGGAAATCATCTACTCCCTGGACGACTGCGACAGCCAGATACTGCTGATCGATGACACCTTTCTTGCCATGCTGGACCCCCTGCAAGCCGGTTCATCCTCCCTGAAAACCGTCATTTATGCCGGAGACAAGACCGCCCCCGAGGGCACGCTCTCCTATGAGGACCTGCTGGCCGATGCCGAACCGGCGGAAGATGCCCTGCGCAAGGACAAGGATCTGGCCGCCATCATGTACACCGGCGGCACCACCGGCAAGCCCAAGGGTGTGATGCTGAGTCACGGCAATCTGTTTGCCGATGCCCTGGGCTCGCAGGCGGTGGCGGGACTGAATTTCCGCTCCGTTACCCTCCACGCTGCGCCGGCCTTTCACGTGGCCGGTACCGGCCTGATCCTGCAGTCGGTGGCGCGGCTGAACACCAACGTGATCCTGCCGATGTTCGAACCCAAAGCAGTCATGGTCGCGGCCGAGAAAGAAAAGGCCCAGGACATATTCCTGGTGCCCACCATGCTGCGGATGCTGATGAACCATCCCGATTTCGGCAAACACGACATGAGCAGCCTGCGCCACTTCATGTACGGCGCCTCCCCCATGGACAGTGCCCTGCTGAAACGGGCCAAGGCCGCCTTCCCGGAGACGGGATTCATTCAGGCCTACGGCATGACCGAGCTGTCCCCCACAGTGACCATTCTGACCGCGGAATGGCACACCCAGAAGGGAGAGGACAGCGGCCGCATGATGTCTGCCGGCCAGCCTCTGCCTGTTGCCGAGATCCGCATTGTGGATGGCAACGACCAGCCGGTAGCTACCGGTACCCGGGGCGAGATCGTGGTTCGTGGCCCCACCGTTATGCAAGGCTACTGGAACAAGCCGGAACAGACCGCGGATGCCCTGCGCGGTGGCTGGATGCACACCGGTGATGCCGGCTATATGGATGAAGATGGCTTCGTGTTCGTGGTGGACCGCATCAAGGACATGATCGTCACCGGCGGCGAGAACGTTTACTCCGCAGAGGTAGAGGAAGTGGTGCTGCAGATGCCTCAGATTCTCCAGTGTGCGGTTATCGGCGTACCGGACGAAGACTGGGGCGAGCGGGTTCACCTGGTCGTCGTGCTGAAAGACGACGCCACCCTGACCCAGGAGGAAGTAACCAGCCACTGCAAACAGCACATCGCCAACTACAAGGTGCCCCGCAGTCTGGAGATCCGCGACGAAATGCCCATGTCCAGTGCCGGCAAGCTATTGAAGTTCAAACTGCGGGAAGAGCACTGGGGCGACCGCGACCGCAAGGTCAGCTGAGCCTGTCAACGACATCAGACCCGAGGGCACGGGCGGGTTATCTCGTGCCACGGCTGATTCACACTGAAACGTCTCATACAACAACAACGACAGAGGATTACTTTATGGGAACCAATCTGAAAAAAATGGCTCTGGCCTCCGGCCTGAGCGTCGCCCTCGCCGCCGGCGCGGGCTTTGCGGATGCCCGGGAACTGCGTTTTGCCTCCGGTGCCACTCACGGCTCCATCGGCTCCAAAGCGGTCGAAGCCTTCACCAGCGCAGCAGGAGAAAAAAGCGGTGGTGATGTTCAGGTACGGGCCTTCATGCAGTCCCTGCTGAGCTTCATGGAGACACCATCCGGACTCCGGGATGGACTGGCCGACATTGGTGCGGTGTTAACACCTTATTTCTCTTCAGATTTTCCGGCTACCATCATGATCACCGAACTGACCATGTTGCTGGAGCTTGATGATGTGAGCGCCAGGGAAGCCACTTACGCGTTCAGCGGGGCCATTTCCGAATTCGTGTTCCAGAACTGCCCGGAATGCGTCAAGGAATACAGTGATCGTAATCAGGTGTTTCTGGGCATTGCCGGCAGCACGCCCTATAACCTGCTCTGCAACACACCCGTCCGCACCGCAGACGAAATGCGCGGCAAGCGTATCCGTATCGGCGGCCCGCAATGGTCGCGCTGGGCTACGGAGATGGGCGCCTCTCCGGTATCCATGGCGGTCAATGATACCTATGAGGGACTTGGCCAGGGCGTCATCGATTGTACAGCCCACAACCTGCCAGACCTGACCAGCTTCAATTTCATCGAAGTGATCAGTGACGTAACCCTGGGCGTTCCGGGAGGCATCTTCGGCGGTATTGCCACCCATGCCAACCGGGATACCTGGACAGGCCTGGCCCCGGATCAGCGTGAAGCCGTGATGTACGCCTCGGCCGCCATCGCAGCAGAACTGGCATGGCTGTACGCGGAAGATCACGATGCAAACCTGCAACTGGTTCACGACAGGCCGGACATCACTGTCCACGAGGCCGATGAAGACTTCCGCACCAAAACCCGTGAGTTCATCGAAAAGGACATGGTAGCCATTGCGGATCGCTACAAAGAGCGGCACAACCTGAACCGGGCCGACGAAATGGTCGCCGAGTTCCGCGTCGTGCTGGATCGCTGGCTGGAGATTACCAAGGGCGTTGAAACCAACACCGACTTGACCGAACTCTACTGGAACGAGGTATTCTCAAAGGTGGACGTGAACAGCTACGGCCTGCGCTGATCGCTTCAGGCAGTTCACAGACATTACCCGACCG
>NZ_CAXBDN010000130.1:0-11508 GCF_963974375.1 uncultured Marinobacter sp.
CCCGCCAGGGCCGGCGATGAACTGGGCGACCTGTCCCGCCAGTTCAGCCTGCTGGTGGATCGGCTACAGGGCTATACCGGGTATCTGGAAAGTTTTTCCCGGCGCCTGTCCCATGAGCTGAAAACCCCGGTGGCAGTGGTCCGCTCCTCCCTCGATAACCTCCGTCACGCCAGCACAGACCAAGAGCGGAACAATTATATCCAGCGTGCCAACAGCGCCACCGACCGCCTTAGCCAGATTCTTCAGGGTATGAGCGAAGCCGCACGGCTGGAACAGGCCCTTGATCATGCCGAGAAGGAAACCTTTGATCTGGCGGATGTGCTGACCCAGACCACCGCGGCCTATCAAAGCCTCGACCCGGATCACCGCATTCATTACCAGGGTCCCAGTAGCGGAACAGCACTTCACGGTTCGCCGGAACTGCTGGTTCAGATGCTGGACAAGCTGGTGGACAACGCCCGGGACTTCACCCCGTCCGGAGGGCAGATCGAAGTAGCCCTGAAAGTTCGCGGGCCGCTGCTGGAGCTCAGCGTGTTCAACACTGGTTCAAGGCTGCCTGAGCACCTGACCCACGAGATCTTCAGTCCGTTCGTGTCATTGCGGGAAGATCAGGCGTCGGCCAGGGGCGAGGGCCACCTGGGTCAGGGCTTATTGATTGTACGGTTGATTGCCGAGCACCACGGCGGCAGTGTTCAGGCCCTGAACGAGCCCGGCGGCGTCCGCTTTGTGGTCAGCCTGCCTCGTCGGTAAACGCAAAGCCGGAATAGGCCCGGTAGAATTGCTGGGCAGTGCGTCCGCTGCGGACACCACGGCTGGTGGCGAATCGTATTGCCAGCCGGTGTAATACCTCGCGGTTTGCCACCTGGGGAAACAGGGCATCAATGGCCTCCAGATAGGTGTCCTGGGGAAACGGATAAAAGGACAGCTGCAGGCCAAAACGATCCGCCAGTGACACCTGTTCCTCAATTGCTTCCCCGGGGTGCAGTTCGTCGCCGCGCATTTCGCTTTTCAGGTTGTCTGACATGTACTCCGGCATCAGATGACGGCGATTGGAGGTGGCGTAGACCCGAACGTTTTCCGGCGGCAGCTCCAGCGATCCCTCCAGCACACTTTTCAGGGCCTTGTAGGCAGACTCCCCCGGCTCGAAGGAGAGGTCATCGCAGAAGATCACGAAGCGATAGGGCAGCTCACTGATGTTGTCGACAATCTCCGGCAGGTTGACCAGATCGTCCTTGTCCACTTCGATCATCCGCAGACCCTGTTCGCCGTAGTGATTCAGCAATGCCTTGATCAGCGATGACTTGCCAGTGCCCCGGGAGCCCCACAGCAACGCATTGTTGGAAGGCTTGCCCGCCAGAAAGCGCTCAGTGTTGTGGGCCAGGGCCTGCTTCTGACGCCCGATGCCCTTGAGCTCATCCCAGGCGATGGGATCAAGCCGGCGAATGGCCCGAAGACCCTGGCGATGCCGGCGCCAGATCCCGGCGGACACTCTGGTCCAGTCAATGTTTCCATCCGTCGAATGTACTTCCGTCATACGTTCTTTACCTCAAACCCGAAGCAGACCGGGACAATGCGACCTGATCTGGTCATGCAGTGGGCTTCAAAGCCACATACACCGTGTTGGTGGATTCCCGGTTCTGAAACGGATTGTAGAAAGAAATGATATCCGCCCGGGGGTCGATAAACACCTGCTCCAGCACCGCCATGAATTCTGCATCGGGCGGCTCGTTGGACCATAGCGCAAACACCCCGCCGGGGCGCAGGTGAGCGGCCATTCGGCCAATGGATTCGGGGTTGTAGAAGGTGGCGTTGGACTCGTTGAGCAGTGCCCGGGGCGAGTGGTCGATATCCAGCAGGATAGCATCCAGCTTTCGGCCCGGCTGTTGCGGATCAAAGCCTTCCTCTGACACCGCCAGATCAAAAAAGCTGGCATGTACATAACGACAACGGGGGTCGTTGTTCAGCACCTTGCCCAGTGGCACTTTTTCTTCCTGGTGCCAGCGGATGACGGTCTCCAGCGCATCCACCACCAGCATCTCGCCGACCCGGCTGTGCTTCAGGGCGGCCTCCGCGGTGTAACCCAGACCGAGACCACCCACCACCACCGCCAGTGGCTCACCTTCAACGGCGGTGATGCCGAGATCCGCCAGCGCCACCTCGGCGTCCACAAACATGCTGGACATCAGGAATTCGTCGCCCAGTTTCACTTCGTAGATATCCCGGTCGCCAAGCGCCGGAATACGGCGTCTGCGCAAGGTAATTTCCCCGAGGGGAGATGGCTGACTGTCGATCTGCTCGAACAGAAGTCCCATGGCTGATTCCTGATGCTGCGAAAATGATCCCCTATGGTACTGGGGAGTAACCCGCCAGGCGATCAGAGATCGATACCAAGTGCCTTCGGATGAATACCGCAGGTCATCACACCCCACTGTTTGTTACCGAGCCACAGGGGCACAAAGATCACCAGGATCACTGTTGTGGTGCCCAGCTACGGAACTGGCAGAGGGTCTACCAGCTACCGGTATTTTCCATGCTGGCCCAGGGTTCCTGCGCTGGTACGGGCTCACCTTGCTGCAGCAGCTCAACAGAGATGCCATCGGGAGAGCGCACGAACGCCATGTGGCCATCCCGGGGCGGACGGTTGATAGTGACGCCGTTATCCATCAGATGCTGGCACAGCGTGTAGATATCCTTCACCCGGTAAGCCAGATGGCCGAAATTACGGCCGCCGCTGTATTCCTCCGGATCCCAGTTCCAGGTCAGCTCCACCATCGGCGCCCGGTCTTCCCGTGCCCGCGCTTCATCCTCCGGAGCCGCCAGAAACACCAGGGTAAATCGGCCTTTCTCGACATCCTTGCGGCTGATCTGCTTCAGACCCAGCAAATCACAGTAAAAACGAAGGGATTCATCCAGGTTACTCACCCGGACCATGGTGTGAAGGTATTGCATAGGTCACTCCGTAAGCTAGTCAAGAGGTTGCTCCGAGGTCACCGATAAAGTGCTGCAGACGCTAACCAATAGGGTTTATTCAGAGTGACAGTTGAAACCGAAATCAGGCCCAGATCAACCCCGGGCTTCAGCAGGGGGAATGTCGTAGATATCCTGCAGCTATGCCGCTACAAACAACTCCTCCGGAGTCATATTGAAAAACCATCGCAGAACGGACTGTTCCAAGCCATCGTCATACAGAATGACTACCCGTTAATGTTTTCTGAACTGTTAAATAATCGGTCAAAATGTAACCGCAGAAACGGCATGATGCCTCTACGGGATCAGGAAGTCCCCGCTCCAGCGCTGCAAGCGCTTACTTCGATAACAACCGGTTGATACGGAGATCCAACATGGACGTCAACGCATTCAGATCCACCGGCGCCACCCTGGCGCTGGCCACCCTGGTCACCTTTGCAACACCCCTCGCCTACGCCGATGTCGAGAATGGCCGTTACTACATCACCTCCCGCCACAGTGGTCTGGTGCTGGATGTGTCTGGCCGCAGCACCGCTGATGGCGCCAATGTCGTGCAGTGGGAGCAGGTGGGTTCCGGCAATCAGAACCAGCAATTTGATGTGAACACACTGGGCAACGGCTATTATTCGATCCGCCCCGCCCACAGCGGCAAATCCCTGGATCTGTTCAACTTCAGTACCGAAGCCGGTGGTGAAATCCGTCAGTGGAGCTGGAACGGCGGGCCGCAACAACAGTGGCGCATTGAGCCGTCAGGCAATGGCTATTACAAGATTCTTTCCCGCCACAGCGGTATGGCGCTGGATGTGTGGGAGTGGAGCCGGGCCAATGGCGGTGATATCCGGCAGTGGCCCGACACCGGCGGAGCCAACCAGCAATGGCAGTTCCAGACCATCAGCAGCGCACCAGAGCCAACGCCCCCGGTAACTCCGGAAGATCCCGGTAACGGTAACGTCAATGCCTGCCTTGCCGCACCCGTCGGCTATGCCACCCTGAACGGTGGCACCACCGGTGGTGCGGGTGGCCAGACTGTCACTGTGCGCAATGGCCGTGAGTTCATGGATGCCATCAAGAACAAGGCCACCAACACGCCGCTGACCATCCGCGTGGACGGCACCATCAATCTGGCCAACTCCGGCGGTACCAGCAAACTGGACATCAAGGACGTCAACAACGTTTCTGTTATCGGTGTCGGCAGCCGCGCATTGCTGGACGGTATCGGCATCAAGATCTGGCGCGCCAACAATGTCATTGTCCGCAACCTGACCATACGTTACGTGCGCGAAGGTGATGGCGATGCTATCGGCATCCAGGGTCCGTCCAGCAACATCTGGATTGACCACAACACCCTCTACAACAGCCTCAATGTGGACAAGGACTACTACGACGGGCTGATCGACACCACCCGCAACGCCAACAACATATCCATCACATACAACCATCTGCACAGCAGCTGGAAAACATCGCTCACCGGTCATACCGACAACAACAGCGAAAACAACCGGCGGATCACCTATGCCTTCAACCACTGGGACAATGTCAATTCCCGCACCCCGCTGATCCGGCACAGCGATACCCATATTTACAACAACTACTACAACCGCATACTCGACAGCGGCATCAACAGCCGCATGGGCGCCCAGGTCCGCATTGACAATAATGTGTTCGAGAACAGCAAGAACCCCATCATGTCCTGTTACAGCAATCAGATCGGCTACTGGGATACCCGCAACAACCAGTTCAACAACATCACCTGGGACACCGGAAGCGGTTGCGTGCTGGCCGGATCCGCCACCACCCCGACCACCCTTTTCAATCCGCCTTACCAATATGATTTGCTGGCCACGGGCCAGGTAAAGAACCACGTTGTCCAGAACGCGGGTGCCGGCAGGTGCAATCTGTAACCTGACGGTTTATCCGGAGGCCTGCCACAAACCCCGGCAGGCTTCCGGCTTTTCCATCAGCAGCTACAGCTTTTTTGATGAAACGCGCCTTCAAACCCCATTTTGTTGCGGGCAACAATGATCAGCCTCCCTTCTGAGTCCGGAGTTCACCATGACATCCTCGCTGATCCGAAGCATCCTGGTACTTTGCCTGGCCGTGCCCGCTATGGCCCTCAGCGGGGACCAGCAGACCACAGCACAGGCAGCCGAGCCGACCAGACAGGATTACCTTCAACAGATTCACGCATTGCAGACTTCGTTCCGGGAGCGGGCACCAAGCGCTGACGAGCGCCAGCGCTTCTACGCCCTGGTGGAGGCCATGCAAACCTCAGGTGATGACCAGTTAAGGGACAATATTCTCGATACCAGCGAAGACCACGAAACCGGAATCAGCCTGCCGGTTTACCCGGGCAGCAAGTTGCTGATGCATGCCCGTACCGGTATTGATCTGGAATTCAATGAACGCCCCCTGCTGAGCCTGCCAACAGCCTCGTTTCTGACCCGCGCGGCGCCACAAGAAGTTCTTGCGTTCTATCAGACCGCCCTGCCCGGCTACCAGTTGCGCCAGGGCGACGACGACAACCATTTTCAGCTATTGCAGCAATTGCCCGACCAGCCGGGACTTGATGTGCCGGAAAGCTATCTGCTTGCCAACGTACGTATCCGGCCCACCGACTCGCGGACGGGGGTCCACCTGGAAGGCGCCAGAACCCTCTATCACCTCTATTACCCGCTGCCGGACTGAGGGCAGCCTGCCACCGCGCAAACCTTGTCAGTTTCTTTGAACATCGGGGTCGAAAACTTCCGGTTTCAGTACCTCCTCACGTCTTCTATCCTGCAAGGCATGGAACGGGCTGGTGTAAACATGCATTTGACGTCGCTAGTGTCCCGGAGATGCAACTGAAAACCACTGAAAGTGAGAAGGAAACAGGATATGGCAAAGGTACTGGTACTTTATTATTCAATGTACGGTCACATGGAAACCATGGCGGAGGCCGTCGCCGAGGGTGCACGACAAGTTGCCGGAGCTGAGGTAACCGTCAAGCGTATCCCCGAGACCATGAATGCAGAGGCCTTTGCCAACGCAGGCGGCAAGACCGACCAGAGCGCGGAAGTGGCCACACCCACTGAGCTGGCCGACTATGACGCCATTATCCTGGGTACACCAACCCGGTTCGGTAACATGTCCGGCCAGGTTCGCACCTTTCTGGATCAGACCGGAGGTCTCTGGGCCAAGGGCGCCCTGTTCGGCAAACTGGGCAGCGTGTTCACCTCAACCGGAACCGGTGGCGGCCAGGAGCAGACCATCACCTCCACCTGGACCACCCTGTCCCATCACGGCATGGTTATTGTGCCCATCGGCTACGGCACACCGGAGCTGTTTGATATCTCCACAGTCAGCGGCGGCACACCTTACGGTGCCTCCTGCCTGGCGGGCGGCGATGGCTCACGGCAGCCGGATGACCGGGAACTGGCCATTGCCCGCTTCCAGGGCAAGCATGTAGCGGAACTCGCGGTAAAACTGGTCAGTTAACCGACAAACCCGTAAGAACAAAGCCCCCGGCATCCGGGGGCTTTTTACTGATGGCAGGAAGCTAACGAAGTCCCATGCAGTTGGCATAGTAAGTGGTGGTGGCCGGCCAGTCCGAGAACAGGCCGATGACACCCACCTCCCGGGCCAGTACATCAATCACGGTCATCACATCACCATCGGTGCTGATGGCGTCTTCCACGGTCTGGAAGTACCAGCCACCACCATTGGCCAGAGGGCCACTGCGCTCCACCGTCCAGCCAATCAGATCCAGGCCCGCCTGCCGGGCATTCAGGGCATAGTCCGACGGTACGATATTCTGGTAGGGGTCCAGATCGAGCATTTTCCACAGCGCCGGTGCGAGCACGTTGACCCCCCGGGATTTCAGACCTTCCATCCAGGCCAGCGAAGAGGTTTCCGGTGCCAGTGGCGACTGGTCCAGAAACACCGCCTGAGCACCGAACTCCGGAAGCTCATTGACCCAGAACAGAACGTCGTCCAGCAGAAATGACTGGGGCCAGACCTGATCCGGATCCACACCCGCATCGATGTAATCCTGGATCATCTGCCGGGCATAGTCCTGCTGGCTGTAGTCACCCTCAAACGGCATCTCCACCACCGGCGTTTTCAGCTCCGGAGTGAACTTCACACCCAGGGACTGGAACAGCTCGATGCTTTCCCGATGGCTCAACAAGGTGCCACGACTGGCGTAAAGATCGGTACGCCAGTTGGCGGTGCCACCCACATAGGCTTCCGGGGTAGTGGCCATGGCATCAAAGGCGTCCATTTTTCCTTCCAGTGTCCTGAATTCCGCAAGGGTAATATCACTGGTCCGACATTCTGCCCGGGCCGGTGTGCCCGATGCCGGGTCTGCCGGCACAAAGGGCTGGGTACATTTGGCGTTCAGTTCGGGAATGGTCACGATGTTGGTGGTGGTATGAAGATC
The DNA here is from genome assembly GCF_963974375.1 of uncultured Marinobacter sp. GTDB lineage: Bacteria > Pseudomonadota > Gammaproteobacteria > Pseudomonadales > Oleiphilaceae > Marinobacter. The sequence goes on from NZ_CAXBDN010000130.1 coordinate 7,385, forward strand.
ATCCTGAGCGTGGCGACAGACCAGTTCGCGGTCTTTGGTAAAGGCCACATCACACTCCAGAATGCCTGCCCCCATGCGCGCCGCAGCCACATAGGACTCAAGGGTATGCTCCGGAAACTGCAACGGTGCGCCCCGGTGACCAATGGAAAAATCCGTGCGCCGCATCGGCTTGCCCTGACAGGATTGTAGCTTCTCCTTCAGGGGACCCTCGGCCATATCGTCCACCAGCCACAGGGGTCGTGGTCCGAGGTGAACGGCGTTACGCCCTTCGCGGATGTCCTTTTTCAGGGCCTGGAACTTCTCCTGCAACCGCGCCAGTCCGGGCGGGATTTTCCGGTCATCGCCCGGGTTCCAGCCGGACGCCAGGACCTCCGGGGCACCGATTGTGCCCAACGCTACTGTCAGCGTCAGGATTACGCTCAACGTCTTCCATCTGATCATGTCTCACTCCTTGTAAGTGTATAGGCGGCACGGGCAAGTAACGAGGTACAGCAACAACCCTGATAATCAACCCACCCTCCCGGAATTGTTCACACCAACCATGACAACCCGGTGAAACGACCATGTCAGCGTCATTCTGACAGCCAGTGAAAGACGTACCAGCCGTAGCACACCAGGGCAACGACTGGCAGCAAATGCCAGGCGAAGGACCAGGGACCCTTATCCGCAAGGTAGAGCGCAATCACCAGCACAGCCGTTATTACGCTCAGAGCTGGCAACCCATAAATGGCTCCGGTAAGCACGCTGTTCTCGAACTCACTCAGTGGCCCGGATCGCACTTGTGAAGCCGCGCCTCCACCAAAAATGGCACCAATCAATCCTAAATAGGCTAGCATCAGCTGCCCGACGGTGCCGGCAATTACCCATCCCAGTGTCATATTCATCCTTCCCTGTCTGTATTTATGTACTTGTTTAATACAGTTTAACTGCCCATCCTGGACTACACTGCATCCAGAGATGCGACAGGAGCCCCTATGCCAGAGACCAGCAAGATCGGACCAATGGATGTCGTCGGTCTGGAATCTATTCGACAATCCCGCCTGATGGTATGGACAGCTCTCTGGCTAGCCTTGGGGGGAACCCTGTTTGGACTGACTTTTGGCCGATCCATCGGCGCCATCGCGGGGATGGAAACCCTGTTGCTGGTTGCATCGCTGGTATTCTGCGGCACCCTGATCGTGGTGCTCTGGGTCAGCCCATTCGACCGCACGCCCTGGGTCGCTCCTACCGTCAGTGTGTTCTTCTACGGCTACCTGATTGGTGGTGGCCTGATCTCCTTGCTGCAGACGGAATCTCTTGCCAATCTGATGGTTTATCAGCTCTGGTTTTTCCCGCTACTGGCCTTCAACCGATTTGTGAATACCAACCGCTTTCAGTCAGTGATCACGTGGCTGATGTATCTGTCCGCCTTGGCACTCGCAGCGGGCAGTATTCCACTGCTGGACGCACCAAACACGTTCCTGGCGCCGCTGACAGTCTATTGCCTCGCCTTGACCTCCTTTCTGGTTATTCTCGGCCTGTTCGCCCGCTACCGTGAAGCTTACATTGCAAGTCAGGAACGGGCCCAGGCCCAGGAAGCCACCCATCGGGCCATCCGCGCCAGCGAGGCCCAGTTCCGGCAGATTTTCGACCAGGCAGCCAGTGGCATCGGCTGGCTGTCTCCGGATGGTATCTGCGAGTACGTCAACACCACCTTTGGGCAGATGCTGAACGAATCTCCGGACCAACTGAAAGCGCGACCACTGGCGGCACTGGTTTGCGAAGACGACCGGGAAAAGTGGCACACGGCTCTTGCTGAGGCGTTACAGGGAGATCATCAGAATGCCCACTCAGAGCTGCGTCTGGTCAGTTCTCACGGCAAGCTTCTGTGGACTCGCATCAGCCTTGCCCGGCTCAATGATACTGCCGGCCAACCGAAAGCACTGGTACTGATATGCCTGGACATCACTGAGGCCCGGGAAACCGAAGAACAACTGCGGCAATCACAGCGACTGGAAGCAGTCGGGCGCCTGACCGGCGGCGTCGCCCATGATTTCAACAACCTGCTCACGGTTATCATGGGTAATGCAGAACTGCTGGCAGAAATCCTGGAAAAAGAGCCTGACCATCAGGCCTTGGCCACCATGATTCTCGAAGCCAGCCAGCGTGGCGCAGAGCTGACCAACCATCTTCTGGCGTTTTCACGCAAGCAGTCCCTGACGCCTCAGTTCATTGACGTTAATCGTCTGGTTCAGGGAATGTTCGCGTTACTGCAACGAACTCTGGGTGATCATGTCCAGATCCGGCTACTTTTGGATGAACGCCTGTGGACCACCGAGGCCGATCCCACCCAGCTTGAAAGTGCCTTGCTCAACCTCTGTATCAATGCCCGCGACGCCATGCCCGGGGGTGGTGTTCTTACCATCACCACTTCCAAAGTCACTGTCCGGCAATCGGAGCCCGAGCATGCCGCACATGTGATGCCCGGAGATTATGTGATGCTGGCCGTCTCTGATAGCGGCCACGGTATCCCTGAGGAACATCTGGACCGGATTTTTGAGCCCTTTTACACCACCAAGCCCCTGGGCCAGGGCACAGGGCTTGGCCTTGCCATGACCTGGGGCTTTGTCAAACAAACGGGAGGGCACATCAGTGTTCATTCCGCGACAGGCGTAGGCACCACGCTGAAGCTGTATCTGCCTAGAGCCACCAGAGAGCCAGCTGTCACGGTATAACCTCTGCCCTGCAGGTGGCTCAGTGAAAGTGAAGCATTACTTCAGGTACACCTGCCCCCGCTCATACAGCGTGCGACAATCTGTGGCATCGTGGTAACGGTCTTCCGCGACATTGGTTTCGTGTGCGCCGGGTCCGGCAAAGCGGGGATCGTCACACTCGTCATCATTGGCCCACTGGCTGCCATCGTCACCCCACTCAATATCATCACGCGTCGGACTGGAGGCCTGAGTCGGGGCCAGAGCACTCCAGTCAGGACGAGCTTCCGAGATCCGGAAATAGCCTTGGGCGTGTTCCCGTCATTACCATAGGTACCCACCCAGACATTGTAGTTGCCTGCAGGCGGCCGCTCGAACACTACACCCGGATTGCTGTGGCTCTCTCCTGAAAAGTCGTCGTTGCAATACCAGTTACCGTCCGGATCATAGATGACCAGCGTTGTATCCGCGTCAGACATGACAGAAAACGTCAGCGGATAACTACCCGGAGTGTAATTGACGTCCACATCCGGCGCTTCGCTGTTCACGTAACCCAGACAGTTATTTTTCAACACCGGCTCGACGTTGGTGGTGCCGCCGGCATCAATCTCCACGAGGTGGGGGTCAGGCTGAAAACCGGCTGTCAGGCTGACGGTTCCGTACAGTGGAGTAGCCTGCCAGTTCAGTGTCTCACTGTGAGCGGCTGAACCAAAAGTGAGAGTTCCTGCAACAGTGATCAGAAGTACGAACGGGGATTTCTGCCAGTTTCTTGTCATTTCCATAATCCTTGATTCGGGACACAGGCCTTGATTCAGCAACGCTATGCCCAATCTGCAGGGTTAACATCGCCGGACACTTAACTCATACACTGCCCAAAGTATTAACTAATGTCCATATTTGTTCAATACTCGGATCCCGGCTCCGTGAACTGCCTGCCAAATGCTCTTATTGCGTTGCTGGCCAGGACTCGGGAACCACAAACCATCGCCCTGTCTCCTGCCACACGCCGGTGGCTGCATTTTGCTCCAGGTTAGCAAATAACCGGGGACTCCCACGCAACCGGATCGATTCCATTGCCGTTTCCACCAGCTCGGGATCCGGCCGGGTTTCCTGCCACCAGGGCCCAAGCCAGTGAGGTTTGTTCAGAGGCACCCAGTTTGCCGTTGCCTGTACTGGTGTCTCGCCCAACCGACACCAGTATCCTCGGGCATGGTTGACCGGCACCTGCTTTGGTGCCGGTAGCGGGGGCTCCGTAATAGTGGCCCGCGGATAGAACAGATAGCCCGGCATGAAGATTCGGGGCAAGAGCGGGCCGGAAATACCCGCCGCCTGCAGTGCGGCCTGAGTTTCCGGCAGTCCGGTGAGCTGACTCTGATGGTCCAGCAGGTGGCGGGTTTTCAGGTCCAGTCGATCCCGGGCATTGGGGCCATACCA
>NZ_CAXBDN010000131.1:0-11497 GCF_963974375.1 uncultured Marinobacter sp.
TGGTGACAGCCTGGCTCAGTGAAGGCAATGCCTTACCGGTGCTGCTGGCATTGCTGACCTTTCTGCTCTTCACTGTGGCCATGGTCCACCTGAAAACCAATCGATCCTGAACCCGGTGGATATCGGCATCAGATAGCCATGACCCGGCACTTTTAACGAAACTGGCTAAACACGCACCAAGAGATGACCATGGAATCAAGTCAGGACAAGCAGCGGCCAGACCACACCCTGACCTTGCGGGAACTCTGCAATGCTCTCGCCGACAGCGGTGAGATCTTAAAGGAAGATGCTGACCGGGTGATGGCCGGAAACCTGGGTGCGGACGCCCGCACCCGGCACCCCCTGGAAATCATCGCCATTGCAGCCCTGGAAAGCCGTAAGGACGGCCGCACCCTGAATACCGAGCGGCTGACCCGCTGGCTGGCCCGCTGGTCCGGGCAAAGCTTCTATCACATCGATCCCCTTAAAATCGATGCGCCCGCCGTCGCCCGGTCCATGTCTTTCGCCTTTGCCCAGCGCCACCACATACTCGCGGTGGAAATCCATGACGACGAAGCGGTGATTGCCAGCGCAGAACCCTTCAAGAGCGACTGGGAAACCAACCTCCGGCACGTCCTCCAACGCTCCATTCGGCGGGTTGTTACCAATCCGGAGGATATCCGCCGCTACACCGTCGAGTTCTATCAGCTGGCCAGTTCGGTCAGCAAGGCCGGCACCCAGCAGAGCAAGGCACCGGGTAACCTGCAGAATTTTGAACAGTTACTGGAACTGGGTGCCGGCGGCAGCCACGACGCCAACGACCAGCATGTGGTCAAGATCGTCGACTGGCTGTTGCAGTACGCGTTCGACCAGCGGGCCAGCGACATTCACATTGAGCCCCGGCGGGAGATGACCCGGGTCAGGTTCCGCATCGATGGTGTACTACACAACGTTTATGAATTTCCGGAACAGGTCGGTGTCGCTGTCACCAGCCGCCTCAAAATACTTGGCCGTCTCAATGTGGCGGAAAAACGGCGCCCCCAGGATGGCCGTATCAAAACCCTGAAACCGGACAACACCGAGGTGGAACTGCGCCTGGCAACCATGCCAACGGCGTTTGGCGAAAAAATGGTGCTGCGGGTATTTGATCCGGAAGTGCTGCTGAAGTCCTTCGAGGCACTGGGATTCTCCAGCGAGGATCAGCAACGCTGGCACGAGATGACCGGTCGGCCTCACGGCATAGTATTGGTGACCGGTCCCACGGGGTCGGGCAAAACCACCACGCTCTACTCCACCCTGAAACAACTGGCGGCGCCCCAACTCAACGTCTGTACGATTGAAGATCCCATCGAAATGGTGGAGCCGGCCTTCAATCAGATGCAGGTTCAGCACAACATTGACCTGACCTTTGCTTCCGGTGTCCGGGCACTGTTGCGGCAGGATCCTGACATCATCATGATTGGCGAGATCCGCGATCTTGAAACCGCCGAAATGGCGGTTCAGGCGGCGCTGACGGGGCATCTGGTCCTCTCTACCCTGCACACCAACGACGCCCCCAGTGCCTTTACACGATTGCTGGAGCTGGGCATTCCGGCTTATCTGATCCGGGCTACGGTCATCGGCGCCATGGCCCAGCGCCTGGTCCGCCTGTTATGCCCCCATTGCAAGCAGCCCGCGCCGCTGGCCCCCGAAGACTGGGCAGCCCTGACCCGGCCCTGGAAGGCGCCGGCGCCCAAACAGGTCTATCGCCCGGTGGGCTGTCTCGAATGCCGCGAAACCGGCTATCGGGGCCGCGCAGGGGTGTATGAGATTCTGGGCATGTCCAATACCATTGCCGGCCAGATCAATGACCGCTGTGAACTGGAACAATTGCGCCTGGATGCGTACCGGGACGGGATGAAATCGCTGCGGCTGAGCGGGGCCCAAAAGGTTGCTGCAGGACAGACCACCATTGAGGAAGTGCTGCGGGTTACGCCCGAAAGTCAGCGTTAACAACCACCGTTTGCCAGGGCGTTCAACCGCCCGGACGCATACCACACTGCTCAAGCAGCCTCTGCCAGGCAGTCACATGACGGGACATGCTCTGGTCCAGGCGGGCCCAGAGTCCCGTTCCGTTAACCGCCAGATACTGGTCATGCCAGTCGGCAAACGACTGAGGAGCCACCTCCTGCTGGGCGAGGATCAGGGTCGACAGGGGCCCGATCAGACTGTCGCGCCCCCGTCGGACCTCAGCCAGGTAGGGCTGTACCCTGCCCACATAGACGACTGATTGTTCGGCTTGCCTCCAATGCACAGAGGGCGCCCCTCCAGACGACGCTCCAGTAATTCCGAGGCGTCATCAAGCCTGGTCTCCAGAATCAGCGCGGAATTCACCAGTTGCCCTGCCGTTGACCGTGCATTCCAGCGTTGATGAACCTGGTTCATGAAGTCTACGGACAGGTCGGTCCTGTGCTGGTAAAGGTTGCGTACCATGGCGTTGACCTGGCCCAGATCCGACTCAAGATCCGCAGTGTTGTCGCCGGTGGCATCCAGCGGATAGTAGCCTTTCGAACTGGTCAGCAGGCGCGCCGACTCCTCGCTGCCCAGGGTGGCGTTCCAGACAGCCAGGGGCAGGCTGTCTTTCTTGCTGCTGGCCGCCGCAAGAATATCCTCCCGCAGCTCCTCGTCATCAATGTCAGGCGCACAGGACTCCGCGGCTTCAATAAACCGGATTTCGTAACGAAGGCGGTTTACCGGCTGCATGACCCGCCCCAGTATGGAGTTACGCTCGCCAACCACAAACTGGAGCTCACAGCCCATCAGGGAGAGAAAATCGAGAATGCCAAGGTCCAGGTCCGGCAACGACTGAACCCGGTCCCGGGTCCGGGGATAGGGAGTGCGCGGCGGTACAGCGGTCAGCTCGAAGTCTTCGTCGAGCACCCGGGCAACCCGCTCGACGTATTCGTCCATCATGCCGTCCGGCGTTGCAAACGGGTCGCAACCGGTCAACATCAGCAGCATCACCAGACTTGAAATGGACCGAACCTTGAGAGACAAAATCGTAGGCTCCTGTGCAGATACATCCGCCGGCGCTTTCGCCTGCCAGTCGACGTTTCCGGAGCCGGTCCGCTCAGCGATGCATCATCAGCGCATCTACCTCGCGGAAATCTCTGGCCACCGGGCGCCCTGATTGCGGGGGAAGCTGGCCTTCCCGGATCAGCCAGCAGGTTTTCAGGCCACAGGCTTCGGCCGCCACCAGTTCCGCTTCCACGTCGGACAGGAACAGCACTGTTGCCGGTTCGACCCCCAGCTCGCCGAGAATGGTCCGATAGGCTTGCGGTTCCTTTTTGCCGCCAACGTTGGTGTCGAAGTAGCCGCTGAAGAATGGCGTCAGATCACCTTCATTACTGAACCCGAAAATCAGTTTTTGCGCCTTCACCGAGCCGGATGAGTAGACATACAACCGCAAGCCACGGTCGTGCCAGAAACGCAGGTACTCCGCAGCATCCGGATAGACGTGCCCCTTGAACGCACCCTGCTGATAGCCCTGCTCCCAGAGCATCCCCTGCAGGGCCTTGAGGGACGTTTCCTTTTTATCTTCCGCAATCCACTGTTGTAGTACGCTGATCAGCCCTTCCAGATCATCTCTCGGGGTACCACTGCGCTCTGCAACCTGATCCAGCTCTGCTGCAATGGCCGGGTTTTCAGAATGCCCCTCCCGGACGAAGCCGGCGATGTGTTCGCTGGCGTAGGGGAAGAGCACCTCGTGAACAAAGCTGATCGAACTGGTGGTGCCTTCGATGTCAGTCAGGACGACGCGAATCATTCAGGCGGCTCCGGCCAGAGTTTCGTAGCGGGGGAACTGGCTGGCAATGTCGGCACCGGTAAAATCGGCCACCCAGCCTGCCGGGTTGGTAAACAGCCGGATACAGGTAAATTCCGGTTGCGGCCCCATGTCGAACCAGTGTCGGGTGCCGTTGGGCACACTGATCAGATCATTTTGCTGGCACAGAACTGCGAATACCTGATCGTCCAGGTGCAGATAGAAAAGCCCCTGCCCCCTCACGAAAAAGCGCACTTCGTCTTCCGAATGCCGGTGTTCGTCCAGAAACTTCTGGCGGAAGGCCTCCTTCTCGGGATGGTCAGCGGTAAGACTGACCACATCGGCTGTCGCAAACCCGCACTCGGCCTTCAGTTGCGCCACTTCTGCCTCATAGGTCGCCAGAATATCGTCCTGAGATGCTCCGGAAGACAGATCACGGGTTTCCCAGCGTTCAAACCGGATGCCCTTGTCGGCCAGCAGGCGCGTAATTTCAGACGGGTCCCGGGTTACCGTTACCGGGGTTTCAGGCTTGCTCTGGTCAAAAATACTCAGGGTAGACATCCGCGGACCCTCATGGTTTCAAGTTCACATTCAAACAGAAATTCAAACGCCTCTACATGGCGCAGGCAATCGGCCATGGTTTCACCCCAGGTATACAGCCCATGACCGCGAATCAGATAACCTGGCTGGCTGACATCGGCGTCATACCAGGCCCGGGCCTGCTCCGCCAGCGCTGTAATATCCTGGGTATTGTCAAATACCGGAATTATGGTCCGGGCCTGGTGGGTCACAGTGCCTGCAAAGGCCTTCTGCAATTCGTAGCCTTCCAGCCGCAGAGCCTCGCCTGGCCTGATCAGCCGGCTCAAAACGGTCGCCTTCACCGAATGGGTATGCAGCACCGCGCCAAGCCCGGGGTTCGTCTCATACAACACCGTGTGCAGCAGAGTCTCCGCGGAGGATTTGGCCTGACTTTGCACTGGCCGCCCCTGCAGATCCACCACCATCACATCGCCCGCACCCAGTTGTCCCTTGTGGCGGCCGGAGACGGTAATCGCAATATGCTCCGCGTCCAGCCGACGGGAATAGTTACTGCTGGTGGCAGGCGACCAGCCCTTGTCGTAAAGGAACCGACCGGCTTTGCAGATTTCTTCGGCCGCCTCGGCATAACGGGTAACATCAAACACCGGGGTGCTCCTTATTCTCGCGAAACGATCGTGCCGGGCTGTTTCGAGGGACTGTCCCGACAGAATCCACTGGCTATTTTATGACCGGTTTGTCGTCGCGATCGTTCCATATCTTGCGCTCACCGCCCTCGATCTTGCCCTGGGTGTTCCAGACCTCACGGTCCTTGGTGGCTCGTTCCGCCGCACCCTGGTCGTTCCAGATTTCCCGGTTCTGGCAACCGCTCAGCACCAGCGTTGCCAACAATAATATCCACACACGCTTCATACACTATCCTCGTCAGGAACCGTGAATCTCACGGTTTTTCTGCTTCTGCAGATCACTCTTGCGAATCATCACATAAACCGCACCGGTCCCGCCATGGTGCTTCTGCGCCGAATGGAAGGCCAGTACATCAGCAAGCTCCGGCAGCCACTTGGCCAGGTAGCTTTTCAGCTGGGCGATACCGTCAGGGTTGCGCTCGCCCTTGCCGTGCAGAATGATAACTGATCGCAGGCCATAACGGACGCAGTCCTGGACGAAAGCAAATACGTCCCGGCGGGCTTCCTCCACTGTCAGCCGATGAAGATCCAGCCGTGCCTCTATGGGGTACTGGCCCAGCCGCAGTTTGCGAAAAACCCCGTGCTGAACGCCCGGGCGCTGCCAGCTCAGGACATCCTGGGCGGTCAGTGGGTCGACAATGTCCGAGGTCAGCGTATTGCGATCCATGAGCGGTGTTTCTACCGCCGCCCGTTGTCGCTCAAGATGACCAGGTGTCAGTTCCCGGGCTGACGGCAGATCCGCCCGGTTAGGACGCCGGATACGCTGGACATCCTTCATCTGTTCCAGAAAAAACAGGCGCTCGTCTTTTGAAGTCATGGTACCAACAGGGATGAGCAGGATTTAGTGAGAACTCTACCACTCGCCCCACCTCCTATAAAGGAATCAACTGCGGGTGGGCACGGAGATTTGGTCAGAATCAACGCGGTCTGAAACACCTACGACCAGAGCCCAAGGCCGGACTGCCTGATGAATGCGCTAGACTGACACAAACAATAAGCAGGAGCGGTGACGGAATGACCAGCGCCCAGGACACAGAAAAACCCCAGAATACCCGTGCCATCATGGCCTTTTTACGTGAACATGCGCCTTTTTCGAATATGGACGATGGTCATCTCGCCATGTTTGCCGAACATGCCAGCCTGAAATACTACGGGGATGAGGATGTTGTACTGTCACCGGACGATGGTCCCGTGACCCGGTTTCATATCGTCAAACAGGGGCGTATCCGGGGTGAGCGGATAAATCCGAAAACCGGTGAGCCGGAAACCACCTTCGAGATCAGCCAGGGCGAGTGCTTCCCCCTGGCCGCCCTGGTGGCAGAAAGGCCGACCCAGACTCTCCATAAAGCTTCCGGCGACACCTTCTGCCTGACCCTTGGTCATGACGACTTTGTCCGGCTGTTTACCGAAAGCGATACCTTTCGGGACTTCTGTCTCAGGGGGGTCAGCAGCCTTCTGGACCAGGTTAACCAGCGGATTCAATCCGGGGCCATGGAATCCATTGGTGCGTCCAATTCGCTGAACACGCCCCTTGACCGTTATGCCCTGCGCAATCCTATTGTCTGTTCACCGGATATGCCGGTGCGTAAAGCCGTCGCCCGCATGCATGAGAATAACGTGGGCAGCATCATTGCCACCGACGATCAGCGTCACCCCGTGGGTATCTTCACGCTACGGGACCTGCGCACCCTGGTGGCCGAACAGAACGCGCCCCTGGATATTCCGCTCAGCCAGGTAATGACGGCCAGCCCAGTTTGCCTTCCCGGTCACGCCGATGCCTTTGAAGCCGCCATGCTCATGGCCGAGCACCATTTTGCTCATATCTGCGTGGTGGATGAGGAGCATCGCCTGATCGGCGTGGTCTCGGAGCGAGACCTGTTCTCCCTGCAGCGGGTGGACCTGGTTCATCTGGCTCGCACCATCGGCACCGCAACGCACCTGCGCACCCTGGTGGCGCTCCGTGAAAACGTTGCACGTCTGGTAGACACCATGCTGGCCCACGGTGCCGATTCCGGCCAGGTGGTCAAGATCATCACCACCCTCAATGATGTCACCGTGCGGCGGGTGCTGGAACTCAATCTCAGCAAAGAGGATCCTGGCATACCTTTCACCTGGCTTACTTTTGGCAGCGAAGGTCGTCAGGAACAGACCCTGCTCACCGACCAGGACAACGGCATGCTGTTCGAGGTCCCGGCAGGGATGACGCCGGATCAGGTCCGGGAAAAACTGCTGCCCTTCGCCGAGCGGGTAAATCAGGAGCTTGCTGAGTGCGGATTTACCCTGTGCAAGGGCAACATCATGGCCAGTAACCCGAAGCTGTGCCTGAGCGGGGATGAATGGGACGAATGGTTTCTGAAATTCATCGATGCCTCCACGCCGCAGAATCTGGTGTACTCATCCATTTTCCTGGACATGAGAGCCGTTTACGGTGCCGACGAGCCGCTTCAGCAGCTCCTTGAAAAAGTGTTGAGCCGCATCCGAAAAAATGGCCTGTTCCAGAAGATGCTGGCAGGCAACGCCGTTACCCGGCGCCCCCCGCTGACCATGTTTCGCAATTTCCGCTACCTCCCGGAAGGCGACCGTCACAGTCTCGACCTCAAGCGTCAGGGTCTGGCCCCCTTTGTGGAGGCGGTGCGGGTCTTCGCGCTGGCCAACGGGGTAGCAACCGCCAATACCCTGGAACGTATGGACCGGCTTGCCGACAAAGGTGTGTTCGACCCCAAGGATGCCAACGCCTGGAAAGAGGCCTATAGCCTGATACAGGCCATCCGCATGCGGGCCCACCAGGAGCAGCAGAATCGCGGCGAGCCGCTGTCCAATTACATCAATCCGGACAATCTGAACCCGCTGGACCGCCGGATACTGCGGGAGTCGTTTCGCCAGGCCCAGCGGTTGCAGCAGAAACTGGAACTGGCGTACCAGCTTTAGCGGAGGAGAACCGACACCATGCTTGACGGAATCAGGGGCTGGATCGACCAGAAGCTTAACGGCACTGACCAGTTCCACGACAAGTCCCATCTGCCAGCCCCAAAAATACCCGCCGGCCAGCATCTTGAGGACCTTCGTTTCATTGTACTGGACCTGGAAACCACCGGACTGGATTCGTCAAAAGACGAAGTCATCGCCATCGGGGCGGTGGCCATAGATGGCCTCGAAATACCACTGCGGGACCAGTTTGACCTGATCCTGCGACGCCCGGAACTGGATATCCGGGAGACGGTTCTGATTCACGGCATCGGCTCGGAGGCGCTCATTCACGGCCATGAAACCGAAGACGCACTCCTTCATCTGCTGGAATGGATGAATGGCGACCCGATCCTGGCGTTTCACTCTGCCTTTGATCGCAAATTTCTGCAGAAATCTCTCAGGAAACACCTTGGCTACACCCAGACTCACACCTGGCTCGATGTTGCCGAGCTGATGCCGGCGTTTTTCCCCGATGCCTTGCAAGGCAACAAACGGCTGGATAACTGGGCCGATCATTTTGGCCTCGAGATCAGCGCCCGTCATCACGCAGCGGCTGATGCCATGGCCACAGCGGAACTGACCCTGATCGCTTTTCAACGGGCCCTGAATCTGAAGATAACCACCCTGGAGGCTCTGGACGAGAAACTTCGCTATTACCGCAAACTCAGAACCATGAGAAGAATGTGAAGTTGCTACCAGTTTGTCTATAAAACCCAAATACCCTCTCGATATACCTTTTGTTTTTCATAGTGTTGCATTACATCCCTCTTTCCTTAGACCTTTTGCCAATATCTATACCCGGGATCTGGCGTAAAGTCAGAAGTGCTAACCAGCAGGAGAAACAAGATGAATAACAATCTCTCATGGTATGCCACTTCCGGTTATTCCGCTGCGACCACCATTGGGTCCGTCAGTGGCTATTCCCCGTGTCATTCCTTCTTGTTTCTTCTCAGATTTATCCATCCTAGCCCAACAACAAGAAAACAGGAGAACTGTTATGTCGGGTCAATTAACTGACGCTGAGCAGTACTGGAAGGCCAATCTCCGTCTGATTCTCGGAAGCCTCGTGGTATGGGCTTTCGTATCCTACGGTTGCGGAATTCTGTTTCGCCCACTTCTAGCCGGAATCCCTATAGGCGGAACCGATCTCGGGTTCTGGTTCGCCCAGCAGGGTTCCATCGTGACGTTTATCGCTCTGATCTTCTTCTATGCGTGGAGAATGAACCAGCTCGATAAAAAATTCGGCCTGGAGGAGTAAACGCGAATGAGCCAGTTTGTAATTAACCTGATCTTCGTAGGCGCCTCATTCGCCCTCTATATCGGCATCGCCATCTGGGCAAGAGCCGGTAGTACCAAAGAGTTCTATGTTGCCGGTGGCGGCGTACACCCGATCACCAACGGTATGGCGACCGCCGCCGACTGGATGTCAGCCGCGTCGTTTATTTCAATGGCGGGCCTGATTGCCGCCGGCGGATACGCCAACTCCACCTTCCTGATGGGCTGGACCGGCGGCTATGTGCTGCTGGCGATGCTGCTGGCGCCCTACCTGCGTAAATTCGGCAAGTTTACGGTGCCTGAATTCATCGGGGATCGTTTCTACAGCCGGAATGCACGGTTTGTTGCCGTTGCCTGTCTGATCATTGCCTCGGTGACCTACGTTATCGGTCAGATGACCGGTGCCGGCGTTGCCTTCTCCCGGTTCCTGGAAGTGGAGAACAATACCGGCCTGATGATCGCTGCTGTGGTGGTCTTCCTCTACGCGGTTCTCGGTGGCATGAAGGGTATTACCTACACCCAGGTCGCTCAGTACGTCGTGCTGATTGTTGCCTACACCATTCCAGCGGTATTTATCTCGCTGCAACTGACGGGTAATGCGATACCGCCGCTGGGGCTGTTCTCCACTCACACCGAATCCGGCCTGCCACTGCTGCAGAAACTGGACGAAGTGGTCCGCGAACTGGGCTTCCGGGACTACACTGCGGATGTTGCCAACAAGCTCAACATGGTGCTGTTTACCCTGTCGCTGATGATTGGTACCGCTGGCCTGCCCCACGTTATCATCCGCTTCTTCACGGTACCCAAGGTCGCCGACGCCCGCTGGTCTGCTGGCTGGGCACTGGTGTTCATTGCCCTGCTGTACCTCACTGCACCGGCTGTTGCCTCCATGGCACGTCTGAACCTGATGACCACCATCTATCCTGAAGGTACTGCCAGTCAGCCCATCGACTACGCAGAGCGTCCAGACTGGATCCGTTCATGGGAAGAGACCGGGCTTATCACCTTCGACGACAAGAACAATGACGGTCGCATTCAGTTCTACAACGACGTACCAACCTACGCTGATACAGCCGAGACCCGTGGCTGGGAAGGTAACGAACTGACGGTGAACAATGACATTCTCGTTCTTGCCAATCCGGAAATCGCCAACCTTCCGCCCTGGGTCATCGGTCTGATTGCTGCCGGTGGTCTCGCCGCTGCACTGTCTACCGCTGCAGGTCTGTTGCTGGCGATATCCTCGGCAGTCAGTCACGACCTGATCAAGGGGGCGATCAATCCCAACATCAGTGAAAAAGGCGAATTGCTGGCAGCGAGGATATCCATGGCCGTTGCCATTGTGGTGGCCACCTACCTTGGTATGAATCCTCCCGGATTCGCAGCCCAGGTGGTGGCGCTGGCCTTTGGTATCGCAGCAGCCTCGATTTTCCCGGCCCTGATGATGGGTATCTTCTCCAAGCGGGTGAACAACAAGGGCGCTATCGCCGGTATGCTGGCCGGTCTGATCTCCACCCTCGTTTACATCTTCCTGTTCCTGGGCTGGTTCTTCATTCCGGGAACCAACACCTTCGCCAACACACCGGATAATTGGCTGCTGGGTATTTCCCCGCTGTCCTTCGGTGCCATTGGTGCTCTGATCAACTTCGCAGTGGCCTTTGCGGTATCAACAGCAACGGAAGAGCCCCCGGTGGAGATTCAGGAGCTGGTTGAAAGCGTTCGCTACCCTCGCGGTGCTGGCGGTGCGGTCGACCATTAAGGTATAAACAGGCACTATACAGCCCGTTCCAGGCAGCCGCCTGGCGGGCTGAACCTGAGCGGGCTTCCTCACAAGGGAAGCCCGTTTTGCTAAGGAAACACATTATGTTCTGGAATTTATTGGCTACTGTCGTGGCCGGCATGGGTGCTGCAGGCATCGCGCTTGCCATCCGTTCACTGACCCGTAAGCGGGCACCCAAATGGCTGATCCCCGCATTTGCAGGTATCGGTATGCTTGCCCACCAGATTCACCTTGAGTACACCTGGTTTGACCATAAGAAATCGGTGCTCCCGGAGGCGGCCGAAGTGGTGAGTACTGAACAACGGGAGATTGCCTGGCGACCCTGGACCCATTTCGTGCCCCAAGTCACCAGCTTCACAGTGCTGGACGTGAACAGTATCAACCGGGAGCGGGGCACCGAGGGCATCGCACGCTTTTATCTGCACAGATTCGAACGCATCGTCAAAGACCAGGTGTCCAGCCGCATTTACCTGC
>NZ_CAXBDN010000132.1:0-11438 GCF_963974375.1 uncultured Marinobacter sp.
TCGGCGATCACGGGTGGCTGCACTACGCGCTCAGCACTCATGAGTGGAGCCCCGAGGACGACCCCCTGTGGGCAGGCCTTGGCGCCGGTGGCGAGAACCCCAAGTTGCTGATCAATCAGACCAGTGACGGGCTCTATTATCTGGACGGCAATGAGCCCGAAGGGTGCGCGATCTCTGACTATTGGCTGGTGAAATGGCCCCGGGAGCCGTTCACACGCAACCGTGTGGACATTCTCTACGCCGAGTACCTGTACCTGAAAGCCCTCGGCTCCCTGGGGTTTGATGTACCGGAGGTGCGCTGGCAACCTGATGCCTTGTGGGTACGTCGCTTCGACCGGGGTCCCCGCGGACAGCGGTATCCGGTGGAGTCCCTGTACAACGTGATGGGTCTGATCGGAAACGGCGCCCGGTTGAATCACGTGGATGTGCTGACGGCCATTCTGCCGTTGGCCAGTGATCCGGATGGTATGCTCATCGAGTATCTGATCCGGGACCACATCAACCGGTTGCTGGGCAACAGTGACAACCACGGTCGCAACACTTCGTTCCATCGAAACTTCCACGGCCTGGCGCTGACGCCGATCTACGATGTCTCGCCCATGGTCATGGATGAAGACGGCATTGCCTGGAGCACCACCTGGCCGTCCGACTGGCAACAGGAGCGGAACCCGGACTGGAACAGGATCATCCGGTATTTTGCGCAATCCCCTGAGCGGGTCCGGTCCGGGTTGAAATCCAAGGCTGCAGCCCTGACCCAACTGACCAACACGGATGCCTGGAAGGCGTTGCCGGATGCCGTAGTCAGACATCCGCGGGTCATGCCCATCGGGGTGTCCCTAGAGTTGTGAAGCCAGTGGGTTGATAACGGGTGGAGTGGCCAGGGTTCAGATCCATACAGACGAACGACAGGCCCGCTCGGTTACCATCGCGGCCGCTTGCGCTGTGTTTTCATGAAAACAGTTCCTGAAGGACATTCATTGCTCAATGGCCATACAGTTTACTAATGAAGAACAGTCGCCATTTGGCTTCTCTGGCTGGCGCGTCACCGCCACCCTGCGGGGCAAACACTACCGCAAGGACTTCAGCCTGCGACCACCCGGCAAAGATATTCCCGAGGCATTGTGGCACCGGTATCAGAAAACCCGTGCCGAGTATTACGACGCCCGCTGGGCCATGCGGGCCGCGGCTATCGGGTATTTGGACGTTATCCGCACCGAGCACCCCAACACCCAACCGTACCGGGGTGTCGGCTTCCGGGGTATGACCCTGGGCATCGGGCCCATCACCAAAGGTGGAAATGATGAGTGCTACATGGAGGTGGCGGCACCGGGCAGGCCACTGAGGGTCGTGGTTTCCCAGGAGCAACCGCTCAGCAAGGCCTGGGAACGGGCAGTCAATCTGTGGGGGGAGGTGTTTGGCATTCGGGCCAAAGACGTCGAACATAAACGTCGTAACCCACCACAGCCGGAGCAATTCAAACGCCTGCGGACCCATCTCAATGAACACGAGAAGGCGGGTATCCCCGTGAGCGTGCTGCACCACGTCTTCGCCGAACAGCGGGCGGAGATCGAACGGCAAAAATCCCGCCGTCAGCTCAAAGAGCGGGTCATCGAACAGGATGAGCTGCTGGACGTGCATGCCCGCCTTGAGCGTGAGATCAGTGAGTTTATGGAAAAGTCCGGGGCACGGGCCTGAGGCCGCAGCCCGACCAGGGAGGACCTCCCGCAACGAACAGAGTGAATGAGGCGCAGGATGGACAGTCGTGACACCCCAGCCACCAAAGACCGAACCAGAGTTGCGCTGAAAGGTTTTCGCTACATCATGGCCCAATGGGGCTGCAATGAAGCGGAGCAGAAACAGTTGTTAGGGCTGGATCAGGCCGGGTTCGACCGGTTGATGGGGGGCGAGCCTGATCCAATGTCCGGGCAGCAGCTGCAGAGGATCAGCTATGTCATGGGCATCGCCCGGGCACTGGACATTCTTTACCCCACTGAAGACCGGGCCGCAGAACGGATCCGCAAGCCAAGCCCAGAAGCGCCGTTTCTTGGCCTGTCGCCGCTGGCGTTCGCCTTGGCGGATCCGGAAAACGGACTGGCGCTGACCCGTCGTTATTTTGACTGGAAAGTGCAGGTGTAGGGGCTGCTCGTTTGCTTTGGGGGGACTTTACGACCCTGAGTAAAAGGGCGAGTACACTACACCGGTATACTTTAGGGCGTTGATCCACGATGAGCTGATTGGCCTCGTGAGGGCGTACTCGCCTGTTATTTTTCTGAGTCCGTTTCCGGTACTTTGTTCAGGCGGCGATACAATGTCGATCGGCTAACCCCAAGTGATTTCGCAGCAGCAGAGTAGTTGCCATTGCACGCTTGCAAGACCTGTTGCATGTGCTCCCACTCCATATCCCTGAGGTTTCGTGGTTGGTTGGTTTTTGCCGTTGATGCTTTGGCCGTGTCTACAGCCGTCTGCTCACTCTGCTCGAGTTTTCGGCGCCAGCGCATTGGAAGGTCCGCCAGACCCACGTGATTTGAATCGGTCGCCGCTCCCACCAAAAGCGCTTCCAGGCAGTTTTCCAGTTCACGCCAGTTACCCGGCCAATGGTACGCTGCCAATTGATCCCGCAGCACCCGTTCTAATTGAGTAGATCTGTCGTGGCGACTACAGATCTCATTCCACAGGCGCTCGATAGACTCCCCCAGGTCTGTTTGCTGATGGAGAGCGGGCAGTTCCACGACCACGGCTGCCAGCCTGAAGTAAAGGTCTTCCCGGAAACGTCCAGCGCTGACGAGTTCTTCCAGGTCGTGGAGGCTTGCTGCGACAATCCGACAATCAATCGGCAGCTCTTCGTGCCCTCCGAGTGGAGTGACTGTTCGCTCCTGTATGACCCGAAGGAGTCGGGCCTGCAGATCCAGGGGCATATCGCCAATCTCGTCCAGCAAAAGTGTGCCGCCCTGAGCTTGCAGGAATCGTCCGCTGTAACCGCCCTTGCGAGCGCCGGTAAACGCACCGTCCCGATATCCGAAAAGCTCGCCCTCTATGACACCTTCGGGGAGGGCTGCACAATTGATAGCGACAAAGGGGCCATTATTTCCCGCATCAATGTGGAGAGCCTTGGCAAACTGCTCTTTGCCCGTTCCTGTATCACCTTGCAATAACACTGGCATTCCGGCTTTCAGCGCCGACAATCCTCGTCGGGCCTCGGTGGCCAGCTCGTCGGGCCATGCCCGAATTAGCTCCTCGGTTGCCGATAATTTGACGACTCCTCGCATAGGGTACAGGGCTGTATTCCGCCAACTTGACGGCGGCGAAAGTCTGCCAATCATCTGGCGCCCGGTCCCTTCCAGGCTGAGTACTCCGGGGTGCTTTCGGCAATGGTCGACCAGGGCGCCCCAAGACACACCAAACACTGATTCGACAGGACAACCGACCAGACCGGTTTCGGTCGTCACAAAGGTCTTAAGGGCGCTTGAGCTGGCTGCAACCAGAGAACCATCGTGGTTAAAAGCAAGCAGGCCAGATGGTTCTTGTTGAGACCAGGACGATAGAGCCTGAACTTGCAGGATCCAGTGATCACGGTAGCTGTCTAGGAACAGCTGATGCTCAAAAGCTGCAGAAAACCAGTTGGCGTGGTCGAGAAACTGGTCTGGCCTCGGGTGATTGGCCGCAAACGTAAAGTCAATGAGGCCCAGAACGTCGCCATGCAGGTCGAACAGCGGGGCCGCCACACAACCGACGGTCACCTCGGGGTAGAGAAGGTGTTCACAGGAGTTCACCAGCACCGGTTTACGTTCAATCAGGCAAAGTCCGGGGGCGTTCGTGCCAGCGAGAGACTCGGCCATTAGGGTGCCGGGATCGATTGCCACGTTGACCATAAAGTCATGGTCCGGGCCTAACCGCTTGAGAATCGTCGCGTCGGGGGATGCGAGGATAACCTGGCAGTCGCTGAGACTATTGGACAGACGTTCTGCAAGCGGTGATGAGAGCTTGAGGAAGCGCTCGTTACGCTCAAACTCGTGCTTCAGCTCCCGCCCGGCCATCTGTGGTAAGGCTGGCTCGGAGCCAACGCGCATTCCGGATTCAAGGCACCTGAGCCAGGACTGGCCAATGCTGGTGTCCAACAAATCTGTAGAAACATGGCCACGTTCGGCCTGCAGATAGGCCTGCTTGATCACATCCGGTGTACGAAGAACCGTCCGAAACATGCCGTGTACTCCCTAGAGGTCTTGTTCTTATTGTCTGACTTTGCAACACCTGTCGCACTCTGACACAGACGATATCCGTCTCATACTAGCAAAGATTTCCCTAACTGCATGACGACCAAGGTTTCCCTGTTTTTGCTACTGCTGGCATGGGTTTTGATATGTATTAGGACAGGCTGTTGAGGCCGGTACACCAACAATGACAACAAGGGTGAAAAGGGTACGTTATGACTTTCGATATTGATTCGCTGAGATTTCAGTGGGATAGGACCTCCGAATTCTTTGCCAGACTCAAGCAGGCGGGTACGACTGGCATCTGCGCCTGCCACGACCGACAACTTCACCAAATGAACGTCTTTGGAATTCTCGTTGATAAGGTCCCGTCCAGTGGTGGCTTTCGTACAGGGGAGGTTGACGGTTATGGCTCTTGATCAAGCATCTCAGATGTTTCTGGAAGCCCTCGCCAAACCCGGAGCGCCGGCAATCCACGAGAGTACACCTGCTGTCGCTCGTATGAGCGGACCGATGTTAGCCGGCATGAGTGGCAGAGGGCCAGAAGTCGGTGCCGTTGAGTCGTTCAAGCTTGCGACGACTGATGGTGGTGAGATCCGTCTGCGGGTCATGAAACCTGAAGGAGTTCCGAAATCAGTTATTGTTTATTTTCACGGTGGCGGTTGGGTTATTGGAGACATTGACCTCCAGTACGACAACCTGGCTCGTCAACTTTGCGTCAAGACACAGTCGACCGTCGTACTTGTGAACTACCGCAAAGCCCCGGAGTACCCATTTCCGAGCGCGATTGAGGATAGCTTTGCCGGATTGAAATGGGCTGCGGAGAATAAGAAGAGCATTGCAGGTGAAGAAGTACCACTGATTGTGGCTGGTGACAGTGCCGGTGGCAATATTGCAGCCGTGATGACATTGCGGGCGCGAGACCAGGGTGGTCCCCGGATTGATTACCAGGTTCTCGTGTACCCGGTTAC
Organism: uncultured Marinobacter sp.; assembly: GCF_963974375.1. GTDB lineage: Bacteria > Pseudomonadota > Gammaproteobacteria > Pseudomonadales > Oleiphilaceae > Marinobacter. The sequence goes on from NZ_CAXBDN010000132.1 coordinate 5,180, forward strand.
CGACTGTGACTTTGACCGGCAATCCTATGTAGCACCGGAAAATCAGCTGCTGCTGAACCGCGACACCATGATTTGGTTCTGGAACCACTACCTGCCTGATGGTGACCGTACACATCCGGATGCATCACCGCTCCGGGCGCGGAACTTAACCGGGCTTCCTCCTGCGTTAATTTATCTTGCCGAACACGACCCATTGCATGATGAGGGTGCGGAATACGCGACTGCGCTAAAAAATGCTGGCGTTGAAGTGGAGATCAGTGTGGCTGAAGGTCAGATGCACGCCTTTTTTCAGATGGCGAACATTCTGCCCGGCTTTGATGCAGGCGTTGCCTACGTCAGCGAGAGGATAAACGCCCATATCGATAATCTGGCTAAGGGGTAAGGTCATGACCACATCAGCAACACGGGATTTGGGTACCGGGATTGGCAAAACCGACTACGACGTGGTGATTATCGGGGCGGGGTTCGCCGGCATGTATCAACTGCACAAACTACGTCAGATTGGTTTGCGTGCGCATGTCTTTGAGGTCGGGAATGATGTTGGTGGTACCTGGTACTGGAATCGGTACCCGGGTGCGCGAGTCGATATCGAGTCAATGGAGTACTCCTACTCGTTCGACAACGACCTTCAGCAGGAATGGCGCTGGAAAGAGCGGTATGCACCTCAGCCGGAGTTACTCGAGTATGCCCGCCATGTCTGTAAACGGTATGACTTGCGTAAGGACATCAGCTTTTCGACGAAAGTGGAGAAGCTAGGCTGGGATGAGCGCGCAAGAACATGGACTGTAGAAACTCCTAATGGAAAAGCAGTGACTGCCCGATATGTCATCGCAGCGACCGGGTGCCTGTCGAAGCCCTCTGAGCCGAAATTTGAGGGTATGGAATACTTCAGAGGCCAGATGTATTGGACGTCGAATTACCCACATGAGGGTGTCGACCTGTCTGGTAAGCGGGTTGCTGTGATTGGTACGGGCTCCTCGGGTATACAGACGATCACCGCCATTGCTCCGCAGGTTGGCCACCTGACCGTGCTTCAGCGAACACCGACGTTCGCCGTTCCAGCGCATAATACGCTCATCTCTGACGCACGAGACGCCGAGATTAAGGCAAAGTATGACGAAATCCGAAGGGTCGGGCGTGCGACGTCGGTTGGATTTAATCAACCACCAGGTGACCGCATGCTTGCCGATGTATCGCCCGAAGATGCACGTAAAGAGCTCGATGAGCGCTGGGCTCGTGGCGGCCTGGGGTTCAGTTTTGGATTCGATGATGTGTTGCTTGAACCTGTAGCGAACAATTTTGTTGCGGAATATGTCCGCGAAAAGATTCGGGAAAAAGTAAAGGATCCACACACTGCGGAGCTTTTATGCCCCAGGAGTTACCCCATCGCTAGTAAGCGGATGTGCGTTGATACCGGGTATTTTGAAACTTACAACCGGGACAACGTCGATCTCGTCGATCTGAAAAGTGAGCCTCTTCAACGAATTACTGAAAGTGGGATTCTTGTTGGTAGTCGGAAAATTGAAGTCGATGTGATCATCCTTGCTACGGGCTTTGATGCGATGACCGGGGCCTTGAACAGTATTGAAATCAGTAATGGCCTCGGGACACTGAAAGAAAAGTGGGCCTATGGTCCGCGTACTTATCTCGGTTTGATGAGTCATGGTTTCCCGAACCTGTTTATGATTACCGGCCCGCAAAGTCCCTCCGTGCTGTCAAACATGATGGTCTCCATTGAGGATCATGTTGACTGGGTCAGTGAAACCCTCAAAGACCTGACGGCTTCAGGCCAAACTCGAATTGAGCCTGCCGCTGACGCGGAGGAAAACTGGGTTCATACCACGAATGACCTAGCCAACATGACGCTGATGCCTCAGGCAAACTCCTGGTACATGGGGGCGAATATTCCTGGAAAGGAGCGTGTTTTCATGCCATTCATGGGGGGAGTGGATACCTACGCCCAGATAATCGCAGGTATTCGAGTGGCTAATTACCACGGCTTTGAGTTTGGCTAGTTTGTGGTTAGGGATTGGTCTGGTGGGTGGCGCTATTCAGGGTGCCCAGGCCAGGTCAACCCCTTCCCCTTAAGGCTTCTCCCGCCCACATGGTTTGGGATGAAGCCGGCCTCCATGGCGGCTCAGCGTGTATTTCTATGACTGCGATAAGGTCGGATGAGCTGCTCTTCGCACGTATCCGAATTCGTGCCTCAACGCCTCCTAACACTTACCTCTGTCCCGGTTGGTAGAGCAGGCTTTGGAAACTGCCTGAATGCCTGGTTTTAGGTCAGAATCACTGTCTGATTTTGCAACACCTGTCGCAACCTGACACAGGGATACGCTGAGTGGACTGGTGCTTAATTATTTAACCAACTGATATAACTGCATATTTCATAATGTTTTTGGCTGGCATGACTCTTGATAGAGACCTTGGCAGGCTCTAATAGCCTGAGCGCTAACAATGACAACAACGGCAAAAAGGTAATGCTATGACTCAGATTCCTGAACACATCCAGGCCTGGCTTGACCGTGATCACCAGCTCTTCATCGGTGGTGAGTGGGTGGCACCTGAAAAGGGCGTAAAGCTGGATGTTTTCAATCCTGCAACTACGGAAAAGATCAGCTCCGTCTCCCTGGGCGACAGCAAAGATATTGACCGGGCAGTAAAGGCCGCCCGCTCAACCTTTGCTATGTGGCGCAATTCGCGTCCGGCAATCAGAGAAAAACTGCTGCTGGACCTTGCGGATGCAATCGAAGCAAAAGCTGATGACTTCGCCATGCTTGAGACTCTCGATAACGGAAAGCCTTTCACGGTTGCACGGGATGTTGATGTTGCCGCCGTTGTGACTTTCATTCGATACACCGCCGGCTGGGCGACCAAAATTGAAGGTCGAACTAAAACACCGTCGATGATGGCTGTTCCCGATGAGGCACAGATTGTCGCTTACACGCGCCGTGAACCGGTTGGTGTTGTCGGTGCGATCGTACCCTGGAATTTCCCCATGCTTATGTCGATCTGGAAAGTCGCCCCGGCACTGGCCGCAGGGTGCACAGTGGTCCTGAAACCTGCAGAGGACACCCCGCTTTCAGCATTGTACTTCGCACAAATTGTATCTGAGGTTGGCTTCCCGGCAGGCACTCTGAATGTTGTTCCCGGTCTGGGGACGGAGGCGGGCTCTGCTCTTGCTGGCCATCCCGGTATCAACAAGTTGGCGTTTACCGGGTCGACAGTGATCGGTAAAGAGGTCGGCAAAGCGGCCATCGAAAATATGACCCGGGTGACGCTGGAACTCGGTGGCAAGTCCCCCGTAATGATTCTGCCGGACGCCGACCTTGATCTGGCGGCCAACGGCGCGGCCCAAGGGATTTTTTTCAACCAGGGGCAGGCTTGTACCGCGGGGTCACGAATTTACGTTCATGAGTCTATCCATGACGCCTTTGTAGAAAAACTGGCTGCGATTGCAGATTCCCTGCAGATGGGGCCGGGGATTGACCCTGCGACGATGATAGGGCCTCTGGTCTCTGCTAAACAGCAGAAAAGGGTTCTGAGCTATATAGATCAGGCGAAGCAGGACGGCGGACGAATCGTGACCGGCGGTGGTACGCGGCTTGATACAGGTTACTACGTTGAACCTACCGTGATTACCGGTCTTCCACAAGAAAGCCGCTGCGTTCAGGAAGAGATCTTTGGGCCTGTGGTTGTTGTACAAAAGTTCAGCACTTTTGAAGAGCTGGTGGAACTTGCTAATGACAACTGCTATGGGCTTGCTGCGAGCATATTCTCCAACAACCTCTCTGCGGTTAATCGTCTGATACCAAATATTGATGCGGGATCCGTCTGGGTGAATGGCCATCACCTGAATGATGCTTGTATGCCCTTTGGTGGCTTCAAGCACTCCGGTATCGGTCGTGAGCTCAGCGATTCACTTGTAAACCATTACACCGAAGAAAAAGCGGTTGTCATTCTGTGCTGACAGCCCGGTTCGGGCAGCGGGCGGTGCTTGTCCGGCTGTCTGCCCCTGTATCTGACAAAAATAAGAAAGGATCACGTATGAAACCAAAAATCAGAACAACCGTGTTGGTCGGCCTGTCGATCGGGCTGATTTCAGGTTTTTCTACTGTGTCAGCGAACACGAATGTCGCAGGTGCCAACAACGGGCAGAACTGGCCTATTCATGGTTATGACCATAACGGGAGCCGGTTCAGCCCGCTGTCACAGATAACGACGGAGAACGTCGGAAACCTGAAGCTGGAGTGGTCCTATCAACTGGGATCGACCCGGGGGGTAGAGTCCACCCCAATCGTTATCGATGGAATCATGTATGTGACGGCGCCGTGGAGCATTGTCCATGCGGTTGACGCAAGCACCGGCGAGAAGCTTTGGGTGTATGACCCGCAGGTTCCTAGAGACTTTGGTGAGAAGGGCTGTTGTGATGTTGTTAACCGAGGCGTGGCCGTTCAGGACGGGCTGGTCTACGTCGCATCTTTTGATGGTAGGTTGATTGCGTTGAATGCCGATGATGGCAGTGAAGTCTGGGTTGTAGACACAATAGTGGACCGAACCAGACCTTACACGATTACTGCGGCACCAAAGGTGTTCAATGACAAGGTGATTATCGGTAACGGCGGCGCTGAATATGGTGTTCGTGGTTACATCACTGCCTACGATGCGAAAACCGGTGAAGAGGCCTGGCGCTGGTATACGGTTCCGGGTAACCCCGATGAGCCTTTTGAAAATGAGGCTATGGAAATGGCGGCCGAAACCTGGGATCCCAGTGGCAAATATTGGGAGGCGGGTGGCGGTGGCACCGTCTGGCACTCCATGGTTTTTGATCCGGAACTGGACCTGATGTACATCGGAACCGGAAACGGCTCGCCCTGGTCGCTCCATCATCGGAGTCCCGCAGGCGGCGATAACCTCTTTCTTGGTTCTGTTGTTGCCCTTCGTCCAGATACCGGTGAGTACGTCTGGCACTATCAGCAGACACCGGGGGACAACTGGGACTACACATCCACTCAGGACATCATCCTCGTCGATCTGCCCTATCAGGGAGAGCAGCGCAAGGTTCTTATTCACGCCCCCAAGAACGGGTTTTTCTACGTTGTAGACCGTGTGACAGGCCAATACTTGTCCGCCGAGAACTTCGTGGACGTTAACTGGGCGTCTGGTTACGACGAGAATGGCCGTCCCATTATAAACCCGGAGGCTCTTTCAAAGGATGAACCGTTTGATGCCATTCCGGGACCTTATGGCGCTCATAACTGGCAGGCCATGTCCTACAGCCCGGAAACGCGGCTTGCCTACATCCCGGCTCAGCACATACCGGCCAGCATGCAGAAAATTCCAGACTGGTCGTACGGTGATACCACGCCTGGGACTCCGCAGGCCGGAACTGGCTGGAACACAGGGATGTACGTGAATCCTGTACCACCAACAGCGATGCCTTTCGGTCGCTTGCTCGCCTGGGACCCGATCAAGCAGGAAGAAGCCTGGCGCTTCGAGCATGTTTCTCCCTGGAATGGAGGCACCCTTGCAACCGCCGGCAACCTTGTGTTCCAGGGTACTGCCGATGCGCGCTTCATGGCGTTTAACGCCGCAACAGGGGAGCACCTTTGGCAGTCGTCCGTCGGGACCGGCATTATCGCGTCACCGGTGACCTATGAAGTGGACGGTCGTCAGTTCGTTTCCATCGCTGTCGGTTGGGGGGGTGTCTACGGTCTGATCCAGAGGGGAAGTGAACGCGTCATTCCAGGCACGGTGTATACCTATTCGCTGGAGGGCAAGGCAGAGTATCCGGAGTACTCTGAGTATCAGCGTACGTCACTCGTTTCAGGAGTTGAGTATGACGCTGGCAAGGCTGAGGAGGGGCTGGGGATCTACGTCACTAACTGTGCCTTCTGCCATGGTGTACCTGGCGTTGATCGTGGTGGGGTCTTACCGAACCTTGGTTATTCGGACGCGTCCACAATCGAGAACCTGGAACTCTTTGTTCTGCAGGGCGCATTGGCCCATCAGGGTATGCCTAACTTTGGTGAGCGTCTCAAGCAGGATGACGTTGAAAAAATCAGAGCCTTTATTATGAGTACAGCTGACGCCATACGGCCAACGGAGTAAGGCATTTCTGGTACGACCCCCTGCTGCTGCCAGCGGCAGGGGTATCTATAACCCGGATCAGGTATTACAACAACAATGACCAGTTCCAAACAGATCAAGCTCTGGTTCGCTATCGGTTCTATGGTGACTGCGACACTTCACAGCCATG
>NZ_CAXBDN010000133.1:0-11356 GCF_963974375.1 uncultured Marinobacter sp.
AGGACTCCGCCCTTTCACGGCGGCAACAGGGGTTCGAACCCCCTAGGGGACGCCAATACGGCTGACCGGATTAGTCCCCCGGTCAGTCACCCAGAACGCCTCGGCTTTTGCCGGGGCGTTTTGCTTTGTGGATTTCAGTCAGTCTGCTCTGCAACAGCAGCGTGAGGAAAGCCGCCAAGTTCCTTCCAGCGATTCACAATGGCGCAGAACAGGTCTGCGGTCTTCTCGGCGTCATAGGCGGCTGAATGGGCCTCCCGGCTACTGAACTCGATGCCGGCCCGTTTACAGGCCTCTGCCAGTACCGTATGACCATAGGCCAGTCCGGCGAGGGTGGCGGTGTCAAAAGTGGAAAACGGATGAAACGGGTTACGCTTCAGATCGGTACGGGTAGCCGCAGCAAAAACGAAGTTATGATCAAAGGTCGCGTTGTGACCCACCAGTACAGCCCGTTTGCAGTCATGGGCCTTGATTGCCTTGCGAATGGGTCCGAAAATATCAGCAAGCGCGGTTTTCTCATCAATCGCTGGCCGTTCAGGTTGCCAGGGGTCAATACCGGTAAAATCCAGCGCTGACTGTTCCAGGTTTGCCCCCTCGAAGGGATGAACCTCTCTCACGATCGTCTCGCTGCGGACCAGCCAGCCGTCGCTGTCCATGGTCAGCAGTACGGCCGCCACCTCCAGCAGGGCATCGGTGCTGGCATTGAAGCCGCCGGTCTCAACATCCACCACCACAGGCAGGTAGCCACGAAAGCGGGTTGACATGGGATGGGGGGTGGTTGTTTCAGTCACTCGGTCTCCTCAGGTTTGCTGAAGCGGCCATTACGGACGCCGGTTATCGGGTATTGCTGTGGGTTGCCCATTCGGATCAGGCGAGTTTCCAGTGCAGGGTTTCGCCGGCCTTGAGCGGGACAATGGAGCCATCCGCCAATGGCAGGCTGTCAGGCACTGTCCAGGATTCCCTTATCAGGGTGATGGTGTCGGTGTTTCGGGGCAGCCGGTAAAAGTCGGGGCCGTTGAAGCTGGCAAATGCTTCGAGCTTGTCGAGAATGCCCAGTTCTTCAAATACGCCGGCGTAGAGTTCAATGGCACCGAAGGCGGAATAGCAGCCGGCACAGCCACAGCTGGTTTCCTTGCGGTCGCGGGCATGGGGTGCCGAATCGGTACCAAGGAAAAACCGGTTGTCGCCGCTGACCACCGCCTCCTGAAGGGCCTGCTGATGGGTGTTGCGCTTGAGCACCGGCAGGCAGTAGAGGTGCGGTCGTATGCCGCCGACCAGCATATGGTTACGGTTGTACATCAGGTGCTGTGGGGTCAGGGTGGCACCCAGACGGTCACCGGGCTGTCCGCGGACGAACTCGGCCGCGTCTGCGGTGGTAATATGCTCCAGCACCACTCTCAGCTCCGGGTGACGGTCCAGCACCGGGGTCAGCACACGGTCCAGAAAATGTTTTTCCCGGTCAAAGATGTCGGTGTGTTCATCAGTCACCTCACCGTGCACCAGCAGCAACATGCCGCATTCCGCCATGGCGGCCAGTACCTCATCAATATCCCGCACGTTACTGACACCGGACTCCGAGTTGGTGGTCGCTCCGGCCGGGTAGAGTTTTGCGGCGGGTATGCCGGCCTGATGGGCCTCCAGGATGTCCTGTGGCCGGGTTGCTCCGGTCAGGTAGAGTGTCATCAGTGGCGCAAAGGTGTTGTGGTCTCCGGCTGCGGCCAGAATGCGCTGTTTATAGGCCAGGGCCTGGCTCGCATTGGTCACCGGCGGCACCAGGTTGGGCATGATGATGGCGCGACCAAAGCAGCGGGCAGTTGCCGGCACCACATCATTGAGTACTGCGCCATCGCGGACATGAAGGTGCCAGTCGTCCGGGCGGGTAATGGTGAGGGTGTCGGGTGTCTGTGGGTGTTGTGATGATGCGAGCATGATACCTGCAGGTCCTTGGCCATTTAACGGCAGCAGTATATCAGAAGCATACCCCTAAAGAATCCGCACCGGCGGCCGATACCCGGGTATAACGGGGTCCCGGATACCGGGTTTGCTGGAACCATCAGGTCTGCCATGAGCCACATGTCACCACTACTGCGCATCGCTCTGAGTCTCTCTGCCATCGGTCTGATGGCAGTCAGCAACCCTTTGCCTGCGGGGAGCTATGGCGCGGGTCTGCAGAACAGTCAGTGGTACCTGTCCGAGTCCATTTTTGACTGCGCGCTGACCCATGACATTCCCGGCTATGGCCGTGCCGTGTTCAGTCACCGGGCGGGGGAGAACCTGCAGTTTTACCTGGAAGCTGAAGTTCCGCTGATGCGGGCTGGGCGCGGTATGCTGGCGGTGGAGGCACCGGCCTGGCGTCCGGGAGCCGATACCCGGAAGCTGGGTTACGTCGATGTGGAAGAGGGCCGGCGGGTGGTTTCGGTGGCATATCCCGAGTCCATGATGCTGGTGCAAGGTTTGCTGGACGGCATGGCGCCAACCCTGACCCGGCAATCAGCCTATGGTTCGGACGCAGTTCGGGTGCGGTTGTCGAACATCAATTTCAAGCCCGGCTATCAGGGTTATCGCCAGTGTGTGTCGACCCTGTTGCCGGTGAACTATGACCAGATCCGTCGGTCCCGGATTCCCTTTGCCAGCGGCAGTGCCCGGCTTTCGGACGGTGACCGCAAGCGGCTGGATCTGATCGTCACTTATGTACTGGCGGATTCCACCGTGGAACTGGTTTTTGTGGATGGCCACACCGACCGGATCGGAAGTCGGATTCAGAACCGGGCAATCTCGGAAGATCGGGCAAGGGTGGTGGCAGACTATCTGATTGACGCCGGCATTGCCGAGGATCAGGTGATTGTGCGGGCCCACGCAGACCAGTTTCCGGTGTCACGGAATGCCGCCGATAACCGTCGCACCACCATTCGGCTGCAACGTCAGGGCGAGCGCCCCGAGATGCAGCAGGCAGAAGGCGGCAGTGGCGGTGGTTTCAGTGGCTAGCCGGCGCTGACCAGAACGTCCAGATGGGCGGCGACACTCTCCGCCAAAGCCCGCAGGTGATAGCCCCCTTCCAGGGTGGACACGATCCGGTCGTTGGCGTGCTCTTTGGCGATATCCGCCAGCAGTGAGGTAATCCAGCGATAATCCTCGGTCTCGAGATTCATCTCGGCCATGGGGTCGAGCCGGTGGCCATCAAAGCCTGCCGAGATCAGAATCAGCTGCGGGCGGAAGTCGTTCAGTCGTTGTACCCAGCCTTCGGTTACCCGCTTGCGGTAGTCTTCCCCGCCACAGCCTGCCGGAATCGGAATATTGACGATATTCTCCGGTAACCGGTAAACGTGGGAGTGAGGGTAGAACGGATGCTGAAAGCTTGAACACATCAGAATACGCTCATCACCCTGCACAATATCCACCGTTCCATTGCCCTGATGGACATCAAAATCCACTATGGCAACCCGCTCCAGCCGGTGGAAATTCAGGGCCCGCATGGCGGCCAGGGCAATGTTGTTGTAGAAGCAGAAGCCCATGGACTTGCTGCGTTCGGCATGATGCCCCGGTGGTCGGGCGCAGACGAAGGCATTGGTGACCTGGCTGCTGAGCACCATGTCAACCGCTTGAATGTTGGCGCCTGCAGCGAGCCGGGCGGCTCTCAGGGTATCCGCCATCAGCGCTGTGTCCGGGTCGGTAAACACCCGGCCCCGGGTGGGCTGCATAAGATCCAGCTGGTGCAGGTACTTTTCAGGATGCACCGTCAGTAACTGGTCCCGGGTTGCTTCTTCAGGACGAATCCAGTCCAGCTGGTGGTGAAGTCCGCTATCTTCGATGTAGCTGATGATCCGGCTCAGTCGCTCTGGACATTCCGGATGCTCCGGGCCCATGTCATGAAGGGCGCAGTCATCGTGAGAGAAAAACGCAGTGGTCATGGTGTCAGAACTTTTCCCGCCGGCCGCTGGGCCGTAGCTTGTCTTTTTTTATCGTGAAACATTAATTAATGGTATCAGGGATTATGGGTCCTTGCTGCGATTCTTTGGCCGCGCCCATGGTTCTTTGGTCGTAGAGCCACAAATCCGTTTTACATCAACCTTTCAACGCCTAAGATAGAGGAAACCATTTTCTGACCTCAGTTAAGGAGAGCTACGTTGGGCACCCGGTATCTGGAGAGCCTGTTTAACCCGTCGTCGATTGTTGTGGTCGGCGCTTCAGAGCGCGCTGACAATCTCGGGGGTATGGTGTTACGGAACCTGCTGGGGGGCGGTTACCCCGGGCGCCTGCTGGTGATCAACCAGAACGAGTACGAGTCGGTCCACGGTGTTCCCTGTGTCCCCAAGGTGTCCAGGATGGATTTCAGTCCGGAGCTGGCCATTGTGTGCACACCGCCGGATACCGTGCCGAAGGTGGTGCGGCGGCTGGGCAAGGCGGGTGTGCGAACGGCGATGGTGATGACCGGTGGCATGTCCCGGGCCCACAGCAAGACCGGGCAGCCGCTCATGTATTCCGTCGGTGAGGCGGCCCGGGAAACCGGCATCCGCGTGCTCGGCCCCAACACCATCGGCCTGATGGTGCCCGCCCGCAAGCTCAATGCGACCTATGCCCATATGGGCGCGCTGCCTGGCAAGGTGGCCTTTGTGGGCCAGTCCGGCAGTGTTGCCAGCTCGGTCATCGACTGGGCTTTCGCCAGGGGCGTCGGTTTTTCCTACTTCCTCACCCTCGGCGACAGTATGGATATCGATCACGATGACCTGATCGACTATCTCGCTCAGGATACCCAGACCCGGGCAATCCTGTTACACATCGAGAATATTCCAAACCCCCGTCGCTTCATGTCTGCGGTTCGGGTAGCCGCCCGCACCAAACCGGTAATTGCGGTCAAGAGCGGCCGGGTGCCCGCTTCGGAGTGGTTCCGCCATGAACTGCCGGCCGGCCTGCACCGCAGTGATCCGATCTACGATGCCATGCTGCAACGGGCGGGTGTACTGCGGGTGGATGGCCTCGGGCAGATGTTCGATGCACTGGAAACCCTGACCCGGATGCGGCCCCTGAAACGGGAAACCCTGGCGATCATGGCCAACGGAGTTGGTCCCGGGGTGCTGGCGGTCGATCGCCTGGCCGCACTGGGTGGTGAGCTGGCGAGCTTGTCCGCAACCTCCATCGATGAACTGGCAAAGATTCTGCCGCCCTACTGGAGTCGCAAGAACCCGATCGATCTCAACTACGACGCCTCGCCGGAGCTCTATGCCAGGGCTATCAGGATTCTGTCGAAAGACCCGGAAGTATCCAATGTTCTGGTGATGTATGCGCCGAGTCTGACAGAAGACAGTCTGCAGATTGCCGATGCAGTGGTGCAGGCGGTCAAGGGTACCCGGCTTAATGTGTTTACCTGCTGGCTGGGTCAGAGCACGGTCATGGATGCCCGGGACGAGTTCTACCGGGCCGGCCTGCCGTCGTTCTTCTCGCCAGAGAAGGCGGTGATGGCGTTCATGCAGCATGTCAATCACCAGCGGGTGCAACGGCTGCTGGCGGAAACTCCGGAATCCTATACTGATCACCTTTCGGATCATTCCAATACCCGGCGTATCGTGCTGAATTCGCTGCGGGCAAAGCGTGGGTATCTGACCAACCGTGAGGCCCGGGAGGTGCTAAAGGATTACGGCATCAATACCATTCCGACGGTTTACTGTGATGATGTTGAAGAAGTGGTCGAGGCCTACGCGGTCGAGCGCCGGCCGGTGGACGTTACCCTGATCCACAAGCAGGCCTGTCATCCGTTTGTGGAGTACGCCGAGGCCCAGGGTCGTTATCGTTCAACCGTGCACGGGCTCAACAGCGAAACCGATATTCTGGAGGCCTGCCGCGAGCTGATGGAAAAATACCAGAAGCACTTTCCGGAAAGCGGCTTCATTGGCTTTGCGGTGCAGCGGGCCTACAAGCACATTGATGGCATTGCCTTCAGCGTGGGGATTACCCGTGATGAACTGTTTGGTCCTCTGGTGGTGTGTGGCGCTGCCGGTGCCCGCATCAATGTCATGACCGATCGCCAGATCGCGTTGCCGCCCCTGAATATGGTGCTTGCCCGGGAACTGCTGCGGCGCACCTATATGTTCAAGTTGCTGGAAGAGTTCAGCGAGCAGCCCGAGCGGGATATCCGGGCGGTTTCGGAAGTACTGATCACGCTGTCCCAGATCGTCATCGATATACCCGAGATCAAAGGTCTGGAAATCTCGCCTCTGCTGTTCAATGACAACGGCCTGATGGCGGTCGACGTGTCGATCGATCTGTCGGACAAGCCGGGCAAACCCATTATCCAGCCCTATCCCCGCGAGCTGGAGGAGTGGATGGTATTGCCGAAGTCCGGTCGCCGGGTGATTATCCGGCCGGTGCTGGCAGAAGACGAGCCCTCACACCGGGCGTTCCATGAGTTGCAGTCGCCGGAGTCCATCCGCTATCGGTTTTTTCAGTATCGCAAGCATTTTTCCCGGGAAGACGTTGCCCAGATGGTGCAGATCGATTACGACCGGGAAATGGTATTTATTGCCAACGCGCCCCGGGAAGACGGCGAAGGCGAGGAAACCCTGGGCACGGTGCGGGTCTGGACCGACGCTGACAACCTGCGTTGCGAGTTTGCGGTGATGGTGCACGACAAGATGAAAGGTGAGGGCCTGGGGGTTGCCCTGATGCAGAAGATGATCGACTACTGCCGGTCCCGGGGCACCATGGAAATGGTGGGTAATGTCCTGTCAGAAAACCGTCCGATGCTGCAACTGGCCGAACACCTGGGGTTTGAGATCCAGTACAACCGTGAGGAGGAAGTCATGGATCTCAGGCTGGTGCTCAACGAGCCGGAAAAAGACTGGCAGCGGGAGCGACTGTCGCGGATTTATACCTGAGCGGTACGGTCCGCGACAGTCGTCCTGTCAGCTTTCCTCGATGATGGCAGAGCGGTCTTCGCCGCCCATGGCCTCCAGCAATCCCGGAATCACCCGGGCCAGCTCCAGGGTCATCAGGGCAAAGGCGGCATCAAAGCGGGCGGCGGCATCGTCGGCGTCCACATCGTCCAGCTTTTCCTGCAGGGTGTCCCCGAATTTGAGGCGACGAATGCCGAATTCCTCGTCCAGTACGAACGACAGGCTGTCGTCCCAGGTGACCGCCAGTTTGGTCACTTGCATGCCGGTTTCGAGGTGATTACGGATTTCATCCGCCATCAGGTCCATGCCCTTGCAGCGCACCACGCCGCCGTCCTCGGAAGGATCTTTCAGTTCACACTCGGTACCCAGGGTTATGGCCGACGGCAGGTCAATGGACTCGTTGAGCCAGCCGGTAAAGGTGAAGGCCGGCGCCTGTTCCAGCACCGGAGGTCTGACCGGCAGGGAGCCCAGGCTTTTGCGCAGGGCTGATGCCAGATCTTCAGCCTGTTTGGCGGAACCCGCGTCGACCACCATGATGCCATCCTGCGGTGCCAGGTAGGCAAAGCTGCGGCGATTGCGGGAAAAGGCCTGGGGCAGCATTTCCAGCAGAACCTGTTCTTTCAGCTCGTCTTTTTCCTTGCGACGAACCTTGCGTCCCTGTTCAGCCTCGATCATTTCAGCCTTTTCCTCCACCAGTTCCTTGATGACCGGACCCGGCAGCAGTTTTTCTTCCTTGCGCAGCGCTACCAGATGGTAGCCTCCGGCGCTGTGCACCAGTTGCTGACCGTGTTTGCCCAGTGGTGGAACCCAGCCATGGCGAACCAGTTCCTGGGGCCCGCAGGGCTTGAAGGCGTCGGCCTGGAGCTGCGTTTCCAGCTGTTCGGCGGTTATGTCAAAAGGCTTGGTGAAACGGAATACTCGGGCATTGCGAAACCACATGTAATCGGATCCTTCGATGAACGGAATAAGTGAGCAGTCGGGTAGTCTGGAACTGGTTATATCTGCATGATCTCGACCAGCACGGTCTTCACCACAAAACCGACCACGCCGGCGCCCAGAACAGTGAACAGGGCAATGGTACCAAATCGGCCAGCCTGGGATTTCTTTGCCAAGTCCCAGACAATGAATCCCATCCAGACAATCAGGATGGTGGAGAATACCGCAAGGGCAATCTGGGAAAACAGGGCTTCGGTCATTTGTCTACTCCGCACAAACGGTCAGGGTTATCGTTACCGTCGTTGAAAAAAACACCAGACCGGACCGATGGGTTCAAAAGCCCGGGTCAGGACGGCGTGACTGTCTTCGGGGTGCGGACCGGCGGTGTTGTTGTGCGGTTATTGCTCGTCGCGCAGGAAGGTCCAGTTATCGCGTGTCGAATCTTCCACGCTGAACCGGTAGCCTTCCAGATCAAAGCCCTTGAGGTCGTCGGCCTGGGTAATCCGGTTCTCGATAGCGTACCGGCACATCAGACCGCGAGCTTTTTTGGCGTAAAAACTGATCATCTTGTATTGGCCGTTTTTCCAGTCCTTGAACTGGGGTGTGATCAGCCGGGCATTGAGATGTTTCTTCTGAACACTTTTGAAGTATTCGTTGGAGGCCAGGTTCACCAGCACGCCATCATCAGCGGCGAGTTCCTGATTCAGGGCGTCGGTGATCTGACTGCCCCAGAATGCATACAGATCCTTGCCCCGGTCGTTTTCAAAGCGGGTGCCCATCTCCAGCCGGTAGGCCTGCATCAGGTCGAGGGGGCGCAGCACCCCGTAAAGGCCGGAAAGAATTCTAAGGTGTTGCTGGGCAAAGCTGAAATCCTCTTCAGCAAAGCGCTCGGCGGCCAGCCCGGTGTAGACGTCTCCCTTGAAGGCAAGTATGGCCTGGCGGGCGTTCTCCGGAGTAAACGGCACCTGCCAGTTGCGAAACCGGTCGGCATTGAGCTGGCCCAGCTTGTCACTGATGCTCATCAGGTTACTGAGCTGGTGAGGTTCCAGGGTTTTAAGCTGATCCACCAGCCTGCATGACTCGTCGAGAAAGGCCGGCTGGGTATGGCTGGACGTGGCCAGCGGGCTTTCGAAATCGAGGGTCTTGGCAGGAGAAATAACCATCAGCATGTCAGCGGTTCCTCAATGGGGTGTTCCGTGGCCGGCGGGTGCGGGGCCGAGAAACGACAGGAGATCGTCACGGGTAAAGGGCCAGCCCAGTTCGGTGCCTGTGTCTTCCCGGCGCAGCACCGGAATACGGGTGCCGTAGAGTTCCACCAGCGCTGCAGAACTGGCGATGTCGATGGCCTCGACCGGAATCGGGTAGGGCAGCGACGTGTTCACCAGAATCGCCTCGGCCAGTTCGCACAGCTCACAATGGGAGGTGGTGTAGAAAATCAGTTCCATTATTTGCTCTGGGCACTGAGTTGCTGGCCGTTGACACCGCGACTGTCTGCACCCATCAGGTAAAGGTACGACGGCATCAGGGCATCCGGATTGACGTTCTGGTTAGGATTTTCTGCCGGGTAGGCCATGATACGCATGCTGGTGCGGGTTGCGCCCGGATTCAGGCTGTTCACCCTCACGTTATGGCGTTCGTCATCCAGTTCATCCGCCAACAACTGGCTCAGGCCTTCCAGTGCAAACTTTGATACTGCGTAAGCGCCCCAGTAGGCCTTGGCCTTGCGACCAACCCCGGAGGAGCTGAAGATCACCGAAGCATCACCGGACTGGCGCAGCAACGGAATCAGGGCCCGGGTCAGCAGGAACGGTGCCGTGACGTTGACCTGCATGACTCTGGTCCAGGTTTCCGGGTCGTAGAGCTCAACCGGGCTACGGGTGCCAAGAATGCCGGCGTTGTGAAGCAGACCGTCCAGCCGTCCGAAATTCTGCTCGATGGTCATGGCCATTTCTTCGTAATCCTTGACCGCTGCACCCTCAAGATTAAGCGGCACAATGGCGGGCTTGGGGTGACCGGCCGCTTCAATTTCGTCGTAGACGGATTCCAGTTTGGAGATGGTGCGGCCCAGCAGGATGACCGTCGCGCCGTGGGCTGCGTAGGTTTTGGCCGCTACCCGCCCGATCCCGTCACCGGCGCCAGTAACCAGAATGATCCGGTCTGTCAGCAGGCCTTCCGGTGCCTGATAGTTCTGCATGGCCTGTTCCGTGGTGACGCTCTGATTCATGAACACTCCGCTTGTTGTCAAGTAATGGCAAAGCAGTGACTGAAAGTAGACGGCTTTATAGCGCCCTATTGTAACAGATTTATCAGCTGCTCCACGGTCTCTACAGTATGGTCAGCCTGCCAGAGATCAACCTCTGCCGGATTAACGATATAGCCGTATCTCACCGCAACCGTGGTCATGCCGGCGTTGCGACCCGCCTCGATATCGCGGATGTGGTCTCCCACATAGACGCCCCGGAGCGGATCGGCACCGACCTCACGACAGGCCAGAAAAAGGCCTTCCGGGTGGGGCTTGCGCTGACTTACGTGATCCGGGCACACCAGGGTACTGCAGCGCGTGGCCAGCCCCAGAGCATCCAGCAGGGGCACCGCAAAGCGTGCTGGTTTGTTGGTGACGATGCCCCAGGGAATTCCGGCCATCTCCAGGGCCACGAGTAGACTCTCAAACCCCGGAAACAACACGGTGTCCTGGCAGATATGATCAGCGTAGGTATCCAGAAATGCGGTGTGGCGCTCCACGTAATCCGGGTGCTCCGGTTCCAGACCAAAGCCCAGTCGCACCATGGCCCGGGCGCCGTCCGACACATGGGGGCGAATACCTTCTGCCGGTAGCGGTTCGAGCTGATATCGCTGCCTCACCAGATTGAGGCAGCGGACAAAGTCCGGTGCGGTATCAATCAGGGTGCCATCCAGATCGAAAAGCACGGTGGAAATCGGCGTACCGCTGCCGGCGATCTGCATTATGGGTTTGTCTCCGGGGCTTTGGATGCGTGCATGATGTAATTTACATCAACGTCGCGGCCGAGTTTGTAGACCCTGGTGACCGGATTGTAGGTCATGCCGGTCAGGTCGTGGGTCTGTAGCCCGGCCTGCCGCAGAAATCCGGTCATCTCAGAAGGGCGGATGAATTTTTTCCATTCATGGGTGCCTTTTGGCAACAGGCGCAAAACATATTCAGCACCAACAATGGCAAACAGGTAGGACTTGGGATTACGGTTGATGGTTGAGACAAACAGTTGCCCGCCGGGTTTCAGCAGGCGGGCACAGGCCTGGATGACAGAGGCCGGCTGCGGCACGTGCTCCAGCATTTCGAGGCAGGTGATGATGTCGTAGCTGGCGAGCTGGTCGGCATCTGCAGCCAGCGACTCTATGGTGGTCTGGCGGTAATCTACGTCCACACCGGTTTCCAGGCCATGCAGGCGGGCCACCGCCAGTGGCGCTTCGCCCATATCGATTCCGGTCACGCGGGCACCGCGGCGGGCCATGCCCTCAGACAACAAACCGCCGCCGCAGCCGACATCGAGAACTTTACG
>NZ_CAXBDN010000134.1:0-11273 GCF_963974375.1 uncultured Marinobacter sp.
GTGGCAATGGTGATGAACACCACCTCTTCACTCAGCCCTTCTTCTTCAACCCCGGTTTGCAACTGCCGGATCAGGTTCATATGCAAAGGGCAGGCCTCGGTACAGCGCGTGTAGAGAAAGTTAAGCACAACGGTTTTGCCGTTTAAGTCGGCAAGGGCAAGGGTATTGCCATCAACGCCTGTAAGATCAAATTCAGGGGCCGGCTGATCCACAAACTGGGCATACCGCTCTTTCTCGTTCAACGAGGCCTCCACATCTTCCATGGAATGGGCCATGGCATTGGTGCTGACCTGGGCAACCATGGCAATCAGCAATTCTGAATACACTGTTCACAGTCATTCTCCATTTGAGTTGTTTTCCGAAGGGAGTCCCGGTTTATTGTGGCTTGATATCGTCCAGATTCAGCGCAACGGGCAGGTCAGCTGGTGCCAGGCAAACGCCCTCGTCACTGCAGGCCTGTACCCGTACCGTCATGTCTAGCTTGCCTGCCTCTTTCAGCGCGGCGGTCTGTTTTTCGTCTGGCAGCAGCCGGATACTCGCACCGTCGTCGTACACCTCCAGGGCGGTGTCACCCAGTGTGATGTCACTGACCCTGCCGCGGGGGTACTGGGTCGGGATGTCAAGCGACTGACCGTTGACCGAAGAACTGGCGACGGTGGGAATCAGGAACTCCATGGAGGCCGGGTTGGCGTTCACGTGCCAGCCCGATTCAATGTCCAGTGTCAGAATAATTTCACCGGTCTCCCCTATCAGGGCTTTGCCGCCTTCCGCAAGATTGAGGCGGACCTTATCGGAAGAATCTGCCAACCCCGTGCGGGCAACTGGTGCCTGGGGGTCGGAATTGGCTCGTTCGGTCTGGGCCGAGCCAGGAGCGTTTCCGGAATTGGTACCGATCAACGTGAACGCCGCGATCGCGATCAGAAAAACCGCTACGCCGGTCAGCAATACTTTGGTTCGGGTTGTCATGGTTCATCTCCAGTAGCTAGCGTTGTGAGTTCTCGGTGCGGTTGATCGCCTCGACCAGGCTGTCGGTATCAAATAGCCCAGTGAAACGGGCGACAACGGTGCCGTCAGCGTCAAAAATCGCCGCAAAAGGTAAAGCCTGCCCTCCCGTTGCGGTTAACAATGCGTCTTTTTCGGGATCGCTTGCTGTCACATCAACCTGAATCGGCACCATGCCGGCCCGCGCTACGGCTTCAGCCACAGCGGGCTCTTTATACACGGTGCGCTCCAGGACCTTGCAGTTGATGCACCAATCGGCAGTGAACTCCAGCAAATACGGTGTGTCCCGGGCTTTTGTGTCCGCCAGGAGTTCTGCGGAGTAGGGCTGCCAGACAAGTTCGTCTTCGCCGCTGCCCAACGGAGATGCGAATACCACTGTCACCGCAAGGGCAAGGCCTGTCGCCGTTGCAGTGATCACGCGAACGGCACCGCTCCCCTGAACGAAACGACGGAGACCCCAGACCAGCACCAGCGCCAGCCAGGCCCACCACAGCCAGGGGTATACCGCTTTGGGCACCAGGCTCGCGCTGAAAAAGACGGCGGCGGCCAGCAATATCAGCGCGAGCACTTCACGAATGGCCAGGGTCCAGGGGCCCGCCTTGGGCAACCGGCTCAGCCACTCGGGCCTGAGCATCAGTACCGCGTAGGGCAACGACAGCCCCAGCCCGATACTGCCGAATATCCCCATGATGACCGGTGTCGGCTGGGTAACGGCAAAGGCCAGAACGCCACCGAGGAATGGTCCTGCGCAGGGCGCGGCCAGAATCGCACTCAACAGCCCGGATACATAGGCTTCAAAGTAACGCCGGCCATGCGCCGAGGCGGCGAATGTCGGGACGGGGATGGGCAGATCGAGCCAGGTAATCACCGCAAACCCGACCATTAACGCAACCAGGACGGCCACGAATAGCGTTGACTGGAACAACGTGCCCCAGTTCCACTGCAGCAGTGCGGTCAGGCCGCCCAGCGTCAGGAAAAAGGTGAGTGTTCCGGCCGTGAATGCCAACGCGGCCAGCACCCGATGGGACCTCTGGCCGCCCGCCTCCCGCAGGATGGTCCGGACCTTGATGGGAATCGCGGGCAGAACACAGGGCGTCAGGTTGAGCAGTAGACCTGCCATAACCGCCATCAGGATGCTGGGAGTCACTGAGTAATGAGGGCAGCTGATCCATTACTCAGTGACTCCCAGCATCCTGCCGAGCGCTTCCTGGCTGGGCACACCAGTCTGGCCCCGCCATTGTCCGCTCGTGTCCTTGAACAGCAGCCCTGGCGTCCCGCTGAAACCCGCCTCGGCCATCCACTGACCGTGTTGTTCGAGGGCCTGTTGAAGGTCGGCCGGGATCGGAGTGAGTTCAGAAATGCCGCGGCCGTCACCGCTTTTTCCGAAGTTTTCCTCAAACACCTGGAGCGCCGCGGCTCGATCCTCTGCGTTCATGATTGCTGCAGAAAGCCCCAGGCTGGACGGTTTGAGAAACCCGACCATGACCCAGTGCAACCTGACTTTCCCCTCCGCAACCCAATCCCTGGTTTGCTGCCAGAATTTGTGGCAAAAAATGCAGTTGGGATCCGCGAAGATATAGACCTCAGGGGCATCTTTACCGCCCTCGATCACCAGATGGGGGTCCCGGGAGCGCTGCTCGGCAACCGACGAATACGTCGGCTTCGGTATATAACGAGCGGAATATTCGCTGGTCAGATCGTTGCCATCACTCTCCAGAAGTGCGCCGGAAAAAGTGAGGTCACCGAGACCATAGAGGATTCCGGTTTTCCCGTCGCCGGTCTTTACAACATAGCCGGTCACGCCCTCGGCTGGCGTGGAGAAGCGTTCAGTCACCGTAAAACCGATTCTCTCCTGCAGTGCCTTGATTCCCGGGTCCATTGGTGGTGACGCCGAGGCCAAGGCAGCGAATAAACTCAAAAAAAGTGCCATCGAAAGCTTATGGCAGAGCACGGTCATGCCGCGCACCGGGTATTCCAGATAGAATGACATCACAGATACGTTCCCGTTTTCATGTATTCATCAGTCGATAAAATCACCAGCAAAGCTGCCTACGTGGTGGTCTACCGCGCAAGGCCAAACGACAGGCACTCGAAGCGAAAGCCTCTGGTAATCAAAGGTTCAGGAGACTGTTGATTACTTGGGAGGAAAAGGGTCTGGGCCAGAAAGTACACGGCCGGAATGAGAAGAATAGCCTTTCGGGCAGGGGGAAGATAACAGCACTACCGAGTCTCTAATTGCAGATTTCCCGACATGGGACGTTGAACACGGGCTACTGCAGCTGCCCTCGGCATTGAGCCCGGCGCAGTCATGCATCACCTGGGTGTCTGGCAACATGACACAAGCCTCGGCCATGGGTTCCGCTTCAAAAGAGGTCGCGGCAACTCCCTGTGCAACGGGGAGAAGAGCCACGAGCAGTAGTACTGCCAGTCCCATAAGCCGTGTGGTCATCGCACTGATATCCTGATTACAGAACAGCTAAAACATCTTCCGCGTGGGAAGATAGTCGCCCACTTTAACCTACATTGGCGGAAGTGCAAACAGACACGCTCCATCACCGTATCCGCCAATTCGGCTACCAGAGTAAGATGTTGGCGGCGCACATAAGTTCCTCAGAAGCTTGGGTGTGGGGACTATCCGGGGATAAAACATCCGCTCTCCCTCGAGCCCTCAGTCGAGTGAAAATCATGTTCTTTCACGTTGATCGCTCCCCCCCACTGCCCCCTCATGCAATGATGCAATCAATGGGCAGGTAATATTGTACGGATGGGCATGGCACTGCTCAACCATCTCGCCCAGTACCTTCTCGATTCTCCCCAGTTGGTCGATTTTCTCACGCACGTCCCGCAACTTGTGCTCGGCCAGAGCGCTGGCCTCCTGGCAGTGAGCGCCATCTTCAAGTTGTAGCAGGTCACTGATTTCGACAAGACTGAAGCCCAGCTGCTGAGCCGTTTTCACGAACATTAACCGCTCGATATCAGCTGGACCATAGCGCCTAATACCACCTGGAGGACGTTCCGGCTCCGGTACTAGACGTCGCCGCTGGTAATAGCGGATTGTCTCGACATGGACGTTGGCAGCCTTAGCCAGGCCACCGATGGTCAATGAATTCGCTTTATCCGGCATACCCCTTGACTCCGTAGCTGACTACGGAAGTAATCTTATCTCATCGAATGAAACCATGAAAGGTGTCAGCGTTATGCCGAATTCCAAATCGGGGCGTGTCCCCTTGGCTGCGGGCGGTATTGCGGGCCTTTTGGCTTCGGCCTGCTGTCTCGGACCGCTGGTACTTGTCGCGCTGGGTGTCTCCGGTGCCTGGATGGGCAACCTCACGGCTCTTGAACCTTACCGCCCGATTTTCATCGGCGTTGCATTGGTGGCCATGTTCTTCGCCTGGCGTCGAATCTTCCGGCCAGTGGAACAGTGTCAACCCGGTGAAGTGTGTGCCGTACCACGGGTGCGAACGACTTATAAGGTGATCTTTTGGGCAGTAACGGCACTGATACTGGTCGCCCTGTTGTTTCCCTATGCCCTTCCTCTGTTTTATTGAAAGGAGATTGTCCCATGAAAATGCGCTTTGCCATGACGTTGCTTTTCGCCCTGCTCAGCATGCCCTCGTGGGCCGCCATGCAGACAGTGACGCTTTCAGTTCCGGGGATGACCTGTTCCGCATGCCCCATTACCATCAAGCTGGCCTTGAACAAGGTGGACGGTGTTTCACAAGTCGACGTGAGCTATCCGGATCGAGAAGCCGTGGTTACCTTTGACGACACACGAACATCGGTGGAAGCCTTAACCCAGGCAACGGGCGATGTCGGCTATCCCTCCACCCTGAAATCCCTGGAAACGGACAGTAAGTGAGTTGTGATAAAGGACTCCAAGCGCCCTCTGTTACACGCGACTCGGCGCCTGCCGTGACAATGCCCCAGTAATACAAGGAACTCGGAATGAATAGTGACAATAACCTGCATATCGCTGTGATTGGTAGCGGCGGCGCAGCCATGGCGGCTGCCCTGAAGGCCGCGGAGCGCGGTGCCCGCATCACCCTGATCGAGCGCGGCATTATTGGTGGTACCTGCGTGAATACCGGCTGCGTGCCGTCGAAAATCATGAGTCGTGCCGCCCATATCGCGCATCTGCGCACGGAGAGCCCATTTGACGGGGGCGTCAGCGCCCAGATACCGAAGGTGGACCGGGCGAAACTGCTTCAGCAACAGCAGACGCGTGTCGAGGAACTGCGCGACGCCAAGTACGAAGGGATTCTGCGCGACCAGACGGCAATCACGGTCCTGAACGGTGAAGCCCGGTTTGTCGATGCCAATAACCTGGTGGTCCAGTTGAACGAGGGCGGCGAACAGAACGTCCATTTCGATCGCGCCTTTATTGGCACTGGCGCCCGTCCCGCAGAGCCGTCGATACCGGGGCTGGCTGAGACGCCTTATCTCACCTCCACCAGTGCGTTGGCATTAATTACTGTGCCTGAACGGCTGATCGTGATCGGCGCCGGTTTTGTTGCCCTGGAATTGGCCCAGGCGTTCGCCCGGCTGGATAGCAAGGTCACCGTGTTGGCCCGCAGCCGCCTGCTATCCGGTGAAGAACCCGCCATCGGTGAGGCCATAGAGGCGGCGTTCAGGCGCGAGGGCATCGAGGTGCTCAAGCAGACCCAGGCCAGCCGTGTGGACTATACCGACAATGAATTCGTTATCGAGACCAATGCCGGTACCTTACGAACTGATCAACTGCTGGTGGCGACCGGCCGGATACCCAATACCGAAAACCTGAACCTGGCGGGCATCGGTGTGGAAACCTCCCGTGGCGCGATTCAGGTAGATGGGCAACTGCAAACCACGGTCCCCGGTGTCTATGCCGCCGGTGACTGCACCGATCAGCCGCAGTTTGTCTACGTCGCCGCTGCCGGGGGCAGCCGGGCTGCGGTCAACATGACGGGAGGCGAGGCCACCCTGGATCTCAGCGCCATGCCGGGGGTGATGTTTACCGATCCTCAGGTCGCCACAGTTGGCCTGACAGAGGCCGAAGCGCTCAAGCAGGGCTACAATGTGGACACCCGTCTGCTGGATCTGGAAAACGTGCCGCGAGCGCTGGTGAATTTCAACACCCATGGCTTTATTAAGATGGTGGCCGAGCGCGATTCGGGACGCTTGCTGGGGGTGCAGGCGGTAGCCGGGGAAGCCGGTGAACTGATCCAGACGGCAGTCATTGCACTTCGGTCACGGATGACCGTGCAGGACATCGGCGATGAACTGTTTCCTTATCTGACCATGGTGGAAGGCCTCAAGCTCTGCGCGCAAACCTTCACCAAAGACGTGAAACAGCTGTCCTGCTGTGCGGGATGAGTATTTGCCAAGGCGCCTTCAACCCAACCTCTATCATGCAAGTTCGGACGCTTTCTGGTGCCTTAGGCGAGCCATGAGCAGCTTGGCAACAATCGGTAACAGGGTAATGCCACTGACCAGAATCAGAAGCACCGTCACCACCCCGGACTCAGAGGCCATGAGCAAGCCACCAAACGCAGTGATCAAATACGCTGTCGGAATAACACCGGCCAGCGTTGCGACCACGAAGCGCCAGAACGCGAGTGGTGTCAAGCCCGCTGCATAGCTGACCCCATCGAAGGAGATAAAAGGCACCAACCTTGATGTAAAAATGACAAGCATCAATGCGCCCTGAGAGCGTTCCTTGCCAAGCCAATTCAATACCGGACGTAGTCGCTTCCAGCGATGGATAACGTCGTACCCCAAGGATCGAGCAATGGCGAAAGCGATCAGTGCGCCGGCCTCAGCACCGATAACCACGATCACTGTTCCCCAAAGCGATCCATAGACTGCACCGGCAACCATGGCGATCGGGGCGCTGGGGATCGGGCTCAGGACAATGGCCGTGATCATCAGGCCAATGATACCCACCGGCCCCCAATACCCCAGTTGGTCAATCCATTCCGACAAGGCCGCCTTGTTGGTCACGGTGGTCAATGCTCCGGTCTCCAGCATGACCCAATAGATCGCAGCCAGTGCAGCCAGCAAGAGCATAACCCCGACTATTTTTGCTTTTGCGTTCGGTCTAACTCCCATGCTTGCCATGGGTACCCGATGAAATTCATGCTTCAGGGTGGTAGTCATAATCTCCTCTGGCGTTCTTACTCGCGCGTCCAGAATCGTCCCTGTTTTTCGAAAACAGGTACTTGCCGAGGGCTGCGACGCCAAGTACCAGGGCGACGATGAGCAAAAGGGATATCAACCCCATTCCCGCCATTCCAAACATGCATGCCTCATTTGTCATCATGTCAATCTCCTGATTCTGTGTGCCAGGCCTCTTACGAGACGCTGGCCTGTGCGGCTCCGCTTTCGCTGATATTGCTAGCCGCAGAGTCTCCGCTATTGGATTTGAACCGGCCCAGCCGGAGGGAATTGGTCACCACAAATACACTGGAAAGGCTCATAGCACCCGCAGCCAGCATGGGATTGAGCAGGTAACCGGTAAACGGGAATAGAACACCTGCGGCCACGGGGATCAGTGCCAGATTGTATCCGTAGGCCCAGACAAAATTGCCGAGGATCGTTTTGCGGGTGCGCTGGGAGAGCGCTGCGGCATCCACGATGCCTCGGAGGTCGCCGCGCATCAGAACCACGTCGCCGGCCTCAATGGCAATGTCGGTACCGGTGCCGATGGCGATACCCACATCGGCTTGCGCCAAGGCCGGTGCGTCATTGATACCGTCACCCACAAAAGCAACCCGGGCACCTTCTTTTTGCAGGCGCTTCACTTCGGCCGCTTTCTGGTCCGGCAATACCTCCGCAAGCACCCGTTCGATGCCGGCTTGCCGCGCAATCGCCTCGGCCGTGGCGCGATTGTCACCGGTGAGCATGGCTACACTCAGCCCTGAAGCCTTGAGCGCGGCAATCGCTTCCACCGAGCCGTCCTTGAGAGGATCGGCCACGGCAATCAGTGCGGCGAGGCGGCCATCGACGGCAACATACAGCGGGGATTTGGCTTTTTCAGCGAGAGACACGGCACTGTCGGCGACGCTGGCCAGGTCGATACCGAGGCGGCGCATATAACGGTCCGCGCCCACATTGACCCGGCGTCCGGCCACCTGTGCCTGAATGCCATAGCCCGGCTCCGCCTGGAATTCACTGGTCGCGGGCAACGTGAGCCCGCGATCCCTTGCGCCCTTGACGATGGCTTCCCCGATCGGATGTTCACTTTCGGTCTCCACAGCTGCAACCCAGGCCAGGACCTCATCCTCGCGGCCTTCCACCAGTATGAAATCTGTCAGCTCTGGCTGGCCCCGAGTCAGGGTGCCGGTTTTATCGAGGACGATGGTGTCCATCCGAGACAGTGTCTCCAGGGCCGCCCCTTTGCGGAACAGCACGCCCATTTCGGCGCCCTTACCGGTTCCGACCATAATGGCTGTTGGCGTCGCCAGGCCCATCGCGCAAGGACAGGCGATCAGCAGCACGCTGACCGTCGTGACGAAAGCAAAGGACAATGCCGGAGCGGGGCCGAAGATGAACCAGGTGGCGAACGTGAGGATCGCGAGCAGGATCACAATGGGTACGAAAACTCCCGCAATCCTATCGGCCAGCTCCTGAATTGGGGGTTTATCGGCCTGGGCCGATTCCACCATTCTGATGATCTGCGCCAGGACCGTGTCCGCACCCACCCGGGTAGCCCGGAACGTCAGTGAACCATTCTTGTTGATGGTCCCACCCACCAGTTCAGCATCCCTCTGCTTGGCGACCGGCACCGGTTCACCGCTGATCATCGATTCATCGACGTAGGATTGACCTTCTTCCACCACGCCATCAACAGGAACTCGTTCGCCCGGGCGCACCTGGATACGGTCGCCAGGCACCACCGATTCGATGGGTACCTCGACGGCATCCCCGTTCCGAATCACGCGGGCGGTTTTGGCCTGCAGCTGTAAGAGCTTCTTGATCGCCTCAGAGGTCCGGCCTTTGGCAATGTGCTCAAAGTAGCGCCCCAGCAAAATGAGCGTCACGATCACCGCCGCCGCCTCAAAATAGCTCTGAGCCGTGCCCGCAGGAAAGAATCCTGGAACAAATAGTGCCGCCACGGAGTAGAAATAAGCGGCACTGGTGCCGATCATGACCAGGCTGCTCATACCAGGGTTGGCATGACGCAGTTCAGCGTAGCCGGAGCGGAAGAACCGTGCCCCAGCGTAAAACATTACGGGCGTGGTCAGGAGCCATTCAACTGCCACCCAACCGCGATGGGGCAGGAGGCTGGCGTATAGAGCCTCCAGAGCAGGAATTATCTTGCCCATGGCAATCAGGACTACCGGGATAGTCAGCGCTGCAGCGAAAATCACTTTCCGTCGAAGGTCGATGCCCTCCTTGTCCTGCTCTTCCGTTTCGCTACTGGCGTCCGGCGCCTGGGGTTCATACCCCGCATCGCGGATCGCCTGATGGATTCGCGGCACTGACAGAGTATCAGACAGGAACTCCACAAACGCTTTCTGGGTGGTCAGATTGACACTGGCCTTGATCATGCCGGGCTGTTTGTTCAATGCCCGCTCAATCCGGGAAACACAGGAGCCACAGGTCATACCGATGACCGGAATTTCGGCCGACTGTACCCGCGGCTTATAACCCGCATCCCTGATTGAGTCGACCAGCATAGCTGGCGTGGCGGGCTGATCGAATTCCACGGTGGCTTTTCCGGACGCCAAATTTACTTGGGCTTCCGCAACGCCATGCTGACCCATAAGCACCTTTTCGATCCGCCCAACGCACGAAGCGCAAGACATTCCATCAACACGGATCTCTATTCGTTGCATACCCGTTTGGCTCCTCGGCACGGCTAACTCCGTGCCTTTAAATCAATTCATACGCAGGCGACTGGCAGCGTTACCCTTTTTGGGCGATCGCTTCGACAATCGGGCAGCCGTCCATTGGTCCTTCACCGGAGCATTCCTCCAGGGTTTCTGACAGGACCGCTTCAATGCGGGAAAGGCTCTGGATTTGATGCCGTATCTTTTCCAGTTGCTTCTTTGCGATGCGCTTGGCCTCAGCACGATCGCCATTGGCGTCCTGAAGCATCAGGAGTTCACGAATCTCATCAAGGGTGAAACCCCATTGCTTGGCGTGAATGATGAACTGCAGCCTGGCGATCGCATCCTCGGGGTAACGACGATAATTCGACTGTGTTCGGGCGGGCTCGGGCATGAGATTTTCCCGCTCGTAAAAGCGAATCGCATGACTGGCCACGCCGCTTTTTTCAGAGAGTTCGCCGATATTGAACGTTTTCATTCCTGCACCTCAAACCAAGTGGTCAATGACTGACCTTAACCATAACCTTAAAGTGAACTTTAATGTCAAGGAATGTTTTTCATGCGTTGTCAGATCGGGGGCGGTACACCACACTTATCCAACATGCTCTGTCCTCAATTAAGTGGGGCAAAAATAAGGAGACGCTGTGATGACGGTTTTTGAGAAGCTAATTATGTTGATGGCGGGGCTTTTCCTGCCCTTCTTTGCTCTTGCCGACGAGCCCGGTCGCATGGGAGAGGGCATGATGGGTGGCAACATGATGCAGGGCATGGGCGGTATGGGGATCTTCATGATGATTGTCATGATTCTTCTGGTTGTGCTCCTGATTCTTGCGATTCTGGCACTGATCAAATATCTGAGGAATAAGTAATGAATCGGGATAAACGTGTCCACCGGCGCACAGTCCTTCAGGCTGCGGCGGGCACTGGCTTATTTCTCGCGCTGTCGCCTGGATTTCTGCTCACTGGCTGTGACGGCGGTGTGAGAGCAACTGAATCCGTAACGCTCGGCCTTGATTCAGAGGAATACGATGTTGAACTGGCCCTTCGTGCCACGCCCGATTCGGTATCCATACTTCCAGGCACACCCAGTGAAGTCTGGCGTTATAAGGCAGAATTGCTGAAAGGGCCGAAAAACACCCTCACTGAAAACACAAACAGCTATCTGGGCCCAACAATCCGGCTGCGCCGTGGTCAGAGGGTAAAAATCCATATTCACAACGAGCTTCCGGAGGACACCACCGTACACTGGCACGGGCTTCATGTGCCGTCCGATGTCGACGGACAGCCAAGGCTACCCATTCAACCCGGTGAAACCATGACGGTTGGGTTCGACGTGTGGGACCGGGCTGGCCTGTTCTGGTACCACTCCCATGCCCATGGTGAGCGGGGCGGGCGCGTAGGATTTCAAAGTTACGCGGGGCTTGCCGGGCTCCTGATCGTTGAAGACGACGAAGAGGCGGG
>NZ_CAXBDN010000135.1:0-11271 GCF_963974375.1 uncultured Marinobacter sp.
CGAAACCGTCGGCGCAGCCGTTAATCTTAAAGAAGACAGCAGCGTGACCGAGGCCGAGCTGATCAGCTTCCTGCAGCAGCATATTGCTCCGTTCAAGGTGCCAGACCGCATCTGGTTCTGGCCGGAACCCTTGCCCAAGGGCGCAACCGATAAAATCAACCGGCGCGCCTTGCGAGAGCAATGCCTGGCCCTTGCCGGTGAGTAACTCCTGACGATTCCGTTATCCATGAGGCACCTGTGAATTTCAGCAAGATTCTTATTGCCAACCGCGGCGAGATCGCCATTCGCATCGCCCGGGCCGCCAGCGATCTGGGCCTGGAAACCGTCGCCGTTTACGCTCCGGAAGATCAGTATTCCCAGCACCTGCAACATGCCGATCAGGCCATCGCACTACCCGGCCAGGGCGCCCGGGCCTACCTGGATATTGAGGCGGTTATCGCTGCCGCCCGCTCTGCCGGCGCTCAGGCCATTCATCCCGGCTACGGGTTTCTCAGTGAAAATCACCCGTTCGCCCGCCGCTGTGCCGAGGAAGGGATAACCTTTATCGGCCCCTCACCGGAGACGCTGGCCCTGCTGGGTGAAAAGTCTGCGGCACGGCACCTGGCCGAGCGCTGCAAGGTGCCGGTGGTGCCCGGTACCGGCACCCAGACCTCGCTGGTTGAGGCCAAAGCGTTTGCGGATGCCCAGGGTGCCGACACCGCCGTCGTCATCAAGGCCATTTCCGGTGGTGGCGGTCGTGGTATGCGTATTGTCAGCCCCGGCGATGACATTGAAACGGCTTATACCGCCTGTGCCCGGGAAGCCATGGCAGCCTTCGGTGACGATGGGCTTTACGTGGAGCGCCTGGTCGAACAGGCACGGCACATCGAAGTACAGGTGATCGGCGACGGCACCGGCCAGGTCAGCCATATCTGGGAACGGGAATGCAGCCTGCAACGTCGCAACCAGAAGCTCATTGAAATAGCTCCCAGCCCTACGCTCAGTTCGCCAATGCGACAGAAATTGCTGGATGCGGCACTGACCATGGCCCATGAAGTGAAATACCAGGGCCTGGGGACGTTTGAATTTCTGGTAGACACCCGCGCCGACCATTTCTTTTTTATCGAGGCCAATCCTCGCCTGCAGGTGGAGCACACGGTTACCGAAGAGATCTCCGGCCTTGATCTGGTGCAGAGCCAGATCGCGGTGCTCGGTGGCAGTAGCCTTGCCGACCTGGGGTTGCGACAGGCCGACATTGCGGCGCCTTCCGGCTACGCCATCCAGTGCCGGGTCAATATGGAAACCATGGACGCCTCCGGTACCACCAGACCCAGCGGCGGCACCCTGGCCGCCTTCGAGCCACCGACAGGACCCGGGGTCCGGGTCGACACCTACGGCTACACCGGGTATCAGACCAGCCCCCATTTTGATTCTCTGCTGGCCAAGGTTATCGTGCACAGCCGGTCATCCGACTTCGCTCTGGCCGTGAGAAAAGCCTACCGGGCCCTGTCCGAGTTCCGCATCGAAGGGGTCCACACCAACCTGGACTTCCTGCAGACACTGTTGATGCAGCCAGACATTATCTCCAATCAGGTTTATACCCGACTGGTGGACGACCGCATGGCGCTGCTGGTGACCGAGGCTGAAAAAGGCCACCGGAAGCAGTTCCGCTCTGTTGCGACCAACACCACCGCTTCCCACGCCCCGGCAAGCAGTGACGTGCCAGCGGGCATGGTCGGCGCCATGGCTCCCATGCAGGGCCAGCTGGTGACAACCCTGGTCGAAACCGGTGCCGGCGTTCGCCAGGGCCAGGTGGTGGCCATTCTCGAAGCCATGAAAATGGAACACGAAATACGGGCACCAGAGGCGGGCACTCTGCGGGAGCTGCCGTTTGCCAACGGTGACTATATTCAGGAAGGACAGGCCCTGGCGTTCATCGAGCCCGGTGAAACTGACGCTGAAGAGGAGTCCGCAGGGGCCGAAATCGATCTGGATTATATTCGTCCGGACCTGGAACGCGAACGGCTGACCCTGGACGAGGCAAGGCCCGAGGCCATGGCCAAACGCCATAAGCTGGGCATGCTGAGCGCACGGGAAAACATCGACAATATCTGTGACCCCGGCAGCTTTATGGAGTACGGCGCCCTCACCTTTGCCGCCCAGCGACAGCGCCGGTCGGAAGAGGATCTGATACGGTCCACACCGGCGGATGGGCTGGTGGCCGGGATCGGTTCGGTCAACGGCCAGACCTTTGCCGAAGACCAGGCTCGCTGTGCGGTGCTGGCCTACGACTACACCGTACTGGCCGGCACCCAGGGCACCATGAACCATAAGAAAACCGACCGGGTGCTGCAGGTGGCTGAAGAGCAGCAACTGCCAGTGATTTTCTTTACCGAAGGGGGCGGCGGCCGGCCAGGTGACACTGACAATGCCACCAAGGTGGCCGGTCTTGATCAGCCCAGCTTTCTGCAATATGCCCGCCTCACGGCGCTGGCTCCTCGCATCGGGATTGTTTCGGGACGATGCTTCGCTGGCAACGCGGTTTTTGCCGGAGCCAGTGACCTGCTGATTGCCACCAGGAATGCGAGTCTGGGTATGGCTGGCCCTGCCATGATCGAAGGCGGAGGTCTGGGTGTTTTTGCCGCAGAAGAAGTCGGCCCAATGTCGGTGCAGGTACCCAATGGAGTCGTCGACTGTCTGGTTGAGGACGAGCGCGAAGCGGCCCGTGTTGCCCGCAAGCTGATGTCCTATTTTCAGGGCCGTTTGCCGGAGTGGAGTAACGCTGATCAACGTCTGTTGCGCTCCAGCATTCCTGAAAATCGTCTGCGCTCTTACGATATCAGGGCATTGATCTGCACGCTGGTCGACAGTGAGAGCTACCTGGAACTTCGTCCTGAATTCACACCCGGGATGGTCACCGCATTTGGCCGTATTGAAGGTCGGCCCATAGGGTTAATTGCCTACGATCCACGACATCTTGGCGGCGCTATCTGCGCCAACGGAGCCGACAAGGCTTCCCGCTTCATGCAGCTGTGCGATGCCTACGATGTACCCCTGATCAGCCTGTGTGACACCCCGGGCTTCATGGTGGGACCGGAAGCCGAGAAAACCGGACTGGTACGCCACACCACCCGCATGTTCGTGACGGCGGCCAGCCTGCAGATTCCGGTGATGTCGGTCGTACTTCGTAAAGGCTATGGTCTTGGCGCCATGGGTATGACGGCAGGCTCGTTCCATTCGCCCTTCTTCAATGTGTCCTGGCCTACTGGTGAGTTCGGTGGCATGGGGCTGGAGGGTGCGGTTCGCCTTGGCTACCGCAATGAAATTGCCAATGCCGGCGATGAAATGGCTCAAAAGGCGATGTTCGAGAAGCTGGTGGCTGAGCAATACGAAAAGGGTAAAGCTTTGAGCATGGCGGTTTCGCTGGAGATCGATGCAGTCATTGATCCTGCCGAGACTCGCAACTGGATTCTGCGGGGATTGAAGTCGGTGAAAAATCCCGGACCACGCCATGGCCGTCGCCGACCGATGATTGATACCTGGTAACCATGTAACTCTGACCTGATCAATAACAAAAAATGGATCACTCATGAAACAACCACAAGAAATCTTTGAGCAAATGGTCAATGAGGGTGATGTCCCCCTTTACCAGCTAAAACGTCATGCCCGTGAGAACGGCGATAAAGTGTTCATTCACTATGGTGAAACCGGTGAACGCCTGACCTTCCGGGAAGTCCATGAGCGCAGTCTGGAGATAGCATCCGGGTTAAAGTCTCTGGGGATTACCAGGGGCCAGCCGGTCAGTGTACTGACCAGTAACTCCCTGCTCGCAGCCACAGCCATGTTTGCCTGTTGGCAGTTGGGGGCGATTTATGCCCCCATCAACTTCAACCTGCGAGGCAAACTGCTTAGTTACCAGATCAACGATACGTCAGCGCCGCTGCTGATCACGGATCCCACCTTCCGGCAGATATTGGAGGATATAGGTTCGGACATAAAGCCAGCCCATGTTGTTGTGGGCCCTGCCAGTTCAAATGATGGGTCGGAAAATGGCGTGCAGTTACCGAACTCCCGGGTGCATAATCTGGAATCCATCACGTCTGCTGATGAGATCCTGGAAGATCCAGAACTGGGTCCCTTCGATCCGGCCACCATTATTTATACCTCCGGCACCACAGGTCCCGCCAAGGGCGTATTGCTCCCTTTCCGCTGGATCAATCAATACGCCTTTGCTGGCCGCAGCCAGTGGACATCGGAAGATGTGGTCTATTGTGACTTGCCCATGTACCACGTGGGAGGTGCCTACGCGCTGTTGGTGAAAGCAGTCTGGAAAGGCAATACCGTGGGCCTGTGGAACCGCTTCAGTCCGTCAGAATTCTGGTCTCGTATCCGGGAATGTGGTGCCAGTGCCGGCATCCTGCTTGACGTGATGATTCCATGGCTGATGTCCGCACCGCCATCTCCTGATGACCGCAACAACACTCTTTGCAAAGTCCATATGCAACCGCTGCCGGCAAACCACCATGAAGTGGCCACACGTTTTGGCTTCGACTTTGTTACCTGTGGTTTCGGGCAGACTGAATCCGGCGCCGGTTTTATGACCATCATCGACGAGTTCGGAGACGAAACAGGTACGCCTCCCGAGTTGTATAAGGGGCTGCCCAAAGAGCAGTTGAGGGCCTCAGCAGAAGCCTCTGGTCGTTTGTTGGTCAGTGGTGACAAGCCATTGCCTCCTGGTTTCATGGGCCGCCCATCGCCACTCGTTGACGTTGCCGTTCTGGATGAGGATGACAATCGGCTTCTTCCTGGAAACGTCGGTCAGCTGGCATTTCGTCCGCGATTCCCGGGACTGCTCCTGCAGCAGTATCTGAACAAGCCCGAGGCCACACTCAAGGCCTGGAGCAATCTCTGGTTCCATACCGGTGATGCGGTCGTGGAGCAACCCGATGGCAACTTCCGGTTCATCGACAGGATGGGCGGGTATTTCAGGGTGCGAGGTGAAAACGTTTCGTCCTATGAGATCGAATCCGTGCTGGCGGATCATCCGCATGTCCGCGCCGTTGCGGCAGTGCCGGTGCCAGCGAAGGAGGGTAACGAAGACGACATTGCCGTGTTCGTTGAGCTCAAGGCGCCAGGAACCTGCAATGAGGGTGAGATTGCGGCTTTTGCCAGTGAGCAGATGCCAAAGTATATGCGCCCACGCTATATCCGCATCGTCGATTCTCTGCCGGTGACACCGACCAACAAGATCGAAAAGTACAAGTTACGCCAGATGCTGGCTGACGAATCTGCCTGAGGTCCCGGCAACAATTTCTGAATCGTCAGGTATTTTGCTGGTGAAATTACAGCACCCCAAACAGAACAAGAGAAGGTGAAGTTAATGGAGAGGATTCTGGTTGCCAATCGTGGCGAAGTTGCTATCCGGATTATTCGGGCAGCTCGTCAACTGGGGATGGAAACAGTGTCGGTCTATGCAAAAGACGACGAAGCGTCCCTCCACGTGAGCTATGCCGATCAGTCCTGCGAGCTGCCAAGGCAAGGTGCCGCCGGCTATCTGGACGCGCAGGCGCTGGTTGATGTCGCCGGCAGGACGGGCTGTTCCGCGGTTCATCCAGGGTATGGTTTCCTCAGTGAAAACGCGGATTTTGCCCGGCTTTGTGCGGCACAGGGACTTCGCTTTATCGGACCCAACCCGGAGATTCTGGATCTGTTTGGCAGCAAGGTCAGTGCGCTGGCTCTGGCACGGGAGGCGGGTGTACCCGTGTTGCCCGGGACATCCGGTGCTACCAGCCTTGACGATGCCCGTGCCTTTGCCGAAGAACATGGCGCCATCATGCTCAAAGCCATGGCGGGTGGTGGCGGTCGTGGCATGCGAGTGGTGCGAGACCCCGGCGAGCTTGCTGAAGCCTATGCCCGGTGCCAGTCGGAAGCCTTGCAGGCGTTTGGTAACGGTGAACTGTACGTCGAAAAGTTATTGCATCATGCCCGGCATATCGAGGTGCAGATTGTGGGCGATGGTTCCGGTCAGGTAACCCACCTCTGGGAACGGGACTGCACGATTCAGCGTCGTCACCAGAAGCTGATCGAGATCGCGCCCAGTCCAGTGCTTGATGAGACGGTTCGGGATCAGATTCTGGCCGCAGCGGTCAAGCTGGCCGCTCACGTTGCTTACGACAATATCGGTACCTTTGAGTTTCTGGTGTCTGACGATGGCTTCTGGTTTATGGAAGCCAATCCCAGGTTGCAGGTCGAACACACGGTGACCGAGGAGATCACAGGGGTTGATCTGGTGCAGACGCAGATTCATCTTGCGTCCGGTCACTCCCTTGCTGATCTGGGGTTGCAGACCTCACCCGCAGCCAATGGCTTTGCCATACAGGCCCGGGTCAATCTGGAGGCGCTGTCCGAAGATGGCAGTCCGGTGCCCAAGGCGGGATTGCTCAGGGTTTTCTCACCACCCTCTGGCCCGGGTATCCGGGTGGATACCTATGGCTATGCCGGATACCAGAGCAGCCACCGTTATGATTCGCTGATTGCCAAAGTCATCGCACGGGGCAAGGATTTTACGACGGCCGCCGCGGCCCTGTCAGGGGCTCTTCACGAGTTTCACATTGCGGATGTGCCAACCAATACCTCGCTACTCCGAGCGGTACTTGAACACCCTGTGTTCCGGGGCGGCCGTTACAGCACATCGTTTATACAGGAGCACAGGAAGGTCTTGCAGGATGCGATGGCGGGGCAAACGGGCCGGTTTCCGCCCGGCTCCCTGCTGGCGGCGGATACCAGCCCGGCGCCCGCGGCCAGTGCTGTATCGCTTCCCAAGGATTACCATCCGGCTGACGCTGTCCATGCCCCCATGGAAGGCATGATCGTGTCGGTGGAGGTCGCCATAGGCGACGCCGTTCGCCGGGGCGAGCCACTGATGGTGATCGAGGCCATGAAAATGGAACAGTCCGTGCGGGCACCACAGGATGGAATTGTTCGTTCATTGCTGGCAAGTCCCGGTGATGTGATCAAGGAGCAGAGTATTCTGGCGATCATTGAGTCCAGCGGCAGCCAGAATTCCGTCAGTGAAGGTGCACCGAGCGACACCTTCTTCGCTGAGGAGGATGAAGGCTGGGGTGCTGAAGTTGCAGAGATCGACCGTCGCCTTGAGATGGCAAAGGAAATGGGCGGTAAGGACAAGGTCGAAAAACAGAAGGCCAAGGGCAAGCTGACGCCATGGCAGCGGGTGTATGCTCTGGTGGACGCCAGCAGTTTCACCGAGGTTGGTGCACTCACCGGTTTTGCTGACTACGACGAGAATGGTGAGCTGATCAACGTCAAACCCGCCAACTTTATTGGCGGTACCGCCCGGCTGGACGGACGTAAGGTGACTCTGGGTGTGGATGATTTCACCTTGAGGGCCAGCTCCGGGGATTCCGCCATTCATGGCAAACAGATCTTCCTGGAAAACTACGCCCGGCAAATGCAGTTGCCGGTGGTGCGCCTGCTCGACGGTGCTTCAGGCGGCGGAAGCGTCAAAATGGCCCTGGAAAACGGCTTCCACTACGTGCCGATTAACCCCGGCTGGGACGCGGTCGTCGACAACCTGTCACTGGTCCCTGTGGTGGCGGCGGCTGTGGGCCCGACCGTCGGACTGGGGGCGGCCAGGCTGGCCATGTCGCATTTGGCAGTGATGGTTCGGGGTATCGGTCAGGCCTTTACCGCTGGGCCGCCAGTGGTGAAAGGAAGCACCGGCGAGGATCTGACCCTTGAGGAACTGGGCGGTGCTGATATTCATGCGGACAGCGGCGTCGTCGAACGTATGGTGAATTCAGAGGAGGAGGCCTTTGATGTCATACGGTCATTCCTGTCCTACCTGCCCCGCAACGTGGATGAATTGCCGCCACGCCAGATCTGTGATGACTCTGCGGACCGGCGCGACGAATACCTGCTGAAGTCGATTCCCCGCAACTCGCGGCGGCCATACGACATCAACGCCATTCTGTCGTCGATCTTTGATCGGGGCTCGGTGCTTATCTACGCAGAGTATGGCGGGTCTGCGGTGACTGCGCTCGCTCGACTGAATGGTTATCCGGTGGGTGTGCTGGCCACCAATCCGTTGAAGGGCGTCACCATGTCCGTTGAGGGCGCCCAGGCCGTAACGCGGCTGGTGGATTTGTGTGAAACCTTCCATCTGCCCATCGTCAGCCTTACCGACCAGGGTGGAGTATCTATCGGCTCAGCCGCCGAACGACGGGGTACCATACGACACGGTGTCCGCGCCATTTCCGCTATCTATCAGGCGAAGGTACCTCAGGCGGAGCTGATCCTGCGCAGGATCTTCGGGGTAGGCGGTGCCGGCATGATTAACCGGCATCGGGCGTCACCCAGCTGGTCCTGGCCCTCGGGCACCTGGGGTTCACTGCCGTCAAAGGGAGGCATTGAGGCGGCATTCAGCGCCCACCTCAATCAGGTTGAAAACCGGGAGCTGGAAATGGAACGGATCAGTGAGCAAATGGAGCAGATCGCCTCGCCCTTCCGCACCGCCGAGCATTTCGGCGTGCAGAATATGATCGACCCACGGGAGAGCCGGCGCCTGCTCTGTGACTGGGTGGAAGATGCTTACCGAACCCTGCCAAAACTGCTGGGTAAGCCGGCCTTCGGGGCGCGGCCCTGAGGACATGCCTGATCAGTACCTTGCTTACTGACGGGTTAACCTGAGTACAATGAAACCAGCCCTCCAAGCGGGGGCTGCGCGCATCAACAACAATCATAACCAGGAGTATTCATGGAACAGCCATTCCGATATTACATGCAGGTGCGCTATGGTGAGTGCGACGCCCAGAAAGTTGTCTACAACGCCAGATACGGGGATTTTCTGGATCTTGCCGCAACCGAGTTTCTGCATCACATCTGTGATCAGGATCAGTTGCCTGGAGGGGCGTTCGATTATCAGGTGGTAAAGCTGACCATCGAGTGGAAGGCGTCAGCCTGCTATCGGGATCAACTGGAAATCACCGTACAGGCCAGCCACATAGGCAACACGTCATTCACGTTGGCCATGGATATCCATAACTACAGGACCGGCCAGTTTCTGGCCCGTGGCGAGATGGTCGGAGTCGCGGTGCATCCGGTCACGGTGGAGAAAATGTCGATTCCAGACATCATGCGACAGGCACTGGAGCAGGGTGGCCGGGGCAAGTTTATTGACCATGCCGGTATCCATATCGCGAAAGAAAGTGCAGGGGCCTGATACGGCTGTCGAGGACATCCCCCGACTTCAGGGGATGGTTACACAGGTATCCTGAGCATGCGGGTGGAAGTGAAGTATTGGTGGCAGCTCAGCGCTCATCAGCCTTTCACCAGCCCACCATCCACAATCAGATTCTGGCCGGTTACCGAGCGCGCCCAGGGTGATGCAAAGAATAACGTTGCATCGGCAAATTCAACCGGTGTGGTCACGCGGCGCAGCGGTGTGCTCTGAGCAATAAGCTCGAACACGGCCTCCGGTGTTGCGGCTGAAGCATCGGTGGTGCGGAGCAGGCCACCGGAAACCATGTTTACCGTGATGTTATCAGGGCCCAGATCGTTGGCGAGGGTGCGAGTCAGCGAAAGCAGCGCTGCTTTGCCTGCGGTGTAATCGTGATAGGCAACCACCGGATTCTGGAAAAGGTTGGTGCCGATATTCACGATGCGACCGAAACCGACTGATCGCATTCCTTCCAGCGCCGCCTGAGTGGTGTTGAGGCTCCCGCGTACAACCCCTTCGAACTGGTGGTTGAGGTGTTCCCAGGTGAGTTGATCGGCGTTAGCGCGGCCGTCGCCGTTGAACGAGTAGCTGGGTAGAGCATTATTGATGACCGTGGTGATCGGGCTACCAAAGTGCTCACAAGCCTTGGTAAACATGGCTTGTACGGCTTGCGCGTCCGTTACATCGGCGTGCAGGGCAAGAGCCCGCTCTGGTGCCTCAGCGGCCAGCGCTTCGGCGGATTCTTTGCTGGTGTGATAATTGATCACGACCCTTGCACCCTCTCGCAGAAATGCCCGCACCAGGTCTTTGCCCAGACCCCGGCCACCACCTGTGACCAGAACCAGTTGCTGATTGAACGTGAAAGCGTGTGCCATAGCGACCTCGAAATCTGAGGCGGAGGCATGCACAAGCAGAAGCGGCAGTGGAGCCGTGGTTGCTGACATCCCTTCGCCAGTGTGAACTGGATCAGTTTCAACGGGTTTTTTCTCAGCCCTGTGTTCAGGACACCCCGTGTCTGAAGCCAGACAATATCACACTTCAAATATCCGGCCAGAAGGTTTGAGCGAACTCTAATGACCAGTCTCAGATTGGCCGGCCTGTTGTGAGGCGCGAATGCTCAACAATGCCAGCTCCCAATCCATCCCCCCACTGGCATTTCCCTTGGCGTGCAGATGCCCGCCGAACTGCGCGGCAATGGATTCGACTATGGTCAGTCCCAGTCCGTGCCCCTGCGGGGGCAATCGGCTATGTTGCGGGTTTTCTGTGCCCTGGTCGGGGGTTAACGGGTTATTGCCCTGGTCACGAATAACAAACTTGACCAGGTTCTGATGGTCAGAAGATTGGCTGGTGACTCTCAACTCCACCGGCTGGTCGTCGCCGGAAAATTTCAATGCGTTTTCCAGCAGGTTTCTGACTGCAATAACCACCAGGGGATGCGGCGCATTGACCAGAATGTCCTCGGATTCCAGAACCTGACTCACTCTTTCGGCCCCGGGCATATCCATAAGCGCCTCGTTTATGGCGATATTTACCGGGCAGGCGTCAAACCCATGCCAGTCGTCCTGGCTCTCCAGTCGCGCCAGCATCAATAACTGTTCAGCAACGTTCTGCAGCCGCTGAACGCCCATTTCAGCCCTGGCAAGGGCCAGTTGTTGCGGTTCCCCGTCGATACGACGGGCCACCTGCAGGTGCGTTTTGATGCCGGTCAGGGGCGTGCGGAATTCGTGGGCGGTATTGCTGGCAAACCGCTGTTCGCGGATTACGGTGCGCTCGACACGGGCAAACAGGGCATTCAGTGTGTTGACGATAGGTTTGAGCTCAGCTGGTGCGTTGCCGATTGACAGGGGCTTGAGGTTAGCCGGTTCCCGGACCTGTAGTTGGCGGTAAAGGTTCTGCAGCGGTTGCAACCCCTTGCGCACGCCCCACCACAGCACGCCAAGGCTGCCCAGCAAGGCCATGGCGAAGGGCACTGCCATGACCAGAATGATTCCGTTCTCCAGTTGTCTGCGCTCGGCACCCCGGTCAGCTGTTGTTATCAGCAGGCCATCCTGTTCCAG
>NZ_CAXBDN010000136.1:0-11177 GCF_963974375.1 uncultured Marinobacter sp.
AAAGATGGCGAAATCATCTGGGTCTGGGAACGGGGTCGTGCGGTCAGCGACGATGACGAGCTGGTTCTCGAGGGTATTATCCTTGATATCACAGATCGCAAGAATCTGGAGGCCAGGCTGTCAGAGCTGGCCACCCTGGATTCGCTGACGGGTCAGCCCAACCGCAGGGAAATCGAGCGGGTCTTGCAGGATGAGCTGGCCCGGGCACGACGGTACGGGCGGCAACTGGCGGTGTTGTGGGTTGACCTGGATTACTTCAAGCGGGTCAACGACAGCTTTGGCCATGCCATTGGTGACCAGGTGCTGCGCACCGTCAGTTTGCGGCTGGCGGACAGCATTCGAAGTGTTGATACCCTTGGTCGTTACGGCGGCGAAGAGTTCATCATCGTGTTGCCGGAACTTTCCGTGCAGGAGGCAAGGGAAACCGCTGAGCGTTTACGCCAGTGCGTAGCCTGCGAGCCGGTCGTCACTACGGCGGATCAGTCTGTGGCGCTTACCGTCAGTATCGGTGTGGCGGTCTATCCTGATCACGCTGACACGGCTGAAACCCTGTGTGAGGCGGCCGACCGCGCCATGTATCGGGCCAAGGATGCGGGTCGCAACCAGGTGGCGGTTGCGCTACGGGATCGGGATGCGGCGGCTGTATCAGAGCGTTTGCAGCTGAGCCTCAAGGATTCCCAGAACCGATGAAACGATGTCCCGGAAATCGGTCAGCGTCTGGGTGCGCAGGATAATGTCATGGCGTTGTTCGTCCAGCTGATCCAGCCTCGGTACGACGCGACGAATGCCTTCGGTAATGACTTCATAGGGGTAATGGTGGTCCATCACGCTGAGCTTGTTCAGCTCTGCCACCTCCTGATTGAAGATGCTGATAATGTCGTAAATCATGTCCTTGTGCTGGATAGTACTGGCTTCCCAGTAGGCATCGTCCAGTAGTTCCAGCAGTGACAGGTATTCCCGCAGGGTATCGGCAACGGAGGTCTGGCCCATAATGGCGTCCTTGACGAAGATTGGCAGTAAGGTCTGTGGAACTAACTATAGCAGCTGCCGCCGCCGGAGGTGACAGCAAGACGGGATGTGAACCTGCGGCCGCAGGGCCGAAGGGAGAAGTCACCCGCCCGATCCGGGTGACAGATGGGCAGGTGTTGCTGTGCAGGGGTCAGGCTACCTGGCGAGCAATCCAGGAATTGTACCGGGTTGCCAGTGCCCGCACGTACCGGGCTTCTGCGCCGTCGAGGCTGGCCAGAACACCCTTCAGTATCCAGCCGCGCTCATACACCCCCAGTACCCGTTGCTCATCTTCCAGGTTGACCCGCTGATTGAGCTTTTTGCAGATCGCATCCAGCAGAGGCAGCTTGTCCGGGCGACGGATAGGCCCCGTGTTGGTTGGCTGGGGTGAGGTGTGTCTGGTGGAGGGTCTGCCTGTGTATTTGGAAGCACCCTTTGCGGCGCCTTGTGGGGCGCTTTTTCTGTCACTTTTCGTGTTACCCCGTTCAGTACGCTTTGGGGTACTCGTCATAGGACCTTTCATTGGCACTCTCCTTCCCGTTTTGCAGCTGCAAAAACCAAAAAACCCGGATCGAAGGACCGGGTTTGAAGGCGGAGGTGCCTACCCGGTCGCTATGAGCTTCCGGGCATAACCGAAAGCTGCTACCTGAAAATCACCATCTTGCGGACAGGCGCAACGGCCAGGCTCCGTGTGGTTGTCATGATCAGACCTTGAATGGTGATGGAACCCATGCAGGGGTAGCCTCCAGATAATTGCTTTCGAAAATACTCAAAGAGTATTTGAATACTGAAACTGTGAATTTCAACTGGCAGTGTATCGCGGCCGTCACGCTTTGCAAATGGGGATTTTTACTCAGGACCTCGCGCCGGCCGGGCTTCGGCAAACCCTTACAGACCGGGTCCTGCGGATCGGGAATAATTCGTCCTGTCACGTGTTTTACGTTGTGTTTTCCATAGCGGTCGACCGCATTGATATGCGTCGGAGCTATGTGATCTCTCCTTTTTGAGGCGTTCAGGGTTTTCCTGAGCGCCTTTTTTTTGCCTTGCTTTAAGGGGATCTCAGGAGATTGTCTGGATGGCCATGACTTTTTGCCAGGTGGCCTGCAGGATACGGGCATCATTGGCGGCCCGGTGCACCGGAACACCCAGTTCAGCAATCACCTGCTGGCGCGTTGGTGCCCAATGCTCAACCTGCTCCGGTGTCAGTAACATGGACACCGATTCCAGCTGAAAACTGGGTACCATATTGGCGGTGCGATACAGGCGGTGGAGCCAGAAGCTGTCGAAAGTCCAGGCATCGCAGAATACCAGCTGGCCATCGAGCAGTTCATTGAGATGATGGGCTACCTGGCGAACCTGAACGCCCTCTTTCTCAAGGGTCTCGCGGGTAATGCCGTGGATCTGCTGGGCACTTTCAGACCAGTCCAGCCAGAGTACATGGGGATGGATCAGCCAGCTGTGAATGCTGCCGTCGGTCAGGCACAGGCCAACCTCGATCGGGTAACTCGCGATGAGATCCAGGCTGGAGGCCTCGAAGTCGATAAAGGCTGGAGTGATCGAAGTTGTCATCTCAGTAGGGGTCAGTTTTCTGGCTGTCTGCAAAGTGTAACCGTCCCTGTCTTAGGAAGCGAACCCATCCTGTACCGGTACTGTTACAATAGAAAGGCAATTGAGGTTGCCAGGTGTTTCGGTTTGTTAACCCGTTGAGGTATATGATGTCACAGACGGTTGTGGTGATTTATTCCGGGGGTATGGATTCCTTTACCTTGCTTAATCGTGCCCTGACGGATGGTCTCAGGGTTCATGCCCTGTCCTTCAATTATGGCCAGCGTCATGTTCGTGAGCTGGACGTGGCGGCGTCTGTCTGTGCTTCGCTCGGGATTTCCCACAAGGTGATCGATATCCGGGCCATGCAGGAGGTCATGTCGGGTTCGTCCCTGACCGGCAGCGGGGAAGTGCCGGAGGGTCACTACGAAGAGGACAGCATGAAATCCACGGTGGTACCCAACCGCAACATGATTCTGCTCTCGCTGGCGACTGGCTACGCGATCACCACGGGCGCATCGGCGGTCTGGTACGGTGCCCACGGTGGCGACCATGCCATCTATCCGGACTGCCGTCCGGAATTTGTCGAGAAAATGGACGCGGTCTGCCGTATCGCAAACTATGAATCTGTGGCCATCGAAGCACCTTACCTTCGTTTTGACAAAACCCGTATTCTTGCCGATGGCCTTGCCATGGGTCTCGACTACAGCCAGACCTGGACCTGCTACAACGGCCGGGAACAGGCCTGCGGTGTTTGTGGCTCCTGTGTCGAGCGGCTGGAAGCGTTTGCCGCCCACGGTCTGCAAGACCCCTTGCCCTATGAGAGGCAATCCTGATGTACCGGGTAAAAGAGGCGTTCTATACCCTTCAGGGTGAGGGCGCCCAGGCGGGGCGCGCAGCTGTGTTCTGTCGCTTCAGCAAGTGCAACTTGTGGAATGGCCGCGAGGCTGACCGGGCCAGCGCCGTCTGCAGTTTCTGTGATACCGACTTTGTGGGTACCGATGGCCAGAATGGCGGGCAGTTTGCGACGGCTGCCGGGCTGGCGGATCACATTGCAGCGTTGTGGCCTGGGCAAGGCAGTGAAGGCAGCCGGCCCTACGTGGTGTGCACCGGTGGTGAACCCTTGCTGCAGCTGGACGAGACCCTGATCCAGGCCTTCCATCAACGGGGGTTTGAAGTGGGGGTGGAAACCAACGGGACGCTGATGGCGCCAGCGGGTATCGACTGGCTCTGTGTCAGTCCCAAGGCGGATGCTGCGGTGGTCATTAACCAATGTGACGAACTGAAAGTGGTGTATCCCCAGGCGCTGGCACACCCGGAGGCCTTTGATCATATCCGGGCGACCCATCGGTTTCTGTCGCCGATGGCCTCACCGGCGACCCCGGACGGTGGCTCCGATCCGGTGAAAGCCAGCAACACCCGCAAGGCGGTTGATTACTGTCTGGCTCATCCGCGCTGGCGCCTGACCGTGCAGATGCACAAGTTGGTAGGCATCGATTAACCAGAGAGGACTCGGGTGTGGACGTTCAGAGCGCGATATCCGAAATGACCGGATTGTGGTCCGAGGATCGCCACGGTGTGTTGGCTGACTGATCCCCGCTCGCCGGCTTGTTCTCCAGTGCGGAAAGTACCCTGGGCTCCTCGGCGTTAATGCCCCAGAGGAAGGCCTGTTTCACCCGGGGCAGCAGTGCCGGGTCGGCCAGATGGTAGTCCAGTGTGCCGGACCGGCCATGGAACCGGAAACTCGTGGTGGTCTTGCCGTGCTGCGCCCGCACCAGATCCTGGTACCCCCTGTCGGCCAGCAGGGTCAGTGGCGGCTCCATGGCGTAGCTGTTGAGGTCACCGGTGATCAGGGTGCCCTGATGCCCGGCCGGTATGGGTAGCGCCTTCAGCCAGGCTGCCAATGCCGCTGCCGCCTCGGTACGCAGTGGCGCGAAACAGCCCTGGCCGTCGTGCTGATCCTGCTCAGGCGTTCGGGCATTGCGACAGCTCTTGGACTTCAGGTGCACGGCGACCACCCGCAGTGATTCCGGTTGTCCCTGCCGCCGGAACGACTGCGCCAGCGGCGGCCGGTTGCCTCGCTGAAACGGCCCGCTCAGGAGCCCCGCAGGCGAACCGGTTGGCGCAAGTCGATCAGTGCGG
This sequence comes from uncultured Marinobacter sp., assembly GCF_963974375.1. Taxonomy (GTDB): domain Bacteria; phylum Pseudomonadota; class Gammaproteobacteria; order Pseudomonadales; family Oleiphilaceae; genus Marinobacter. Next base: position 4,696 of record NZ_CAXBDN010000136.1, read on the forward strand.
TAGAGGATAGCTACCCTGATAGCATCCGTGCCCGCCAGTGCCGCAGACTCGATGAATCCCCAATCTTCTCCCAGGGCCCGGGCCAGCGTGACCAACGCGCCGTAGGGACCATCATCGTCGTTTTCCAGTTCCATGACGGTGAGCACGTCCGGGTCAGCCTGCCGCACTGCGCTGACCAGGCGTGCAGTCTGAGCGTCAAACTGTGCCCTGGCCCGGGCGCCCCGGGTCGCAGGAAAGCCCTGACCTTTGCCATCACCGTTAAAGTAATTTTCAAGATTGAGTGACATGACCCTCAGGTTGCTGCCAGAAGCCCGGCCCGGTGGTGGCTGCCGCAGATCATGATGGCTGAATACCGGTGGTGCTTCAGGCTGAATCCGCCAGTGTCCGAAACGGTAATCAAGAACGCCGGTCAGCGTCTCGACCCGGCCCCCTGTGCGCACCGTGCGGCTGCCAGAGAGCCCGGGCGGTGGATAGGGAACGGGACGCGGGTGTTGTTTGCGAAGGCCGTCGTCCAGCAGCAGTCTTTGCTGATTCTGAGTCTCGAACAGCGCCACCGCATCGGGCCCGGGTCTGAGAACCTGAGTTGGAATGGGTTGTACGGCTGGAGCCAGTACCAGCTCGCCGTAGCGCCCGAGATTATAGGTGTCAGTGACGACCAGCGGGTGGTTCAGGGTAACCCGCATGCTTTCCAGCTGGCGGGGACTCTGATCGCCGGGCCAGGGCAGGCTGATAGGTACAGGTCGTGGCAGCGGCGCGGCGCCGCATGGGCTCAGCTCCGAAATCCTGGTCAGGGAGGTCAGCCCGTAGTGCTGGTGAACAATGCCGGTAACCCGTGTTCGCTGTCCCCGGCTAGCGGACGTTTTCTGGGTGTGAACAAATATTGCCTCAGAGGTTGTCGGGTCCCGGTCGGTTTGATCATCGGCCTGTTGCAGATAAAATCCGTCAAAGCCCCCGGGTTTGCGCAGATCCAGGGTCATAACGCCTTCTACCGTCACCTGCTGACCGGCTGTCAGGTGTGGCGTGGACTGAATCGTGGAAACAGGGGTGGCAGGCGCACCGCATTCCGCGATGGCGATTGAAGAATGCAGGCTGGGAACAACCGTCATGACCAGAAACAAGAGTGGCAACAGCGCTCTGGTCATGACCGTCATCAGGGGTATCAGACGGCTTTAACGGTGTCCGCGCTCAGCGGTCGTACCTGGGCCGTCTTCAGCCAGGGCGGCAGGCTGTCGGCGTTCATCAGTTCCAGGGGTGAGCTGGGCAGATCGTCATCGCGCCCCCCGGAAGGGAGCCCCAGCATGGGCAGCAACCAGGGCACCATGGCCTCGCGGCAGTGCACCTCGATGGGGCCATCTTCCATGCCGTAGTCCGCTGCGGCGAGCTTGCGCTGGGCCGGTGTCAGGACAGGCGATGGCTGCAATCTCAGGCGAACAGTGCGGTTCCAGCGTTCATCGTGTTCCTCCCGGTGCCGGGATTTGTCACGGGAGACCCGGATAGTGTCCTGGAAACGGCTCAGGCGGAAGTCGCCAAAACCCCGCAGTGCTTCGCTCCAGGCACGAACATGCCAGCCCCGCCCGGTCATGACCAGGGTATGGGGTTCGATCAGCAATTCCTGGCCATCCGGATGTTCCAGGCTCATGTAGTCAATGTGAACCCTGCGCTTCTGGCGACAGGCGGTCACTACGGCGCGAGTAATTTCGGGGCTCACCTGGCGGCAGGGAGCGCGTATCACGCAGCTGTCCGGAAGGCCTATATTCAGGTTTTCAAAGCAGTTACTGAGTGCCTGGTGGCGGCAGGCAAGTTCAAGATATTCTTCGGGCTGGCCGCGGGTAACGACAGGCTGAAAGTCCGAAGCCGGAACGTAACCCTTCAGGTGCCGGTCGTACACCAGGTTGCCGGGGGCAAGCTCTCGCAGGTAAGTATTGATATCCTTCGATGCCTGCTGCCGGCCAATACCAAAACCATGACAGATGTGGTTTGTTGTCAGGCGTCCTTCCCACAGGGCGATGATTTCTATCAGTCGATACCGCAGCAGCAAATCCCAGCGTATGGGCCATTCCGTTTTTTTCATAATGTCGCGCTCTTGGTGATGGCTTCAGAGGTCAGGTCGACAGCGACCGATCCATGATCACCTGAAGGATGTTAGCAGCAATCCGGGGGGTGGGTGTGTTACGGCAGCTTAATGTAAAATTTTGTAAAACGCAGTCACCATGCGGCTCCCAGCGTCATTTTGTCGGCGCTAATAATTCGTTTCGGCAACTGCGTAATGGCGGTTTTGCGGAACCAGTGTTCTAATGTGACAGATCGGTCGCTGATACCTCTTCCCTCGTGGGGAAACCCGCGGCACCAAAGGCTTGCAAGCCCAATCATAATCTGTTCGGAGACCTGTGATGACCCGTATGGTGGCGTCATTGTCCGCCCTGATGCTCAGTATTGTCTTACTGGTCAGCGGCAACGCCTTTTTGACAACCCTGCTGGGTATCCGTCTGAGTATTGAGGAAGTCGAACCCTCGGTAATTGGCTGGGTTCTGGTGTGCTATTCCATCGGCTTTGTGCTCGGTACACTTTATGTCCAGCGGATAATTGGCCGGGTTGGCCATATCCGTGCGTTCGCGGTATTTGCAGCCCTGGCCGCAGTGACGTCGCTGCTCTACCCGCTGTCAGTCACCATGGTGTTCTGGGCGTTTCTGCGGGCGCTGACGGGGTTCAGTATCGCTGGCGTGCTGGTGGTCATTGAAAGCTGGTTCAGCAGCCGTGCTACCAACGCCAACCGGGGTTCCCTGTTCGCCGTCTACCAGATTGTGTTCTACCTGTCCGCCGCCGGTGGCCAGCTGATCATCAACGTTGGTGATCCGGCCAATTTCATGCCCTTCACCCTGGCCGCGATTCTGCTGACCCTGGCACTGATTCCGCTCGCCCTCACCCGCATGGAAGCACCGCCGATAGAAGCGGTCGAGCGTATGTCGCTGTTCACCTTGCTGCGGGAGTCGTCCTCCGGTGTGGCAGGTGCCCTGACCTCAGGCATCATGATCGGCTCTTTCTATGCGCTGGGTCCGGTTTACGCCACCATGGTGGGACTGGACGTTGGCAAAACCTCCTGGTTCATGGCCGCCGCCATTCTTGCTGCGATGCTGCTGGCCTGGCCGCTGGGCAAAGTGTGTGACCGTTTCGATCGTCGTCGGGTGATGTTCGTGGTAACCCTGCTGGCTGCCGGTGCCGCGACGCTGGTGGCACTCATAGGTGCGGCCAATCTGTGGTTGCTGATGGCCATGGTCGGGGTGTTTACCGGGTTGGCGGCAACGCTGTATCCGATCGCTGTGGCCATAACCAATGACCGTATGGAATCCCACCGGATTGTCGCGGCCAGTGCCACGCTGCTGCTGAGTTACGGTATCGGCAGCGTGATAGGGCCGATCGCAATGGCTGAACTGATGAGTGTTTTCGGTCCGGCCGGCTTGTTCATGGGATACGTTGGCTTTCTGCTGTTGCTGGCGGCCCTTACCGGATATCGGATCAGCAGCACCGAGGATGTTCCTGTCAATGCGCAGGAACACTTTGTTGCGGCCATGCCGGAGGCTTCTCCGGTGCTGGCGGAGATTGATCCCCGGAACGAAGATTTCCATGCTTCCCCGCAAGCGGAAGAAATGGAGGAGCAGCGGCTCCAGGCCGGCTGATATCCGGCCCTGGCAACATCAAACGAAATCTGATCAAAACGTAACTTGTTCTTGATTCAATGATTAGCTTACTATTGTGGAATTTCCGGAATAGGGATTTTTGTTATGGACCACGAAGAACTGAGTGACCAGTTTCCATTCGCCTTTGCCCGGGTTACCCGGCGCTGGCGCAAGTTGTTGGATGAGCGCCTGAAAGATCTGGGGGTCACCCAGGCTCGCTGGACAACCATGGTATACCTGCAGCGGGGTGGTGAAGGCCTGACCCAGCGTGAGCTTGCTCAGTTGATGGCGATCGAGAACCCGACCCTGGTGCGCTTGCTGGACTCTCTTGAGGAGCAGGGTCTGATCGAGCGTCGTCCCTGTAAACGGGATCGTCGGGCGCGCAGGCTGCACCTGACCGCTCCCGGGGAACGGTTCATGAAGGATCTGAATGAGCGAGCCAATATCCTGCGCGATGAAATGCTTGAAGGCATAAACGATGAGCAGCTCGAGGTGGCATTGGGTGTATTTGCCCAGATCATGGAGAATGCTCACCAGCTCAGAAAATAGCCTTTCAGCTGACAAGACCAGATGATCAGTCACTCCCGGGGACGGGGGGTGGCTGTTTTTCATGTTTCTGAAACTCCACCCCGGTAGGCCCGATGGATGCACTTCTTGCCTCAACGCTGGCTGTTTTTATTGCCGAGATCGGTGATAAAACCCAGCTGCTTTCCCTCTTTCTGATTACCCGCTTCAGTCAACGTCTGCCCGTCATTCTCGGTATCCTGGTTGCGACCCTGGTAAACCATGGTCTGTCCGCCTGGCTCGGGGCGTGGGTCGCCAGCTGGTTGCCGGAGGCCTGGTTGCCATGGCTGGTGGCGCTCAGCTTTGTTGTCATTGCCGTATGGCTGCTGTTTCCGGACAAGGACGACAGCGCAGATTCCGGCTTATTGGGCCTGGGCGCTTTCTCGGCCACCACAATTTTGTTCTTTCTTGCGGAAATCGGGGATAAAACCCAGATTGCGACTGTCGTACTGGCAGCCAGGTACGACGCCACCTTGTTGGTGATTGTTGGCAGTACCATTGGTATGCTGGCAGCGAATGTCCCGGTCATCATGGCTGGGCAGTGGTTGCTTGAGCGGTTGCCATTGGCAGCGGCGCGCATTGGCGCCAGTATTCTTTTTGCTGTGCTGGCCCTGATAACACTGGCGACGGTATTTGCCAGTGCCTGAGTGGATATGTTCCCGGAACAGAAAATGATGATGCGATATTCTGGAGTGGGCCGGTTGTTTGGCCTGATCACCGTTGCCTGCAGCCTGGCCCTGACGCCGGTCTTGCAGGCCACTGCCGATGATTCGGCGACCACTTCGGCGGCCCGGCCTGCTGATAGCAACGAAGGCAGCCGTGCCCGTTCACCGGTGTGGGCGTTGAATGACGATGTTGCTGGCAAGCTGCAGGTAGTGACCGCTCGGTATGAAGATACCTTTGCCGAAATCGGTCACCAGCGCAGTCTTGGCTATCTTGAGTTGGTGAAGGCTAACCCGGGGGTTGATCCCTGGCTGCCCGGTGAAGGATCCCGCATCACCCTGCCCCGTCAGTACGTGTTACCGGACTCGAGCCGTGAGGGTATCGTTATCAACCTCGCCGAGTACCGTCTGTATTATTTCCGTGATGGTGGTGTTCAGGTTTTCCCGGTTGGTATTGGTCGTGAAGAGAACCCTTCACCGATCACCGATGCCAGGGTCACCATGGGGCTCGAGTCGCCGGCCTGGTATCCGCCTGCCAGTATCCGGGCCAGTTATGAAGCCAGCGGGGAATATCTGCCCCGTATGATTCCGCCCGGGCCGGACAATCCCCTGGGTAGTCATGCCCTGCTGCTGAGCGCCGAAAGCTACCTGATCCATGGCACCAACAAGAAGTTTGGTATCGGTATGCAGGTCAGTGCCGGTTGCTTCCGGATGTATAACGAAGATATTTCCCGGTTTGTCTACGAGGTGGAAAAAGGCACACCGGTGCAGATCATTCGCCAGCCCGTGAAGATAGGCATGAGTGGCGGCCAGGTCTGGCTGGAAGTGCACCGTGCCGGTGAGGACTATCCTGAAGATGAGCGTGACCGGTTGTGGACCGAGGTCAGCAATGTGTTGCGTAATTATACTGAGAGTGTGGAGAATCTGGAGATACAGCGGGGAGCTGTAGAGCTGGCTGTTGATCAGGCTGACGGTATTCCACGTATGATTGGTGAGAGGGTCGCGCAGCTCGCTGCCAGTGAGGCTCCGGCTGACGACCGCAGTGAGGCGCAGCAGGGTGAGCGCCGCGAACAACCAACGCCCCAGCTCTGGTTCTGACGATGCGGGTTCCGCTGCCTTAGTTCCGAAGTTGTTGACCAGCTGGGCAAAGGGAGATGGCCATGACCATAAACGCGCAGCGACCCGCAACCAGAGGTTCAACCCGGTGGGTCTGGGGAGCGGCACTGTTACTGGGGCTTGTCTTGTCACTGGTGCAGGCGGTGCTTGCCCAGCAGACTTCCCGACAACAAGCCATGTTGTTGACCATTGAAGGTGCCATCGGCCCTGCAACCATGGATTATGTGGCACGGGGCATTGAGCAGGCGGAGAAAGATGGCGCCGTCCTCGTCATTCTGCAAATGGATACACCTGGTGGCCTCATGGATTCCATGAGGTCCATTATCAAGACGATTCTTGCCTCGGAAGTTCCGGTGGCCACCTGGGTCGCTCCGGGCGGTGCCCGGGCTGCCAGTGCCGGCACCTACATCCTCTATGGCAGTCACATCGCGGCCATGGCACCTGCTACCCACCTCGGCTCTGCCAC
>NZ_CAXBDN010000137.1:0-11152 GCF_963974375.1 uncultured Marinobacter sp.
AGGGAATTCAGCAGCCCCGGGTGCGGTCACTGTGCCAGCAAGCGCTGACCTACCTCCGGCGATACCCGATACGGGACTGGCTACCGCCGGAATTACTGGCGGACTATCAGTTGCCGGACATCAATACTGCGGTAGAGCTGGTGCACGCGCCGCCGGCGGGGGCTCCGGTACAAGCCCTGATGGCAGGTCTGCATCCGGCCCAGCAGCGGCTGGTGATGGAAGAGTTGCTGGCGCACCAGCTCAGCCTGCTACAGGTACGCCAGCAAATCCAGCAGCGGACCGCATTGCCGCTGTTGCCCGGCGGCGACTTGACGCAGCGCTTCCTGGACGAGCTGCCATTCAGCCTCACGCCGGCCCAGTCCCGGGTGTTTGCGGATATCCGGCAGGATCTGAGTCAGCCGATACCCATGCTGCGACTGGTTCAGGGTGATGTGGGTTCGGGTAAAACCGTGGTCGCAGCTCTCGCCGCCCTGCAGGCCATTGCTGCGGGCGCCCAGGTGGCATTGATGGCACCCACGGAAATCCTGGCGGAGCAGCACTATCAGAATTTCAGTCACTGGCTGCAGCCCTTGGGCCTGGATCTGGTGTGGCTGTCAGGCAAGGTCAAAGGCAAGGCACGAACTGCGGCTCTGGAGCGATTGGCCAGTGGCGCCGCGCCAATGGTGATCGGCACCCATGCACTGTTCCAGAACGACGTCAGCTTTGACCGCCTGGGGTTGGTGATTGTCGACGAACAGCACCGTTTTGGCGTGCATCAGCGACTCGCGCTGCGAGACAAGGGGGCGGGCGGACAGAGCGCACCGCATCAGCTGATCATGACAGCAACGCCCATTCCCAGAACACTTGCCATGAGCGCTTACGCGGATCTGGACACGTCGGTGATCGATGAGTTGCCCCCGGGCCGCAAGCCGGTGGAAACCATCGTGATCCCTGACAGCCGGCGGGATGAGATTGTCGAACGGGTACGCAGTGCCTGCCGGCAGGGGCGCCAGGCCTACTGGGTGTGTACCCTGGTTGAGGAATCCGAAGCCCTCCAGTGCCAGGCGGCCGAAGCCACAGCCATAGCTTTGGCCGAGCGACTGCCGGAACTGGCGGTCGGGCTGGTCCATGGTCGTCTGAAGGCGACCGAAAAGGCCGATGTCATGGCCCGCTTCAAACAGGGTGAGCTGGATCTGCTGGTGGCCACCACGGTTATTGAAGTGGGTGTAGATGTACCCAATGCATCGCTGATCATTATTGAGAATCCCGAGCGCCTCGGCCTTGCCCAGCTGCACCAGCTGAGGGGACGGGTCGGACGAGGCCATGAAGCCAGTTTCTGCGTATTGATGTACCAGCCGCCATTATCCCGGAACGGGCGCGCCCGGTTGCAGGCGTTGCGGGACAGCCAGGATGGTTTTGTCATTGCGGAGAAAGATCTTGAGATTCGCGGTCCCGGTGAGGTGTTGGGTACGCGCCAGACCGGAATGATGCAGTTCCGGTTGGCGGATTTTGAGCGGGACCGTGACTGGATTGAGGTTATTCGGGAGCTGGCGCCGCCCCTGATGGCGTCTACAGAGAGAGTGAACGGCTTGATACGACGCTGGCTGGGCGATCGTATTCGCTACGGTGACGTTTAACCACAGGAAACCGCAGTTACCTGTGAGCCACCCTGTCAAGTGGTGACATTTTGACCCACAATGGCGGAAACCAACGAAAAATTCCGGTTGCGGTCCCCATTACCAGAGGCTGTTGTCTGCAAGCCCGGGACCAGCGATAGGCAACGAACGAGGAGAGTCGAATGGAACTACCCGGCGCGATCCGGCAGGCACTTGAGGCGGCCGAAGTGGATGTCAATCCAGAGCCCTACGGAGCCCCGGTTCAGGGCAGTCGCCTGCGGCTGGTGCTGCTCGGTGACGAGAAGGGCCAGTTGCAGGTGGTTTGCCGGCAGGAGGATTTGCTGGATCTCAGCAGCCTCAACAAACAGCTGGACCGTGACCTGATGTTGTTGCCCCAGGCCGAGCAGGCCCGGTTACGTAAACGCATAGGTCTCACGGAACTGCCGGCGCTGCCAACGCTCACCGGCTGGCCGGCCGTAGTGGACTCACGGGTGCGGGCAACCGACCGGGTTGTGCTGGAGCCAACCGGCGAAAACACCTGCCTGGCACTGGATCGGGACCAGTACCTTGCGCTCAGTCGCAGTGCCAATGAGCTTTCCTTCTGTCTTCCGGTACAGTCTGTTGATGTAAACGTCAGCCGACCGGAAAACGATCGGGAACAGCTGCATTCCGCCATCCAGAAATTTACCGGGCTGCGGATTCGCCAGCGTCTGGAAGATACCCTGGAACTGCCTCCGTTGCCGCAGACGGCGCAACGTATTATTCACCTGCGGGTCAATCCGAACGCCGTCATGGGCGACCTGGTGGATATCGTTGAAAGCGACCCGAGCCTGGCGGCACAGGTGGTGAGCTGGGCATCCTCATCGTTTTATGCGGCGGCGGGTCAGGTGCGCTCAGTGCACGACGCCGTATCCCGTGTGCTGGGATTTGATCTGGTCATGAACCTGGCCATGGGCCTGGCCCTGGGCAAAACGCTCAAGCAGCCAGAAGATCACCCTGCAGGGTTTGTCGGCTACTGGCAGCAGGCCATCTGGCAGGCCCAGGCCGCAGGCATTCTGGCGGGCATGATGCCGCGGGGAGAGCGCCCGGTGTTTGGTCTGGCGTATCTGGCGGGACTGCTGCACAACTTTGGCTATCTGGTACTGGCCCAGGTGTTTCCGCCGCACTTCCGCCTTGCCTGCCGGAACTGGGAAGTCAATCCTCACCTGGACACGTCGGTGGTTGAACATCAGTTGCTGGGCGTCACCCGTGAGCAGATCGCAGCGGAACTGATGACCAACTGGGGTATGCCAGAGGAAGTCTGTGTGGCCATCCGGCAGCAAAAAAATCCGGACTATGAAGGCGATTGCCAGGCTTATGCCCGCATTCTCTGGCTCGGCAGACAGCTGCTGAATGAGCGTGGCCTCAGGCTTGGCGTGCGTCAGGCTATTCCCGAAGTGGTCTATCGTGAGCTGGGGCTGGACCCGCAGGCGGTGGCGGATCAGATGGATGAACTGGTGGCGGCCAGGGATTCGGTGATGGCGATGGCCGGCATGATGGGTTCATCCGCAGACTGACGGCGAAACCCGGAGCCAAAAAAAGCCGGCCCAGAGGCCGGCAAGCTCACCCGCTTATTGCAGAGACGAAAACGTACTTCCGAGAACACAACACCTGAACCGTGGCTTCAGCAACTGGCGTACCGAAGGATCTGCTGCGGTTGGCTCGTGTTATAACTAGATACGAGCAATCGGCGTCAGCGGTTCTTTGTTAAATTTAGTCAATAGATCAAAATATGCACGGCGGTTACGCCGGGCTACCCGCCGAAGCAGTGGCCGTTGTTACCGTTGTCAATGGAAGCGATTGATTTATAAGCAGGGTAATAGTTGTTTTCTCGCCTATTTCGGATACAAACTGTTACAAAAATAACAGCAATCAATCAAACTTGTGATGCCGAATGGCGGTGGCGGCCCGGCGAATGGCATCGGCATTGGCCTGTTCCAGGGAAAAGCGTTCCTTGTCCATTTTTTTGACGAAGCGCTGGTCTGTTTGCTGTCGGGCGCGGTGAGTCGGCATATGCTGGAGCTGATCATGCAGCTCCTGAAAAACCCGATAAGGCGGCTTTTCCAGCAGTTCCGGGGCCACATGATCCAGCAGCCCTTTAAGACGCAGGCAGGCTTCCGAGTACTCCACCTGATCCTGTTCAACTGCCATCGCAATAATGCGGATACTTTCCACCATGTCTTCCCGCCGCCGGTTCTGAAACTCGGTTTTACGTACTTCGACCTGCCGGTGTTTTTTGAGAACTCGTGCTTGCCTGCTGATAAAAACAAACAGGCAGACGATGGCGATGATGCCGGCGACGATTAGTGACCACTGAAGCCATAAGGGCATGATGCCTCCTGTTGCGACTGAGAACCTGGCTGGTCGTTGTCGACCAGTCTGCAGGCAGGATTGGGTGCGCGAACCGATTCTGACGCCGTTCCTGAATTGTACAGCACTTCGGCCCGGCCGGATTGCCGGTCATGGAAATCCCGGGCTGTGAACTCCGTCATGCTCTCCGGTGAGAGGTGCCCGGTATCATTCCCTGTGGGCAGAGAGCCGTACCTGATCAGAGCTGAACTGATGAAGTAGAAGATAACGAAGACTAACCGTGGTCGCCAGGGATGAGAGGACTCAGTTTGTGGACGCAGATCAGACCGGGCTTGCCGGTTACGGCAATGGCTCCGACAGGTTGGTGATTCCGGCCATGGTGGTGGTTGCCGTGGTGTTTGCCCTGGCGCTGTTTATTAACGAACGCCACGGATCCCCCAGGGGCCCTGTACAGGCCTCTGAAACGGTGGTCCGGGTGAACTGGCAGCCTGCACCCTCAGACCTCGATTTCCTGCCGGTAGAGCGTATTCTGGCCCGGTTCGTAAAGATTCGGGACGATCTGGATCCGCCCGGATATCGTGAATACCTCTGGCAGCTGCTGGCTGCCATGACCGAAGCGGTTGAGCGCTCGGCGCTTCCCCGGGAGGCCACGGCACGAGCATCCTTCCTGGTGGGGCAGGCATTACCCGGTAACGATGGAGAAACCCTGTCTGCCTTTTTTCCTTATGTCGTGCACTGCCTTGATGTGCGTCGTCGTTTTCTGGCCATGCCCTGGTTCCGATCGTCGGAGGCCGCCCAGCCGGCATTGATAAAACAGACCGCCGGCGATCATTTGCAGCAGTTGTGCCTGGCACAGGCACCGTTGTCGCTGCCGCCCTCTGAGGAAGGGGCGATGATGCGTTTTGCCATGGTCCGGGAGTTGATCCTTCAGCGACATGACCTGGACGAAGACCAGCAGGCCATCAAGCTGGCGCAATTATTCGAAACCGCCTTTTCCGGACGTGCCCCATGAGTCTGTTATGGCGCAGCTTTCTGGCCATCGTGTCGGGCCTGTTGCTGGCTGTCCCCTATGTGGCACCGGGTGCTTACCTGGTGCACTGGTTCGCGTTTGTGCCCCTGCTGGTGGCTTTGCACAATCAGACCCTGCTGAGGTCCTACGGTCTCGGTCTGCTGGCCGGCATTGCCCTGTTCCTGCTGGCCACGTCCTGGATGATGACGTTTGTGCAGCTTCTCAAGGGTTATGGCACTGTCTCCTCGGCTTTGATCTCGCTGAGCTACTGGTTTTACAGCGCCCAGATCATTGCCGCCGTGTCCGTGGTGCTTTGGGGGCTGCGCCGTTGGTATGGGCAGGAACCCTGGTGGTTGTTCGCTGTGATCGTGACCCTGGCCTTTGGCTTTTTCCCGCAACTGTTTCCTCTGCATCCCGGAGAAGCACAGAGTCGTTTTCTGCTGGCGCTGCAGGGTATATCGCTAACCGGGGTTTACGGTCTTGATTTCGTTATCGCGCTGACCAATGCCCTGTTGTTCAGGTTCCTGTTGCTGAAGCCCGGCTATCTGGCAGCCTGGCTGACTCCCGTCCCGGGTGGGGCGGCCCGAAGCGTTGAGCGGGGGCCGGTACTGGCGGCCATCGCCGTGCTGATGCTCTGGTTTGGCTTCGGGGCCATGACCATGACGCACTGGCCGCCGCCCGCGGGTGATTCAGAGCTGAAGGTGGGCATAGTCCAGCCTGACGAAGTACCCAGTGCCAGTGTGCCGGGACCGGCCAGCGGCTTCAGTCGGGCCTACCCCCCTGAAATGGCCGCAACCCAGGCGCTGGCTGGTGCGGGTGCCGACCTTGTGGTCTGGCCTGAAACCCGCTTCAAAGGCTACTTCCATGAGGCCCATGTAGCGCCGGCGTATCAGCAAAGCCTGTCACAGGCAGGCGTTCCACTGATCTTTCACGATGCCGAGCGGGTGCGGACAGAAACCCGTGACCGGGAATACAACGCAGCGGTCTATCTCAATGCCGACGGCAGACTTGAGGCAACCTATCGCAAGAACAAACTGGTCGCTTTTGGTGAATACTTGCCCTGGGGCGAGCGTTTTCCCGGCCTCGCGCCCTGGCTTCGCCGGCATCTGGGCGACTTCTTCGCTGACCTGACCCCTGGCAAGCAACCCGCCGAGTTTCGGCTGGGTGACGCCGGGATCGTGCCGGTGATCTGTTATGAAAGTGCGTTCGCGGACTTTGTAGCCAAAGCCGTGGCCCATGCCGAGAGGCCTTCGCTGATTGTGGTGATTTCCAACAACGGATGGTTTGGTGATTCCCGGCAACCGATGCAACATACCGGCATTACCGCCTTGCGGGCCGTGGAGAACCGGTTGCCTGTGCTGCACGTCATTAACAACGGGCCGTCGACCCTGGTGACGCCCGATGGCCGGATCACTTTCCTGACCGGGCAGGGTGAGGCCGCGGCCGTGATGGTTCCGGTGCTTTACCGCTCTGAATTCAATCCAACTCTGTTCAGTCGCTGGCGCTACTGGTTTCCCGTTAGCCTGGTGGTGCTGTTGCTGATGTCATTGGTGGTTGGGACCCTGACGGTCAGAGGCAGGCCTGGCCGGCGGCTGCAGCAGGCATTGTGATCCGCGTCGCGCCTGGCTGGCGGAGTGTTTTGTGGCCTCCCAACCGGGCCGGGTTTTGGTTCGTCACGTCATATTCACCGCTGTCTGTCGCGGAATACACTTTCCGCACCCTCCCGCAGTGGCCAGTTGCTTCCTGGTCGGGCCGTGCGAAGCCTCAGCATAAAAATACCAACAGGAGACAGTCATGCCCCTTAACATCAGTTTGAAAACATTAGGCATCCTCGCCATCGCATCCGTGGTTTCGGTCAATGCCTGGGCGCTCGGCGGGGGTGGTAGCAGCGGCGCCTCCAAGATGATTATCGGCGATTCCATTTTTGCCCTTTCCGGTGATATTCACCGTAACCTGGAGCGGGCTCTGGACGAGTCCATCGATAGCTATGCCCGCAGCGGTTGTCAGATGAACGGTGGCAGTCTGATCTGCAGCCGTCGTTATGCGGTGCCCAATCAGTATGCCAATGCCAGCAAGAGGGGCATTGATACGGTGATCATGAATGGCGGCGGCAATGACTTTCTGCTGGGGGACGGTGGTGACTGTCAGACCCGGCAGTGCGTAGAGGACGTGCTGATGGGTATCGAACAGACCATCGCCGGCATGGTGTCCGATATGCGCCGTGACGGCATTGAGGAAATTCTGTTTCTCGGTTACTACGACACCAACGACAGCGCCAATAACCAGATTAATGAGCTGTCCACGGCCTACAAGGTGGCGAACTATCCGGCGCTGGGTATAAAACTGGTTGAAACCCGCGAAGCCTTCCGCGGCAATGAGAGCCGGTATATCAGCGCTGATGGCATTCACCCCACCTCGGCGGGTTCCCGGGTGCTGTCAGATCTGATCCTCCAGACCCTCGACTGAGTAAACCGGTGTTGTCCTGGCAGTGCCTCCACGGCCTGCCAGGGTGGCTCTGACCTGGTCTATGAATCCGTCTGCATGAATACTCACAGTGCTGGCCTGACACGCACCTCCAGAGTCCCGGCCCTCAGATGTCTCATTGATGTAATTCCGCTCTATCTGGCCCTTTGTTTTCCGCTGGCCCTTGCCAGTGAACCACCACTGGCATCGCCGGCCGCTCAGGGTTTGCCGGACCGTGTGACCAATCATCTCGGAATGGCGTTTGTGCGCATTGCCGCCGGTGACTTCATGATGGGCAGCCCGCAAGACGAAGCAGGGCGCAGGGACGATGAAACCCGGCACAGGGTCGTCATCAGTCAGGATTATTATCTGCAGACAACGCCGGTCACCCAGGCACAATGGCTGGCCCTGATTGATGGCAGTCCGTCCTATTTCAAGGACTGCGGGCCAGAGTGCCCGGTGGACGGTTTGCGTCCGGAATGGGTTGAGCACTACATCCGGCAATTGAATAGCCTGGAACCGGATTTTCGTTACCGGTTGCCGACCGAGGCCGAGTGGGAGTATGCCGCCAGGGCGGGGACCACCACACCGTTCTATTTCGGTCATTGCCCGAGTGCCGCCGATGGCAACATGAGTGGACAGCAAGCGGTCGGTGATTGTACCGGCTTTGATCGCTCTTCGGGTCCGCTACCGGTGAAGCAGTATCCGCCGAATCCCTGGGGACTTTACGACATGGCCGGCCAGACCTGGGAGTTGGTATCAGACTGGTACGGGCCCTATCCAGTCACAGCGGTGACGGATCCACAAGGACCCGAAGCCGGCAACTACAAGGTCCTGCGGGGCGGCAGCTGGCATTTCTATCCGCGCCATGCCCGTTCTGCCAACCGCTTCCAGGCCGTCCATGAGATTGCGGGCTTCCGCCTGGTGCTGGAGCGCAAGCGCTGAGCCGCTCTATTGCCGCATATGAGGCGGAAGATAGGTTCTGGCCGCCTCCAGTTCGTCGCCGGAAAAGTGGTTCCCAAGTAACTGGTCGATCTGGCGGACTTTTTCCGGATCGGTCAGGCCTGATAGCAGAATGGTATCGCGGCGCTCGCTGAACTGGTCATAACGTTGCTGCCAGTGGTTTTTCTGCTGCTGACTGGTGGCCAGGCTGCGGGCCGAGACCAGCCCCAGGGTCTGATCCTGCAAATAGTGGCGGGTGTCCTCCGTCAGACCCTGTTCCTGCCAGTGCTGGCTGTCGTTGGCCAACTGCCTGATGGCATCGGTGCCCCGGTCATCCACCAGAAATTTGCCATCGCGCAGATCACTGCGCAGCTGCGCTCGCAGCTGCTGGCGCTCTGTCTCCGCCAGATCCGGATTTCGTCTCAGCTCGGCAAGGGCCAACAGGTAGCGCTGATGGGCCTGCTCGCCGCCGTAGAGCTGATTGGCCACAGCGGGGCCCAGGTGTTGCCTTCGCAGCTCTGCCAGTTGCTCCAGCCGTTGCCTTGGGTCCGGGTTTTCCTGGTGCTCCCAGAGGGCTTCCGCGCTTGCTTTTGCTTCCCGATAGCGGAAATAGTCGCCCACCATGGCGGCGGCCTGGGCGCCGGTTTCGCCGGCAAGTCCGGCTTCGACATAGCGTTTGAGCTGCGTCACCATGGCCGGGTCAGAGAGCTCGCTGAACTGCTCGAAGGCCCGTCGTAATGACGCCAGGGCCACTTCATCAAAGATCAGGCGTCCCTGCTCATCCACCGCGATGTGGGCGAGGGCGTGCTGTAACTGATCGAGATCGATGGAAGCGGCGCTGGCCCCGGCGTTGTCTTCGTTCCCCAGGTCATTTGGGGGTGCGACCCCGGTGGCCGATAAGGTGTTTGCATTCGAACCAGTCTGCACCGGTTGCTGCCAATGCCGGCCGAGGGTTGAATAGGAGGACGTCGGCTCATGATCGGGCCATTGGGGGGGCTCTGTTTCAGCTGCTGGCCAGAGCATCCAGGCCATGCCTGCAAAAACAGACACCGCAATGGCCGCCAGCCAGGGAGCGTACTTCTTGCGTGCCACGGTCTACCTCTTTGCTGGTGTTACCTGAGGGCATCCTAAAGACGCTTTCTGCTTATGGCTATAACACGAACCACCGTAATACCGGAAACCAGGGTTACTATGAAAACCCGGTGAGGTGCCGGCCTCGAAACTGCATTCAGATCACGCCTGGGGTGGAAGCAGGGCAGGTGGCAAAGCTATGGGGGTAGTGTCGGAGTTCGGCGCCGGGAGCATGATTGAGAAAACAGAGTATGGCTTGCAACCGGATCGTCGGCAGGGGGTTTACGAAGGGTAGATTGTGTAAAGCAGAAAATGGTGGGCCCAGCAAGACTCGAACTTGCGACCAAGGGATTATGAGTCCCCTGCTCTAACCAACTGAGCTATAGGCCCGGAACAAAGCGGGCGCCATTATACCCATGAGGGTTGGCGCCCGCCACTGTGTTTACGGCTTTAACTGTTACCCTGGTCGTCAATAAAGCCGCGCAGGTGATCGGAGCGGGAAGGGTGGCGCAGTTTGCGCAGCGCCTTGGCTTCGATCTGACGGATCCGTTCCCGGGTCACATCGAACTGCTTGCCCACTTCCTCGAGGGTGTGGTCGGTGTTCATTTCAATACCGAAGCGCATCCGCAGCACCTTGGACTCGCGGGCGGTGAGGCCGGCCAGTACCGAGCGGGTCGCTTCCCGCAGGCCTTCCGCGGTGGCGGAATCCACCGGCGACAGGGCCTGGATGTCTTCGATGAAATCACCCAGATGGCTGTCTTCATCGTCACCGATCGGGGTTTCCATGGAGATCGGCTCTTTGGCGATCTTCAGTACCTTGCGGATCTTGTCTTCCGGCATTTCCATGCGCTCGCCCAGTTCTTCCGGCGTCGGCTCACGGCCCATCTCCTGCAGCATCTGCCGGGAAATCCGGTTGAGCTTGTTGATGGTTTCGATCATGTGCACCGGAATCCGGATGGTGCGGGCCTGATCCGCAATCGAGCGGGTAATGGCCTGACGTATCCACCAGGTGGCGTAGGTGGAGAACTTGTAGCCGCGACGGTATTCGAACTTGTCGACGGCCTTCATCAGGCCGATGTTGCCTTCCTGGATCAGATCGAGGAACTGCAGGCCACGGTTGGTGTACTTCTTGGCGATGGAAATAACCAGTCGCAGGTTGGCCTCGACCATTTCTTTCTTGGCACGACGGGCCTTGGCTTCGCCGATGGAGACCCGACGGTTGATTTCCTTGATGTCAGGAATATCAAGATCCACTTCGTTCTGCACATTGGCAATGCGCTTCTGCATCCGTACGATTTCATCGATACGCTCGCCCACGGCATTTGCGTAGGGCTTCTTGGAGCGGGCGATCTTTTCGGACCAGTCCAGATTGATTTCGTTGCCGGGGAAGGACTTGATGAAGTCCTTGCGGGGCATTTTGCTTTCCTTGATGCAGATTCGCATGATCGCCCGTTCGTTTTCGCGAACCAGATCATTGGTGGAGCGGACGACATTGACCAGTTCGTCAAAGGCCTTGTTGCCAAGCTTGAAGGGCGCGAACACCTGGCCCAGTTCGTTGAGGGCCTGCTGGGTCGTCTTGTGGGCGCGTCCGTATTTGGCGAGGGCCGCATCCGCGGCGCTCAGTTTTTCCTTGAGCAGCTCGAAGCGCAGCCGGGTTTCTTCGGGATCAGGACCGCTTTCTTTCTCGTCTTCGGAATCGTCAGCGTCATCGTCGTCGCTAGAT
>NZ_CAXBDN010000138.1:0-11119 GCF_963974375.1 uncultured Marinobacter sp.
ACAATAGGTTAAGGCACATTTTGGAGGATTTCGTCAGAATCGTTGCCGACCCTCTACCTGTTCCCATCCGTAACAAGATGCGTTCATCCCATCGCTGGTTATGTGTGCCGCCACCATCTTCATCATTCATCGTACTCGCGGCGATTGAGGCAGGCCTGTCTGGCCACGGGAATCACCAAGCGTGTGACGGCTCATACCTTTCGGCATGCCTTTGCGACAGAGTTATTGAGATCGGGGAGCGATATCAGGACGGTTCAGGAAATTCTTGGGCATAGCGACATTCGAACGACAGAAATCTACACGCATGTCATTGGCGATCGACGTGCTGGAACCGTCAGCCCTTTTGATCGTTTGCCAAGTTCTTGATGGGGCATTGCTTACCCGTTTAAGGGACGTAAAGCCTGGAATTGGGGGTGCGGTGAATGTTCGCTTTTGTTTATGAGCTGATTTCGAGGTATTTGACGACCAGCGATCATCGTTTAAGATGAAGTTGCGGTACAGGGAGAGGTCCCGATGGCCGCGACCGGCGATGAGGGCGCGTGCCGTCACTGGCTAACCCCCGAACCCCTCCTCTCTTCGAGCAACAAGTCTTTCAAGTAACTCGCTCGCCTGTTGGCATTACTCACTGACTTCGCCATTGAAGCAAAATGGCTGCTCTTCCCCACGATATGAACCTCGGCTTCTGCACGAGTCACCGCTGTATAGAGCCAGGCTCGATCTGAGATCCGCCCCTTCTGGATTGCGACTACAATTCTTGGGAACTGGCTACCTTGAGCCTTGTGCAGCGTAATCGCATAGCCCAGTTCCATGCAGTCGAAGATTTCCTCCGTGATCGGAATTTGCTCACCTGTATCCAGCGTCACCAAGCCATAGGTGTCCTGGTCGTCCTGATAGCCACGTTCGGTCGAGGTTAAGACGCCCAGAGAGCCGTTCTGAATACCGAGGTTGTAATTATTTTTAGTGAACAGGATAGGGTCACCCAATCGGAGATCCAGGTAGAAATTCTCGCCATAGAGGGTAAATTGCAGACGCTCACCATCCGGGTTAAGCAGCCGCTGACACTCCTGATTCAGCTCTCCGACTAAAGCCTTGGTTGCCCCGACGATTTGAGTGGTCTGAGGTGACTCTGCATAGAGCGCCTTGCAGCGATCAACAATCTGTTCTGAACTCGCCTCGTGGAACGTAATCGCTCCACAAGACAACGAGCGAGGGACCTCGCCACGATTGATGGTGGCTGAGTATTCCGGTATTCCTGTAGCGCCCTCCTGACGCTTCACAATGCTAAGTGCCTGAGTCGCCACCGCACCTGACTCAACCACGTCCGACAACACTTTGCCGCAACCGATTGGCGGGAGTTGGTTGGGATCACCAGTCAGGATGATCCGAACCGATGGATCAAGATGCGTGATGAGTCGGTACATGGTTGGAAGGTCAATCATGCTCGCCTCATCGATGACGAGGACATGCTTTGGGCGATCCAGCGAGTGCTCTATCGGCTCTTCTCGAAGCAACCGGGCAATGGTCATGGTGAAGAAGCCGATGCTCTCGTGCAGGCGCATTGCCGCCCTGCCAGACAAGGCAACCGCATGAACCTCATATCCTAGTGAGTTGTACGCCCTGAGAACTGTCCTCAGCACCGTAGTTTTGCCTGTTCCGGCACCACCGATAATGCAGGACACAGAGTTGGTCAGACTGGATTCAACGGCCTGCACCTGTTGCTCCGTGAGGTTATAAGGCAAATCCAGAACTGCATCGGTTAAGGCTTTGAATACCGCCTCATCTGAGTCAGTAAGGCTGGCCAGGGATTTCAGGCGTTTGGCAACGACCGACTCCATCATAATTTGAGCGGTGGGATGGTAGGTTCCGGTATCGGGTCGGATGATAAATTGACCGCTCTGATGCCCGTTTTCGAAAGCGTCCGTTGTCAGTTTGGCGTCCTGTAAAAGCTCGGCAATCAAGGGCTTGAGGGCCTTGTAGGTGGCGTAAGTATGCCCCTTTTCAACCTGTCTGCGGATTGCCGTCTCCAGTGCCCCGGCAAGGCGCTGTGGCGCAGATTTCGCAAAGCCTAGTCGCTCTGCGATGGTATCAATGTCCCTAAATGCCATCCCGAATCCAAGAAGTGCGTAAGGGTTGCTCTTGAGGACATCGACAGTGCGTTCATCGTGGTATTTCAGAATACGTTGCTGGATACGCAACGGGATTCCGAGCGAGGCCAGCCAATTAGCGTGTGCGAGGTTTCGGTATTTGGCGTAGCCGTTGTATAGGGCGTCTACCGATACATCACTCAGAATGCCCCTCAGAAGCTCCCTGTGATCCGCTCTATCGTATCGCAGCATCTGGTGTAGTTTGCTGCTGAAGGCGTCCCAGAGCGCCCGTGCTTTCGCCTCACCAATGCCGGTGAAATCTCTGTCTGACGCGATAAAGCGGATCAGTGCCTCACCGGATTCTGGCAACGTGCATTCCATTTCAACCGGCGCGTTATAGACATGCTGCTGTAGTTCATAGTCGCCTGCCTGAACCGCCTCCAATACCCGCTCACCACGCACGCGCCATTGCTGGCCCACGGATGGTTTGATGGGCAGTGATTGGTTTTCGCACCGGATGGAGATGATGTATTTCCTGCTGTTGATACGGTAGCTGTTGGCTTTCAGCGGGACACCAGAAAAGATCGTGTATTGTGCGCCTTCATGCTGGCAACTGGTTACGCGGAAATAGTCTTCATTCACGGGGCGACACCAAATTCCGTCAGCACCTCGGATAACTCGCCATAGCGCTTGAGTTTGGCTTCCAGCGTTGCAACGCGGGCTTTCAGCTCAATGTTTTCCTGCTCCAGAACGGAGAGTCGTTTTGACTCCAGGGACCGCTGATTGGCGCTGGCATCGTAGGGCTTTGGCGCAGACCGTTGTTGCTGTGCAGTTTCAGTCAGTGGCGGTAATACGCCTCTTTCACGGAGGACCGTTTCAAGATTATCCAAGGCCGATTTTATCGCCGGATTCTGGCGCAAGGCGCTCTTTCCGATACCGATAGCGTTGGCAACTTCGCCACGGTTTAACTGGCCGCGAAAGACGATCTGCTTGAAATCGTTATCGGTTTGCGTAGCGGCCCAACGCTGGAAGGCAACAAGATTTTCCCGAGCTTTTTCTTGTCCGTTAGCCATTCTCGATACTCAACACTTTTTCAAGGGCATTCACAAAACCGTTTCTGAGGACAACCTTGCCGTTTTGGTCCTCGATGCCGCCGCGTTCTGTTTTAGTCCAGCCCTTTAATTTAAGGGACTCCTCAGAGATGGCGTCTCTCAATGCATCAATCTCGTGACTCAACAGGCTCGGTAACCTCGATTCAGATTTGTCTTCAGCACCCGCTCGGTAGTCAATTTCCAATTTCTTGATCGATGCAAACCTTTTATTTTCGGCCCTCAATTTACGGACCTTCGAAATCAGGTCGAGTATGAGGAAGCGGTGAGTTTTATTGCTTACCTCATCAACCCAATCGTACTCGCCCGAGGGCGTGGTCTGTGCTTTGATCGCTTTCTTTTTCTGGTCTCCAAGCGCCTGCCAAGCCTCAATGACCGCTCTATAATGTTCTCCGGTTTTGTTTCGGATGGTCTGCTCGCTAGGAGCGCCACGACTGGCTCCTAGCTTCGCAATCGTTGAGATTCTGAAATCAACCGAGCCTGACTCATGATGTTCCTTGCAAACGGCGTGAAGGGCCTCCAGGGACTTCCTGGAACGAGAATTTTTCAGTTGGCCCAGTATGGCCTCGTAGACTTCGTTCGGTTCACTCATTGCAGCTCTCGATTTCTAGCGGGAATTTCAAAGACCCGTTCATGGCTGACTCGATCTCTTGGCGCACATCACCTAGCTGTAGTGGTTCGGCGAGATCTTCCAAGGTGATTTGCCCATTGATCAACTGGTCAGCGACGTGCCAGTTATTCTGTGTCACTTGCATAATCAGCCGGACGACCTGATTGGCAGCTTCGAGCTGCTGATCCTCGGTCAACCGAAATATCGCGGGTGCAATCCCATTGGTGTCCGCCAATTTGTCGAGCATCTGACTGAGCAGGGGGCGTGCCCTGGAGGCACTGGCGCTCTCGTAAATTTCAGCGTTGGCACAGACCTCAGCGAGCAACCGAAACTCGCTGCTTTGCTCCTCCAAATGCATCTCCATTTCCACGTAATTGTCGCTGACGATCAGTTGGTGCTGGCCTGTCTCGGAGGTCTTCAGCAGTTCGGTAGATTGAGAAATCAGGCGGTATAAGTGCTGGAGATCCGTAAGAAGCATGTCGAGCTTTTTGGCTTTTTCCTCATACGCCGAGGTGATCTTTTTCAGCGTTCGCTCTTTACCAAAAACCTGTCCCGAAGACTCGGTATCGTACCGCTCGTCATCGAGCGTCTGCCTTTTTTCTTCGAGTTCGTGGTATTCATTGCGGGCGACATTGATTTCCAGAATGATTTCGTTGGCAATAGCCGACAAACCGCCCAGAAACGCCGGGCCGGTAATGAAGAAGCGGCACTGGGGACAATTTCGAGTCCCAAGATAGCCACTGGGCACCGGCGCGTACTGTGCTTCAACCTTCCGCTCAACCAGCGCCATGCCACCTTCGTCACACTTGTTGCCGCTCATGGGGCAGATTCCGAAACTCATAAGTTGGAAGGCTCCAGAGGGCCAACTAGGTGTCAGACACTGATCCATGATGCTTCGGTCTGTGGCGATTAATTCCGGACGCGCCTCTTCGATTTTCTTCTGGAGGATGAGGTCTTCGTAACGATAGTGACTCTGCTCAAGTGCCCGTTTTTCAGCCGCCGCCATCTCCAGCCGCATTTTGCTGGCTCCTACCTTTGTGTAGTAAATCGTCATCACCAGCGAGGAATGACCAACCAGCTTTGAAATCACGGCTATGGGCGCTCTGCCGTCGACAATGTAGGCAGTGATAAGGCTGACTCGGAGAGCATGAGGGGTAAACTGGCTCTTGTAATCCACGCTGTTCTTTTTTTCGATTTTCTCAGCGAGGTCCGCGCCTGGCCTCTGACTATGGAACAACAGAGCAGGCAGAGTTCGTGTAAACGTGGTTGTCGGAAATATAGGCGACACCTTCTCATTACAGGTAATTGACGCCGGATCGCGAAAAAGGAACGCTTGTTTACCACGCCGTTTGAGGATGTCTTTGTGGGTCTTCTGCCGCAGCTTGATTTGCGTCCACGGTGTGAGTTCTTCGATAGGATTGTATTTGGACTGCCACTCCCGAAGCTGGATAATCCAACACGCTAGGTCTTCCGGCATGAAAGGAACTTCGTAGCCGCCCAATTTCTTTCCGGTTTTGTTCGTCGTGATGTAGGCGCTCAACTCACCGTCATTGCCCCCTTTCTGAATAAAGCCCTGATTCCGCTTTCGGGTCGCAAGCTGGCTTGAGTTTTTGATCCAGTGGACCTTCCCATCACGCCATACCGGAACGAATTCATCTCCCTCTCCGCTGTCGAGCCAACAGATTTGCTGTCCCCGCAACGGAATGGATAGCAACGTGTAGTTTGCGACAATTTTTACGGGCGACCATAACTCGTACACCTCTTCAAAATAGCGCTTGCGACCTCGCTTCCGGTCTTTTTTGACCACTCGATAAACGCAGTTTGGGTCGTTCTCATCAATTAACTGTGGATCAACCTCGAACCAGCAGTCTTCGAGGAAGGGATGCAATTGATAGAGATTGCGAAACGACGTTGCCTCTAGCGGAATCAGATGCTGCTTTGCTCGTACAATGGCATCCATGGGCAATGGAGGCTTGTCTGATTCACTGCGCCTGTAACTGGGTAACTGGTCTAGCAAACCCTTGAAAACGGTTCTCAGAGGATTGCGGTAGCCGGGCAGAACTATCAACTCACCGTTATCGTCCTCGTCAGAGCAATAAGTCTCCAAAATCCACTCGAAAAAAGCGGAACAGGCGTTATGCCGTGATTTTTTTACAGTATCTGCGGTGGCATTTATGAAGTTTTCGTACGCTCGCTCATTAAACGGGATATCCCTTGACAGCATGGCTCCCGGATCGTCAACCAAGCCCAACTTGTCCACGTAAAATCTAAGTAATGCTCTCAAATGTGAGTATTTGTTGGATTGGCCTGTACCAGCCTCTACATAACACTGAATGGCTTTCCAAAACTCGGGGTATTTGCTGGTCAGTTCTCGATTAATGGCATTTTCGTTGCCCAGGAAGTGAGGCCAACTTATCCAATCTTCGGCATAAAATTGGTTTGGGGTCGATACCAGCTTCGGGTCTTTTTCGTAGCCTCTGAAGTATTCCACCCCTGATTTAAACCCCAAGCGTTGAGCGGCTTCGGACGCCTCCGCGACAGTGGCGTACCTCTTCACGGGGCGCTCAATGCCAAGGTAGCTGTACCAATCATCCCAATCTTCGGCATAGAAGTCGTTGGGAGATACTGTCAGCTTCGGGTCTTTTTTGTAGTCCTTCTGGTATTCCTTAATTGATTTGAATCCCAGGCGCTGAGCGGCTTCGGACGCCTCGGCGAGGGTCGCGTACTTTTCTCTGGGGCGCTCATTGCCAAGAAAACTGTACCAATCGGCCCAATGTTTGCCATAGATTTCGTCGGGATGGGATGGCAGCTTCGGGTCTTGTTTGTAGCCCTCTTTGTATTCTGTGGACGTTTTGAATCCCAAGCGCTGAGCGGCTTCGGACGCCTCGGCGAGCGTCGCGTACTTGCCGTCGGGGCGTTCAGTGCCAAGGAAGCTGTACCAGTTACTCCAATCTTCGGCATAGAATTGACCGGGAGAAGCTGGCAGCTTCGGGTCTTTTTGGTAGTCCTCAAAGTATTCCGTCTGTGTTTTGACCCCCAAGCGTTGAGCGGCTTCGGACGCCTCGGCAACAGTGGCGTACTTCTCACTGGGGCGTTCAGTGCCAAGGAAGCTATACCAATCATCCCAATCTTCGGCATAGAAAACTGCGGGTTGTGATGGCAGCTTCGGGTCTTTTTGGTAGTCCTCAAAGTATTCCGTCTGTGTTTTGAACCCCAGGCGCTGAGCGGCTTCGGACGCCTCGGCAAGCGCCGCGTACCTCTCGGGGCGCTCAACGCCAAGGAAGCTATACCAATCATCCCAATCTCCGGCATAACTTCGGTGGGGATTCGATGGCAGCTTCGGGTCTTTTTGATAGTCATCAAAGTATTCGGTGCGTGTTCTGAAGCCCAATCGCTGAGCGGCTTCGGACGCCTCGGCGAGCGTCACGTACTTTTCTATGGGGCGCGCATTGCGAAGGAAGTTGGGCCAATCAGCCCAATCTTCGGCATAGTGTTTGTCGGGAGCTGCTGGCAGCTTCGGGTCTTTTTTGTAGCCCTTGTTGTATTCATCTCTTATTTTGAATCCCAAGCGTTGAGCGGCCTCGGACGCCTCGGCGACAGTGGCGTACTTCTCACCGGGGCGCTCAGTGCCAAGGAAGCTATACCAATCACCCCAATCTCCGGCATAGAATTGGTCGGGATTTGCTGGCAGCTTCGAATCGTTTCGGTAGCTCTTCTTGTATTCCGGCTGCGTTTTGAATCCCAAGCGCTGAGCGGCTTCTGAGGCTTCGGCGAGCGTGGCGTACTTAGTTGTCATGAATGAGTTCTTTCTTGATTGGAGAAATTAAGCCGTGCTCGGGCGACAATCTGCTCAAATGCGCCCGCATCTGCTTATCAGTGAGTTCGGTGTAGACCTGCTGACTTTCTATCGATTTATGGTGTAGGGCGTTTTTAATGATCAGAGAATCAGCGTTTGCATCAGCCAGAGCTTGCCCATACGAGTGTCGGTGGGCGTGCGCTGTCGTTCCCGCTTCTTTTGAAAACGGTAAACCAATTCTTTCAACGGCTCTTTTAAGCGATTGGTTATAGCCTTTGATTGAGTGCGGAGCGCCTGATTGCGTCGTGAATGCAAACGGATGTTTACCGCCATCGGGGTATCGCTGGTAGGTCAGGTAAAGCCGCCAAAGGTCGTTAAAGGTTTCACCAGCACTTCTTGGAAACCACCAAACCAGAAGAAAGTGGCGACTTTCATTGTCCTCTTTGGGCGCTTTCCAACCTGCATGCAGCGTATGGGATTTCGAATATTCAAATCGCGGTTGCATCCCATACTTGTTGAGCAACTCTTCGCGCCTGCTGGGGCCGTTTAGACGGGGCCGCCCTTTATCGGGATGAAAAATTTTGACCAGTGCGGTTCCGTCCTCCCACGGCACGACATCTTCTATCCAAAGGTGAAAGCACTCGCTGAGCCTGAGTCCGCCGTAATGCATCAGCATGGTAATGAGCACATTCTTCAGGTCCAAGCGCTCATGAACTACGTCGCTCGTTTCAAAGCCATATCGCGTAAGGCCATTCCACAAGAGGTCGTCAATTCGTCCAGGAGGAAAGCTTTTCTTACCCTCATTGCCGTTAGAACGCGACACCCTCCTGGGCATAACCTTCCGGAAATAAGCAGGGGCTGGTTTGTTAGCCCAAAGGTGGGAAAGAAAAGCCCGCCGTTTCTTTTGGTAGAAGGCTGCGAGGCCCATCCACTCCTCGTAACGAGTAGGTTTTACCGTTGGGTTTATCTGAAGCTTTTTCTCTTCATACTGCTCGGAGAGCCAGTCTGTGTATTGTGTTATGAGGCTGATTAGAAAGTTCGCGTCCTTATCCTCGCGTGGTTTCCACCGCAGCCAACTCGGATCGCTACCGTCCTCGCCAATCGTTCCGGTGTAGAGGCTGTTTGAAAACTCCTGAAACAGTTGGTGAGGAGTTTCAAAGCAGTCTTTATTCTGATTCGTGTAATCGATGAGGAGTCGAACCGCAAACGCGCTCCTGTCTTTCCAGCTCCGAGACTTGTATCGATGAACGATCAAATAATCCAAATAACTTTTCAGCAAACCATCTTGGGTGACGATCACCGGAAGACTTATCTTCGTCCCCGTGTTGTCTACTTTGATATTTGCCTCTATGCAGACGCTGTTCAGCACGCAATTTCCAATTGGTCAAATAGTATATTCGTGATTCCACTATATATGCATGTATGCTCAAAAAAAACCAGATTTCGACTTCTGGCATAGGTTTTTGATGCTTTTTAGGATATTTTTTCTATTCCACTAAGGAGTAAGGGCGCCAAAGGTCCGGATGAATGGCTGCCCCCGGTTGGTCAGTGCGGCTATGTAGCCAGGTTCGTCCGGGTGGTAAGATTGTATGATCTACAGCCATCGGCGCGGGAGTCGGCCTGGTTTCAGGCTTTTATGGAGGAGTGTCGTCGATGAGTCAGCCGCCCCACGTCACGAACAACCACGGTGACGGTGTTTTTACCCAAACAGCACGCAGGTCGATAGCAGTTAGTGCCAATTAGTAATTAGACTTACTAATTAGTAGATTCAGTTACTAATTGGTATCAACCAAGGCGCATCTGACTCTGCAGGAGGATCTATGTCCACCAAACGCATGACGGAAAAAGAGCTGCTTGAAGGCCTCGATGCCCACACCGCCCATGCCGACGAGCTGGCTGAACCGCTCCCTCAGGAGCTTACACCCCTGGAACGACTCAAGGGCTCAGTCAAACGTTATGAGCGGCCAACCGATCCGGTCTGGGACGAGTTCTTTGAATCCGATGAAGGCGTAACAGACGATTTCATGGAGGATCGAGAGCGGCCCAAGAAAGGACAAGAATAATCGCTATTGATGACGAAAAAGCCAAAGGGCATGTGGCTCTCAAGGGATTCTTTGGTGTCTGCCATGAGTGGGGCTGCACAAAGGGAGAAATGATGCAGATGCTCGGCGGTGTGTCCCGCAGCACTCTGGCCAAGTATCAGAAGTTGCCGCACGTAAAGCTCTCGCGGGATACCCTGGAGCGCATCAGCTACATCCTGGGCATCTACAAATCCTTGAGAGTCATGTATCCGACGGCCGACCGCGCCAATCGCCGGGTTCGACTGGAAACCAGTGAATCTCCTTTCGCTGGAGCGTCTGCCCTGGACTTTATGGCGCATGGCTCCTTGAAGCACCTCGCGGAAACTCGACGCTACTTTGATGCAAAGCGGGCGGGATAACCAGCCACCATAGAGCGATAATAATGACGATCCCATACATCACAGGTCTGACCGCGCTGTGCGCCCTGCATCCCGGGCGATCGAAACCATTCTGGCATAGCATGGGATCACCCGCTGTCTGGGCTATCGCCGGTCATAACTACCCGGACACCTCTTTCCTGTTCGGGGATCGAGAGATCATAGATATATCAGAATTTCTCGCACAGTCAGGACTGCCGGTAGATTTGTCCAGGTGCGCCAGCTACGAACGCGCTGTGTTTGATCTGCTTTACCATCACATTGAGCAGAACAACCGGGTGGTACCGAACATCCAGCCAACCGACATTAATGATGTGGTGGACTTTGATCGGATCACTGCTTGGGTTTGGGAGTGGGAGTGCTCTGGCCAGCTGAAACAAGGGGGCGCCATGCGGAGCTGGCTGAAAATAGAAGATCCTTGGGTAGAAATTTAGCGATGGATACACAGCCCAGCACCAAGTCCTATATCACAGACCTCGCCGAACAATTCGGTATCCGTTATCAAGCTACACCCGAGGACGCGCTGGCAGACATTGCCACGCGGCTGGCAGGTGATGAGGTGGTGACCGATGAGATTGAAGATCTGATTGTCGCGCTGAGACGAGCGGGGGCAATCAATGGTAATGAAATGGTTGCTTTGTTGGGACAGTATTTGGATGAGAAATTTTCGGAGCGTTAATCAAGCGCGCCAAAGCACAATACCGTCCCTGACAATGTTTTCGAGTAGTTCTGGGTTGGAGTAGCCCTTCGGGTTGGCCCATTCACGCTCCCAGACCGGCAAGGCCTGAATCAAAACGCCGGTATCCAAAAGCACATCAAATGCCAGACCCGCCATCTCCAGCTTGGTGTCCACGAAATCCCCAGGCTGTCCGCGCAAGATAACCGCCACGTCAGCATCGCTCTCCGCGTGATAATCGCCACGGGCTCGGCTACCAAACAGGATCAATTGAACCGCATCGAAACGATTAGTGAGTTTTTCGCGAAAAACTAATACCGCCTCCCGAATATCGGTAATCCCCCCATTTTAAGAGGGCATCAAAAGTAGAGTTCAGGCCACCATGG
>NZ_CAXBDN010000139.1:0-11066 GCF_963974375.1 uncultured Marinobacter sp.
GGTATCAATGCACTCTCCGGCTGCTGTATCCAGGCAACGACACCTTGGTCGCTGGTTCCGTGAAGGCTTGATGTAGGCGGATAAGCGCCCGGAGGTGGTTCGGCCTGAACCGGCGACAAGCTCAGTGAAGAGCAGCAGAGGATCCTGTCGACCTGCAACTCGGCCCGTTACCAGAGCTCGCCACTACCGCAGATCGTGCCGTCTCTGACGGACGAGAGGTCAACCTGGCATCGGAGTCGTCGTTTTACCGGGTCCTGTAAGCCCACATCCAGTTGAACCATCGGGGTCAGAGTATCGCTCCCCGACGCTCGGGGGAGATAACAACGCATCATGCCCAGGGCCCCCGCGAACTCTGGTGCTGGGATATTACTTATTGTGCCTCCGCCGTTCGCGGACAGTTCTACTACCTGCATATGTTTGGAGACGTGTACAACCGGAAGATCGTGGGGTACGAGCTCAACGAAGCTGGAAGCGGCGACTATGCCGCCGAGTTGTTGCAGCGTTGCCTGTTGCTGAGAGATGCCTCCACCGGCCTCTGGTGATGCCTTCTGATAACTGTGCGCCAATGAAAGCCCAGACCATTGAAGGCGAAGCTCGAAGAACCGGGCGTCCTACCTTTATGAAGGTACGGAGGTGGCGATCCTGGCACAACGTTAGTGGGTGCTTTCTGGAACAGGCCAGAGAACGAACTGCTGGCCGCTGGGGACCACGTCCGATCAGGAGCTGTGAACCGGTCGGGCCAACGACTCTGAACCCGGATGTGGAAAAAGTCGTGGCTTAGACGGAAAAACAGTGCCAACTATCTTGAGATGCACCGGGCTCTTGAAATCATAGCATTTTCAGCCGCTTTCTTTTGTCACCTCATGAGAAATCCGGGAAAAATAGACAACCCTCTCAAGGTCTGCGCCATAAGAACTCCTTATATTGCACCATAAGATTATATCGTTTGTTATGCAGAAGACTCCCTGAAAGAATAAACCCACAGCATAACTCGTGCGAATTAAGAAAAATGAACTAGGAATGCGGCAACCGAATGGAGTCAATATGATAAATTCAGATAAAAGAATAAAAAAATTAGACCTGAACACTATAAAAGAAGCTGCAAGAATACTTGATCAGGGTGGCCTGGTTGTTTTGCCATCAGATACCAATTACTGCATACACTGTGATTATAAAAACCCGAACGCAGTAAAACGACTATATGATACAAAAAAAAGAAGCGGAAATAGTCCACTATTGATGACTGTTCCAGACGCCAGTTATATTTCCAGCCTTGCCGAGCCGAATGACCATGCCTTGAAACTCGTAAGTCAATACTGGCCAGCCCCCTTTAGTGTCATTCTTCTACGAAAACCGAAAGTACCAGACTTCGTAGTACGAGGCCTTCAAACAGTTGGTCTTGGGTGCCACAAACACCCTGCATTGAAGATGCTCTTCCGCCTTCGACCTGATGCCCTTGCGTCGAGTTCAGCCAATGTTTCAGGAGGTCCAGACCCCAAGAGTGCAGATGAGGTGGCAAAGCAGATTGCCCTTGGTGTTGACCTGATAGTAGACGGTGGACACCTAGATTCCCGTCATGCGAATACACTTATTGATTTCTCAGAGTACCCACCTGTTGTTGCTAGATCCGGTGAGTTCCCCTTAGAGCTCGTACGCCAGATCATTCCAGACATCAACGACACTGTAACCAATGAGCAATACAAAACTCGCACTCAAGGACAGGTCAGTAAAGTGTGGGGCGCAATCTAAGCAGAAAGAAAGCTAACAGCAGTTAAACGTGGAAACGAGGGACGACCATGCGCACTGTAAAATTCTTCGATACGACACTTCGTGATGGTGAGCAAGCTCCAGGCAACGCCATGTCAGTTGAGCAACGAGTAGAGCTTGCGGAATGGATTGATCTTGCTGGTGTTGACTATATTGAGGGCGGTTTCCCTTCGTGCTCCCAAGCTGATTTCGAAGCCACCAAAAGAATCAGCGAACTTGGCCTGAAGGCGACCATATGTGCCTTCGCCAGAGCCAAGGCAGCGGATATTGAGTGTGCCATCCGGGCCACAGAGGATGCCGCAAAATCTCAGATTCAGTTACTGCTTACCGGCTCTGAGATACATCTTGAGAAGAAACGCCGATTCTCTCTGCAGGATGCTGTCGATGAGGCCCGGGAGTCTGTTCGAATTGCAAGGGCCAACGGAGCAAAGCATATCTCCCTGGGTTGCGAGGACGCTGCAAGGGGATCGCTTGACATGCTGAAGCAGGTGATCTCTGCCGGGCTGGAGCAAGGGGCGGACTGCGTCGTGTTGGCAGATACAGTTGGAGCAGCCTTACCCAATGAATTTGAAGAGAAGGTAAGGGCTATTCGGGAGTTTGTCGGGGACGGCGTTGAGTTGTCTGTTCACTGCCACAACGACATGGGGCTGGCCGTAGCCAATACGTTTGCCGGGCTCGTCGGTGGTGCAGACTGCGCGCAGGTATCCTTGTGCGGAATCGGTGAAAGAGCGGGCAACACCGCCATGGAAGAGCTTGCCACGGTCATCCGGTATCGGGGGCACGAGGTTGGTATGCAGTCCCGCCTCAACCCTGTCCAAATGGTTGAAGCATGTCAGAAACTGATCAGTGAGATTAGCCTAGTTGTTTCGCCGCAAAAGCCGCTCATTGGGAGATATGTTTTTTCGACAGCGGCAGGCATTCATATTAGTGGGATGTTACAGGACCCCGAGTGTTATGAATATGTAAGTCCTGAAGATTATGGTCGCAAGCGCGAATACCTTATAAGTAGACTTTCAGGTCGCAGTGTAATCGCGGATCGCTTGAAGAAGTATAACCTTTACTCAAGTCCAGAGCTTGTTGATCGCATGTATAGGCTCATTACTAAAAGCAAGGAAGTCCATAAATATAACAATAAAGAACAGTTCTATGACTTTTACATTCAACAGAAGCGTCATATCTATGGTCAACTTAACGTGGAAGATGGGGTTAGATAAATGAAGGAAAGGATTCTTGATGAAATTGACAAGTTTATCGACGAAAACAGGTATGTAAGGCATCAGTCGGTTCAGAATATTGTGAACAAAGTGGCGTCGCGTTCCGCGTTAAGAAATTGGTCGACTCAGAAATACCACCAAACTTACCTTCAGAATGTGGCGTTCAGCGCAATACACAGCAATGCGAGGGATTACCCGGACATACGAATTTTCCAAGTCGACCAGTTAGTTGGTGAAGAAACCGATATATGCGACGGAACAGATAGCCATTTCAACCTAATGAAACGATTCGCGATTGCCTGTGGTGCGAAAGAGCATGAGGTCGATAACACACCCGTTGCGGAGCCGGTAAGGCGATTTACTGATTACTTAGTTAGCTGCTGTAAAGAACGGCATCCGGTTCTAGCGATGCTGGCGATTTATTGTAACGAACGACAAACGCCCGCCAGTGCCAGCCAGATGGCGGGCGCCCTGAAGGGAGAGTATGGCTTCAATGACAGCGAACTGGAATGGTTTTACCTGCACGGCGAGCTTGATGTTGATCATAGCGACCAGGCAAGAAACCTGATCATGCGACACGCGGATGATGTAACGGATTTCGAGCGAAGCGCATGGGAGGTGGTCAGGCTAGCAATTGTGGAGTGGAACAATCTTCAGGACTACTACGCATCAATCAAGTAAGGAAAGAAGAGGTCAAAGATGGAAACCAAGAGCATAAATGTAGATAAATCAGCAACCCAGAGCTACAAGGAACTTTATAAACTGGCTCGCCCGTTTATCGATGCCGATTCCCATATTGAGGAAAGCGAAGAAGTTTTCAAGTATATCGATAAGGAGTACGAGCATCGTCGGCCAACTATTGTTGATATCGAAGGCGTGATCAAGCATCGACCTACTAGGAACAAAGTTTGGTTGGTCGACGGAGAAATACGTCCAAAACTGATGGGGCAGAATCCATCCTGTTATGCCAGCCCACCGACATCAGATTATGCCAAGTCGAAACCGGTCAGCGTTTCGGTACAGGCACTGATGGACCCAGACGAGTACATCGAGTGCATGCAGACCATTGGTTTGGATGTGTCCGTGCTTTATCCAACGCTGATGTTGCACCCCCTAACGCGTGATCCCGGGTTTGAGGAAGCGTTGGCACGAGCCTACAACTCGTTCATGGGCGAGCGTTGCGGCCGACGATCGGAGAACCTGAAATGGGCCGCTGTGCTGCCCATGCGAAATCCGGACGCAGCTGCCCGGGAAGTGCGTCGGGCGAAATCCCTTGGCGCGTCCACCTGCATGCTTCTAAGCACCGTCGGTGATATCCCTTTGCATGACCGTCGCTTTGACATTGTCTACGAGACTCTGTGTCTCGAAAAGATGCCGATGAGCATTCATGTGGGATGGCCTCATGACAGCCTGAATGATTCAATTTCTAGTATTCCCGCTAGCTTGGTGCTCCACTTCGAGGCTGGCATGTTGCACGGCATGTTTTCAGTGCTTGCGGGAGGAATCCTGGATCGGTTCCCAGAGTTAAAAGTGGCTTTTGTAGAGGCCGGCGCGGTCTGGCTTCCAACCTTCCTTGATCGGGCGGAAAAGTGGCGTAAAACTCCCACCGCAGAGATCTGGTTGGCAGAGAAAGGGCCGGTGGATTACCTACGTGAAAATCAGGTTTTCTTCACCGTCGAAGGAGATGAACCACGGCTTGAAGAATTTGTTGCCCTGGTTGGTGAAAACCGGATTCTGGGTTCCGCCGATTTCCCTCACGTGCATTACGAAGGCGGGAAGCTGAGCGAAACGTTCAAGGATTTGGTGACTCACCCGGGGTTTACCAACCAGACCAAGGCGAGGTTCCTCGGCAAGAACTCCCTTGATTTCTACAGGATGTAATCGACATGGGCTTGACGACGTTTGACAAGATTTGGGATCAACATACGGTCAAGACGCTTCCGACGGGGGAAGATATCTTATTCATTGATCGCCATCTGTTGCATGAAGTATCCAGTCCTCAGGCATTCGATGGATTAAGACAGAAAGCTCGTGTTGTGCGGTTCCCGAACCTGACGGTGGGTACCGAAGACCATATTGTTTCCACGGTGCCAGGGCGGGTCGCTGGAACCTTTACCGAGGCGGAACAGATGCTAACCGCGATGCGAAGAAACACCGAGGAATTTGGCATCTCCCATCATCGGATTGGCAGCGCTAAACAAGGTATTGTTCACGTTATTGCGCCAGAGCAAGGGCTCGTCATGCCGGGAATGACGGTCGTGTGTGGTGATTCGCACACTTGCACTCTGGGCGCCTTGGGAGCCGTGGCGTTTGGGGTTGGGACCAGCGAAGTTGAACATGTACTGGCAACTCAAACCGTCGTACAGCGGCGCCCTGGCGTGTTACGGGTCTGTCTTGAAGGAGTTTTGAAAGAGGGCAAGTACGTTCTGCCAAAGGATTTCATCCTGACGATATGCCGGCACCTGGGACCTGAGGGTGCCCAAGGCATGGTCATAGAGTTTGCCGGGGAAGCGATCCGTGGAATGCCTATGGAGGGGCGGTTGACAATCTGCAACATGGCCATTGAAGCAGGCGCACGGTCGGGCTTTGTCTCGCCGGATAAGATCACCATAGACTACATCCTGGCAACAGAGGCGGGAAAGCAAATTCGAGACAAGCGCGAACTAGAGAAACACTGGTTGTCGCTCGCCAGTGACAGGTATGCCGAGGTAAGGCGCGAGCTGGTGATCGATATTTCCGACATCGAACCTCAGGTCACCTGGGGAACCCGACCCTCCCAGTCGATGCCGGTCAGTGGCACGATCCCAGTCCCCCAAGATGGAGCGGATGACAAAGCGCTGGCTTACATGGGACTCATCCCTGGAGAGCCCATCCGAGGTACGAGCATCGATACGGTGTTCATTGGGTCCTGTACAAACAGCCGAATTAGTGACTTGCGCATAGCTGCGCATGTATGTCGTAACCAAAGGATTGCTTCCCATGTTGTTGCCTACGTTGTGCCCGGGTCAGAGAGCGTCAAGCGTCAGGCAGAGGAGGAAGGGTTGCTGGATGTGTTCCTTGACGCTGGCTTTGAAGTACGGGAACCAGGTTGTTCAATGTGCGTTAGTGTCAATCGCGAGTTCGTCGAACCCAACCATCGCTGCGTCTCAACGAGTAACCGCAATTTTGAACACCGGCAAGGGCCAAATGCACGCACCCACCTATGCAGCCCCGCGGTTGCCGCGGCATCGGCAATTGCCGGTTTTATCGAAGATCCAAGGACATTGGGGATTCATCTATGAACGAGCCTTACATCAAACATCTCTTTATTTGCACCAATGTTCGGCCAGGTGGTGGTCGGGCATGTGGCAGCTCCGGGGGAATTGGATTTTGTCAATTGGCCAAATCCGTTCTTAGAACAAGTCTCCCGGCGCCTGAAAGGCATCAGTTCAGAGTGTCTTCTTCTGGTTGTATGGGGCGATGTGCGAATGGCCCTGTGGCGGTCTCTTATCCGGATGGTCGCTGGTGGCAATTACGCGACGAGGAACAGGTAAAGGAGATCGTTGGCAATTTAGCGCCTCAGGAGGCGTGTACTGACACAGACAGCTAGCCCAATGTAAGCGCGCTGTAGGGTCGCATTGGAATTTATACGGAGGTAATGATGAAGATATTATCTGGATCGCTCTCGGACGGAAAACGTATGCCCAGCAAGTTCGCATTTGCGAAAAAGGATTCGCCTGAGGGGCTGTGCTTTTCCGACAACGTGAATCCTGAAATCGCATGGAAGGATATTCCCTCCGCCACACGTTCGCTCGTGCTGATATGTCGGGATCGCCACGTACCTGTTGACCTTACAAAAGTCAATTTACCTGGGGTGGTCATACCAAAGAACGCACTAAGGCGAGATTTCTACCATTGGGTCGTCGCCGATATTAATCCAGATATCGGGCGGATACCGGAGGGGAGCGTGTCCAAGTGTGTCACAGTGGGTGGCAAACGTTCACAGCACCACGATGGTTTTATCGAGGGTCTGAACGATTACACGGAAGTTCTCAAGGGTGATCAAACTATGTCAGGCCATTACTTTGGCTACGACGGCCCCTCACCCCCATCCAATGACGAAAAGCTGCATTGGTACGAATTCAACCTTTACGCCCTGTCTGTTCCTTCGCTGAATTTGCCGGAAACATTTTCCGCATACGACGTCATCCCTTTGCTGCAAAAGCACTGCCTGGGTTCAGCGTCGATAATGACGAACTACGCCTATGCACCTTAAATTGAACTGACAGAACGTGGAGGCGGTAATTGTGAATGATCAATGGATATTCCATAACGTCAGGAGCTCTATTTTAGATCAGGACGACGTTGATACCGATGCCATTATCCCGCAGACCGAGCTGGTTACGACAGCCAAGACGGGATTGAGCAAAGGGCTGTTTGCGCGTTGGCGATACGATGGTACCGGACTACTGCGTTCAGATTTTGTGCTCAATAAATCGGATAACAGACGGAGCAAGGTTTTAGTTTCCGGTCGGAACTTCGGATGTGGAAGTTCCAGGGAGCATGCAGTATGGGCGCTGAAGGACTATGGAATTGTCGCAGTTCTGGCTCTGTCGTTTGGCGAAATTTTCTACAGGAATTCTGTGCGAAACGGCTTGATCGTTGCGGCTATCAGTGACGGGACCTACAACATGCTGTTGCGAAGTTGCAATCCAGAATCGATGGGGATGTTTATGTCGCTTGACTTTGGGGGAAAGCGTATCGAATGGCTAACTTCAGAGGGACTGGTGGAGACTGCAGATATCAATATTGACGACGGAGACAGGGAGCGAATCGCCAGCGGACAGGATGACATCGATATCACATTGAAATGCCAATCTGAAATCGATCAATACGTTGAACAAGATTTATCAGCCAGACCTTGGATCTACTCTACCACCCGGTGAAAGGCGCCTTAACATGAGCAAAACATCACTTTTGGAAACAGCCCGAAATGCGGTTTCGGTCATTAAGAACGGAGGTCTGGCATTGACGCCAGCGGATATTGGTTATGGATTGCTTGGTAATTCCGAGTATTCGATACGAAAGATGTACAGCCTCAAGGGACGCTCCTTCACCAATCCATGCATCGTGGCCGGGAACATAGACGTTCTGGCGGAGGTTGCTGTCGTGCCGGATGACGGGACTCTGGACTGGCTTCGTAAGATATCTCAGGAAAGCACGCTGGCGGTTGTCTTTCCTCTAAACAAAGAATCCCAGCTGGCTCGTTCCTTGTCGCCCTGGGTTATCGAACATTCAACGGAAAACGAATCGATTGCGGTGTTCCTTAACTGCGGCCCCATTGTTGATCAAATGGTCAGATTGGCTACTGCAGAAGGAATGTTATTAGTGGGGTCATCAGGCAACTTTTCGAAATCCGGTAACAATTTCCGATTACAGGATGTGCCATTGGAGATTCGTGAAGGCGTGGATTTTTCGTGTGACATGGGGGTATCGAAGTATGAAAACCCGGAGCGCATGGCGACGACCATCCTTAATTTCAGAAACTACTCCGTGAGAAGAATGGGGGTAAACGGTACCGAAATACTGAACAGCTATCGGCGTTTTGCGACCAGGCACAACCTGCCACTCTTCCAGGGAGAGGCAGCACAGATTAATGGAAAACATGAAGAAACGGAGGCCCAAGCATGAGCGAAATAAAAGAAGGTTTGGAAGGCGTAGCCATCGGAACATCTGAGATTACGTACATTGATGGCATGGAAGGTCAGTTGATATTCCGTGGGCATTGGGTCGAAGATCTTGCTATCAAATACTCCTTTGAACAGGTTGCATACCTGCTGCTATTCGGGGAAATACCAGACCCTGCTGAGCTGGCCACTTTCTCAAAGTCAATGGCGGATGCTCGACAGTTACCAGAGTGGGTCTATCTGATGCTGGACCTCGTGCCCGACGAAGCCAGCTACATGGCTGCATTGAGGACCGCGATATCGGCCATGCCAGTGGCGGTTAAGCATTATCCACCGGAAAAGGAGGAAGCCATAAGACTGATAGCCAGAGCCCCGGTTGTGCTCGCTTATCTGTTCAACAAACGCAACGATCAACAGTTTGTTGGGCCTGATCCAACTCTTGGACACGTAGAGAATTACCTTTACATGCTTGCAGGAGAGCGGCCATCGCTGGAAAAAGTCAAGTTGCTGGAGACTTACCTAGTGCTATCCATGGACCACTCCATTAACGCCTCAACCTTTACCGCACGGGTTGTTACCTCAACAGAGGCGGACCTGACATCGTCAATTGTCGCTGCGATAAGCGCGCTTCTCGGGCCCCTTCATGGCGGAGCGCCCTCAAAGGTTGACACTTTACTCGATGAGATCGGTTCGGTCGAAAATGCTGAAGCAGTCATCAAGAAAAAGGTGGGGGGCGGTGAGCGCGTAATGGGGTTTGGTCATCGTGTTTACAAAACCCATGACCCCCGTGGCGCAGCATTACGGAGTATGTGCGAGAAGTATAAAGATTGCGATCCCTTGCTCCAACTTGGACTAGAGGTTGAGCAGGTTATCGTGGACACCCTGCAAGAGCTAAAACCTGGTCGCGACCTGTACCCGAATCTTGAGTTCTGGGCAGCAGCTGCGTTGCGTGTGTCCGGGTTGGAAAAAGATATGTATACACCTACCTTCTGCCTTGGGCGAATCGTAGGTTGGAGTGCCCATATCATTGAACAGGCAAGTAAAAACAGGCTAATACGCCCAACGGTTGTCTACTCTGGAGCGTTCCCAGAGTAAACCAAGGAAGCGAACTACGGCGAGTTGGCAGGAATCAACGGAATGATTCAGTTGGGGGTAGACGATTGAAACTCAGGAGCAAGTTGGCAAAACATAGGCTTTATATTTTAGCTGCAACGGTCGTTTTTGCATCAGGATATACAGCCTGGGACTGGGTCTACGACGACGACAGTATCCAGGCGTTCGTCAATGCTCGTGTCATCGATGTTCGCTCGCCAATCTCCGGAATCTGGATGCCCGAGTCCGATGCCGTTCGGGCTGGGGCCTATATTTTGGGGGGGGAGGCGTTTGGGAAAGTGAAAGGAGCAGACAACAATCCCTTGGCACTTAGTTTGCGGTTACAACGCGCGGACCTCGAGCGACAGACTGCCGTTCACCTTGAGTCGATTGCCTCTCTTAAAGGGAGGTTGCAAAGTAGAGAAAACGAGCTCTCAAGATTCCAGCATTTGTTGGCCCGCCAGATTGAGCTACAGGCAAAAAACTGGTCTGTTGCATTAGATGAGGCTGAAGCCGAGCTTGCGGAGGGGATTGTCAGAAGTCAGTTGAGGAAAAGTCAATTGAGACGAATCCGTGCCTTGGCGGGGAAGGGTTTTGTCAGCGAGGATGAATTGGAAGCCGCTGAGATGTCTCATTATGAGGCCGCCGCCCGGGTTGAGGCACTGCGCTCAAGGCGGGAGCAGATTCTCCTAGATTCAGAAGCGGATGAGCTGGGGTTACAGTTGGGCGGAATGATGACTTTCAGTTATCCCCAGCTTCGAGTTGAAGAGATTGAGCTCGAGATTAAAGACTTGAACCTCGATCTGAAAGCCCGACAAGTTCAACTTGACGCCTTGCGAAAACAGGTAAACCAGGTGTCCTTGGAGCAGGAACAGGAAGAAAGACGGATTGTTTCCACCGACTTTCCGGTATTGATTTGGTCTGTTGAGACTCAAGGGGTCGCGCAGGTCAGCATGAACCAAACCCTACTGCGGGTTATCGATTGTTCGAACATGTGGGTTGAGGCCTTTGTGAACGAACGGGTCGCGTCCAGCTATCATCGGGGAAGCCTGGTTCGAGTTTCACCGATCGGTAGTTCCGAGCACTGGAATGGGAAGGTGGAGTTTGTCAGGTACGGGACTGGGCGCGTGTCAATCGGCCAACCTGTTACTGAACCACCTCCGGAGATTTCCAGAAGGCAGCTTCCTGTACGAGTAGCAACAGTGAAAATACGTGTGGATTGGCATGATGAAAACGATAGATTTGGCTCTTGCCCCGCTGGGCTTAGTGTAAAACCTGAATCAGTGACTTTGCAGGCCAGTATACTCCGCAAAGCGCCATCGGCGCT
>NZ_CAXBDN010000140.1:0-11055 GCF_963974375.1 uncultured Marinobacter sp.
GAAGGGGAACCCCGGCGATGTCCGTCGCCTCCATAACAGAGTGCGCCCAGACATCCAGAAAGCCCGAATCAACGACGCTTCATGGACTGGAAGAACTCGTCGTTGGTCTTGGTTTCTTTCAGCTTGTCGAGCAGGAACTCGATGGCTGCGGTGTCGTCGTCCATGGAGTGCAACAGCTTGCGCAGAATCCACACCCGCTGGATGTCCGCCTCGCTCATCAGCAGGTCTTCGCGACGGGTGCCGGAACGACGGATGTTGATGGCCGGGTAGACGCGCCTTTCAGCGATCTTGCGGTCCATGTGCACTTCCATGTTGCCGGTACCCTTGAACTCCTCGTAGATCACCTCGTCCATCTTGGAGCCGGTGTCTACCAGCGCGGTCGCCAGGATGGTCAGGCTGCCGCCTTCTTCCACGTTACGGGCCGCACCGAAAAAGCGCTTGGGCTTTTCCAGGGCGTGGGCATCAACACCACCGGTAAGCACCTTGCCGGATGACGGGATAACCGTGTTGTAGGCGCGGGCCAGACGGGTGATGGAATCCAGCAGGATGATCACGTCCTTCTTGTGCTCCACCAGACGCTTGGCCTTTTCGATCACCATCTCGGCCACCTGAACGTGACGGGCCGGTGGCTCATCAAAGGTGGAGGCAATGACTTCGCCGCGCACCGTGCGCTGCATCTCGGTGACTTCTTCCGGACGCTCATCAATCAGCAGCACCATCACATGGCACTCCGGATTGTTACGGGTGATCGCCTGGGCGATACCCTGCATCAGCAAGGTTTTACCGGCTTTGGGCGGCGACACGATCAGCCCCCGCTGGCCCTTACCGATCGGCGCAACCAGATCGAGAACCCGGGACGAAAGGTCTTCGGTACTGCCGTTGCCGACTTCGAGGGTCAGACGCTCGTCCGGGAACAGCGGCGTCAGGTTCTCGAACAGGATCTTGTTACGGGCATTTTCCGGCTTGTCGAAGTTGATTTCGTTAACCTTCAACAGCGCGAAATAGCGCTCGCCATCTTTCGGTGGACGAATCTTGCCGGAAACGGTGTCACCGGTTCTCAGGTTAAAGCGACGGATCTGGCTGGGAGAGACATAAA
Source organism: uncultured Marinobacter sp. (assembly GCF_963974375.1). Taxonomy (GTDB): domain Bacteria; phylum Pseudomonadota; class Gammaproteobacteria; order Pseudomonadales; family Oleiphilaceae; genus Marinobacter. Next base: position 1,097 of record NZ_CAXBDN010000140.1, read on the forward strand.
TGTCATCCGGACCCGCCAGGTAGGATGCATCGGCAGAACGGAGAAAGCCGAAGCCATCCTGCAGAATTTCCAGTACACCATCGCCGTAGATGTCTTCACCGCTCTTCGCATGTCTTTTGAGAATGGAGAAAATCACATCCTGCTTGCGGGAGCGGGCAAGGTTATCCAGGCCCATTTCCTGCGCGATGTCGAGCAATTCGGGCACAGATTTCTGCTTGAGTTCAGTAAGGTTCATAGGTTGTTAGATTTTCAGGAATGGAAGTAAGCGAAAGTTGGAATGACAGGGGTGCCCCTGAACGGTTTGATTGAATATACGCTGAACGTGGTGCTGGCCAGATGGAGCAACCGGTGGTGAAAAAGTCCGGAAAATAGAACTGGAACCAGAGACAGGAAGAACAACCGCTCGTTAGCGTAGGATGGATAATCGGCCACCTCCCATACCCCTGTCAAGTTTTCCTGCCCATTTTTGCACCAGCCGCACACAGTCTGTGCCCACTACGAGCCCGGCACCCCCTTTAGCGGGTGCTCCCGGATCCCTCTGAAGGGCTACTCCCTTCCATTGACAGCCAAGGTTCAGGATACTGAACCCGGTAACCCGCACAACCCATAACGGAGTCTTCCATGAGTAGCCAGGCCACCGGAGAACTGATCCCCCTTAACATTGCCCTGCTGACGGTTTCTGACACCCGGGGGCCTGCCGAAGACACCTCCGGCCAGTACCTGGAAGACAGTGTTGTGAACAACGGCCATACGCTGATCGCCCGGCGAATCCTTCCGGACGATGTGTACCTTATACGGGCATTGATGTCGGAGTGGATTGCAGCCCCGGATGTTCACGTCATCATTATCACTGGCGGCACCGGTTTTCATGAACGGGACAGCACGCCCGAGGCGGTCAGCCCCCTGCTGGACAAGCGCATCGACGGTTTTGGCGAGGAATTCCGCCGTCTGTCTGCGGCCGACATCGGCACCTCGACGATTCAGTCCCGGGCCTTTGGTGGTCTCGCCAACCATACCGTCATCTTCTGCCTGCCAGGTTCCACCGGCGCCTGCCGCACTGGCTGGCAGGGCCTGCTCGAGAGCCAGCTGGACAGTCGTCACGGCCCCTGCAACTTCGTGGCGCTGGTGCGACGCAAGCCGGAACGGGATGTGAGCCGGCTGGGTGAGAAAATCGGAAACAAGGGTACTCGCTGATGGTTTCAGCCGGACTGACCTCACTGGACGCAGCACTGCAACAGTTGCTTGACGGCGCCACGCCGCTGCAGCAGACCGAAACCGTGGCGCTGGGCCAGGCGCTGGGGCGGGTACTGGCACAGCCCGTTCAGGTTCCGGCAGATGTTCCGCCGGCGGACAACAGCGCCGTCGATGGGTACGCCGTGCGACACACCGATGTGACCGCGGGAACACCGCTGGCAATATCAGGGCGGGTGCCGGCGGGTACCGCGCCATTACCCCTGCAGGCAGGCACCGCCGTCAGGATTTTCACCGGCTCGGAGATCCCCGATGGCGCTGATGCGGTTGTCATGCAGGAGCGTACCGAGCTGGACGGAGACCAGGTCCGCATTCTTGCCGCACCAGTGTCCGGTCAGAACATTCGCCGTCGCGGTCAGGACCTGACGGCTGGCAGCACGGCACTCATCAAGGGAACGCGGGTCCGGCCCCAGGAAATGGGCCTGCTCGGCTCCATGGGCTGTGCTGACGTGACCGTGTTCAAACGCCTCAGGGTCGCGGTATTCACCACCGGCGACGAGCTGGCAGAGCCCGGGGCTGTGCTGGCCCCGGGCCAGATCTACAACACCAACCGCTATACCCTGCTCGGCCTGCTTGCCAGCACCGGCTGTGACGTCGTGCTGTGCGAAACCCTCGGGGATACCCGGGACGGCACCCGTCAGGCCCTGCTCAGAGCCGCTGACCAGGCAGATCTGATCATCACCAGTGGCGGCGTGTCGGTGGGTGAGGAAGACCATGTGCGGGCCGTACTGGAAGCCTCCGGAGAACTGTCTCTGTGGCGACTTGCCATCAAACCCGGCAAGCCGCTGGCCTATGGCCGGATCGGCGGAACGCCGGTATTGGGACTGCCGGGTAATCCGGCTGCGGTGCTGGTCACCTTCCTGATGGTGGCGATGCCTTACCTGCGCCATTGCCAGGGCTATGGTCGTTACCGTCCGCTCGGTGAAACCCTGCCAGCGGCCTTCACCGTGCCGGAACCGTCGGTGCGCCGTGAGTTCGTCCGGGCACGCAAGGACATCGTCGATGGCCAGATCCGCGTCAGCGCCTACCCCAACCAGAGCTCCGGGGTACTCAGTTCCGCCTGCTGGGCCGATGGCCTCGCCGTGGTGCCGGAAAATGCCACCATCCACGATGGCGATCCGGTCACCTATTACAGCTTCAGCGAATTACTGGAATGATCATGAGCAACAACACCATCACCGTCCGTTTTTTTGCCCGTCTGCGCGAAGAGCTGGCAACCGACATGCTGACCCTGGAGCCGACTCCCGGGCTGACCGCCGGACAGTTGCTGGCACAGCTAGCCGCCAAAGGTGGTGCCTGGCGTCAGCTCAATGGTGACCAACCGGTGATGATCGCCATCAACCAGACCATGGCGAAAGCCAGTCACCCGGTGCATGGCGGTGACGAGATTGCCTTCTTCCCACCGGTGACAGGGGGCTGAGCCCAATGAATGGACCCACACCTGAGGTTTCGATACAGATCGACGATTTCTGCCCGGAAAAAGAGTACGCCGCTCTTCGGGACAGTGGCGCCGGCACCGGGGCAATTGTCACCTTCACCGGTCTGGTGCGGGACAGCGGCGATCTGACCGGTGTTACCGGACTGTTTCTGGAGCACTACCCCGGCATGACCGAACAGATCATCAACGACCTGATTGCTCAGGCCGCCGAGCGCTGGGATCTGCGCAAGGCCCGGGTCATTCACCGGGTGGGCCGGCTGACACTGCAGGACCAGATTGTTTTCGTCGGCATCGCCAGCGCCCATCGCAGCGACGCCTTTGCCGCCTGCCAGTTCATTATGGATGCCCTGAAAACGTCGGCACCCTTCTGGAAAAAGGAACTGACCGAAAGTGGCGAGCACTGGGTTGAGCAGAAAGCCTCAGACCGGCAGCAAAGCGCACAGTGGCAGGCGGATCACGATCAACCCTGAGCAAAGTCCTCGGGACGATTCCGGTTTACAAACGACTGCGGCCAACGATCGCAATCAAGCGGATACGCATCAACCTCCCGCGCAAAGCCCTGAACCCTGCGTTCGCCACGGTCCAGCCAGAGCGCCAGCTGCGCCACCATGGTCACCGGAAACACGCCGTGCAGCGGGTGGACTCTGTCTCCGCTCAAGGCAACCACTGCCCGCGCAGGCTGAGCCTGCCAGGTGCGGCACAGGCAGGCCAGCATGGCCGGTTCAACGTCGGGCGTATCACAGGGGCAGACCAGGACTGCCTTCTTGCCTTCCGCCCGGGCCAGCGTCAGGCCCGCCAGCAAGCCGGCGAGCGGCCCCTGCATACGATACCGGGGCTCGTCCTCCACCACCCGCCCTGCGATAGTCCGATAGTCAGACAGTGACCGGTTGGCGCTGACGATAACCGGGTCGACCAGAGCCGCCAGCACATCGGCCACCTGCGACACCAGCGGACGGCCCTGCCAGACCACCAGCCCCTTATCGAGTCCGCCAAGCCTGCGCCCCTCACCACCGGCCAATACCAGCCCGGCGATATCTGCAAAATGCTCACTGGTCACCGTTGCTGCTCTCACCGTTTTAACCACACCTGAAATTCACGAATTTCAGACATAAAAAAACCACCCCGAAGCAACGACCACAGGCGACTGCCGTGGCCGGGCACTTCCGGGCGGTTTCAGACGGTCTCAGCCGCCGGCAGCGATCAGAGATTGCTGTCGAGGAATGCGGCAAGCTGTGATTTGGACAGGGCACCAACCTTGGTCGCGTCCACATTGCCGTTCTTGAACAGCATCAGGGTGGGGATGCCGCGAATGTTAAACTTCGGCGGCGTCTGCTCATTTTCATCAATGTTCAGTTTGCAGATCTTCAGGCGCCCTTCGTATTCGTCGGCGATATCTTCAAGCACCGGCGCAATCATCTTGCATGGACCACACCACTCGGCCCAGTAGTCAACCAGCACCGGAGTGTCCGAGTTCAGTACATCCTGTTCGAAGGAGGCGTCTGTTACGTTTACGATATTTCCGCTCATTGCTGTTTCCTGAGTCTGGCGCCGGCCGGCAGAACACCGCCCTGGGCGCGGGTACGATAACGGCAAGTCCGTAACCGGGCTTTCCGTCCCACTTAGTTTTCATCTTACGTTGTTTGCTGCAATTCGCTGATTATTTACGGTCTACTTTACGCGATTGCTCACCGGTCTGTGAAGCACCCGTTCCAGGCAACCGCTTCAGCACTCCCCGGCTTTACTGACACAGACTCCCGGATTCGCTTATAGTTACCGGCACGACATCGCTGCCGCCTCGCGGCCAAAGCGTATTTTTTCGCCCGGCAACAGGATTCCCCAACACGTGACGGCATCTGCAAACGCTACTCCGCCAGAGCTGCTCGCAGCCATCGACATGGGTTCCAACAGCTTCCACATGGTGGTGGCAAGGCTGGTTCACGGTGAACTGAGAACCCTCGAGAAAATGGGTGAGAAAGTTCAGCTGGGCGCCGGCCTGGACGCCAGCAACTGCCTGACGGAAGACGCCCAACTCCGGGCGCTGGAGTGTCTTGGCAGGTTCGCCCAGCGACTTCAGGGAATGCCGCAGGCGGCGGTCCAGGTGGTTGGCACCAACGCCCTCAGGGTAGCCCGCAACGCCTCTGCGTTCATTGCCCGGGCCGAGCAGGTACTGGGTTACCCGGTTGAAATCATTGCTGGCCGGGAAGAAGCCCGACTGATCTACCTGGGTGTATCACATACCCTGTCTGACGACAGTGGCCGCCGACTGGTTATTGATATTGGCGGCGGCAGTACCGAATTCATTATCGGCGAACGCTTTGAAGCCCGGGAGCTGGAAAGTCTTCACATGGGCTGCGTGTCCTTCCGCAACCGTTATTTCGGCGACGGCAAGATCAGCCGCCGGCAGATGGACCGGGCGATAACCCACGCTTCCCAGGAACTGCTCAATATCCGCAACCCCTACCGCTCCCTGGGCTGGCAGAGCGCGGTCGGCTCCTCCGGCTCGATCAAGGCGGTGTCCAGTGTTCTCAAGAACCTGAAGATCAGTGATGGCACCATGGATCTGAAGGGTATGCAGGAGCTGCGTCGACGGCTGATCGATATGGGCAATGTCCGCCGCCTGGCCGAGGTGGGGGTTCGTACCGACCGGCAGAGCATTTTCCCGGCGGGATTCGCGATCCTGCTGGCAGCATTCGAATCCCTTGCCATTGATCAGATGTCCTACGCCGACGGCGCCCTCCGGGAAGGTCTGCTGTACGACATTCTGGGGCGGATTCAGCACGAGGATGTGCGGGAGCGGACCATCTCCGCCCTGCAGGAGCGTTACCATCTGGATCAGCGCCATGGCCTGGCGGTTGAGAATACCGCCATCGCCCTGTGGCGCCAGGTGGCCAGTAGCTGGGCCATCGCCACCGTGGCTGATGAAGAGTTACTGCGTTGGGCCTGCAGGCTCCACGAGATCGGCCTGAGTATCGCCCACAGCCAGTATCACAAACATGGTGCCTATCTGCTGCGCTATTCCGACCTGCCCGGCTTTACCCAGCAGTTCCAGCAGGAACTCGCCTCACTGGTACGGGGCCACCGGCGCAAACTGACAGCGTCGGTTTTTGAGGGCATCGACAGTCAGGACGTGAATCGACTCCGCCGCCTGTGCGTTCTGGTGCGGCTGGCGGTTCTGCTCCAGCATGCCCGCAATCACGAAACGCCACCGCCCATCACCGCCAGAGCAAAAGACAACACCCTCAACCTGAACTTTGATCCGGCATGGCTGAATGAGCGGCCACTGACGGTCGCCGATCTGGACAATGAAAAGGACTATCTCGGCAAACAGGGCATCACCCTGAATATCCGGGGCAAGGCGCCTGCCAACTGACCCGGCCGGGGATCACTCGGCAGCCACCAGCCGGCTTTCCAGATCCTCCAGGGCCTCGCTGGTTTCGAGCCAGCTGGCTTCGGCAGCATCCAGCGATTTGCGTACCGATGCCTGTTCTGCCAGTAAGGCCTGCAATTCGGCTTTGCGAGCCGGTTCGTATAGCCCGCTGTCCGAGAGTGCGTTTTCAATATCCGCCAGCCGGGCCTGGTCTTCTGCCATTACCCGCTCGGTCTTGACCAACTGTTTGCGCCAGGGACTGAGTTTCTGCCTCAGCTCAGCCTGCTCACGTTTCAGGGCCTTGCGCTCCTCGGCACTGAGCCCTCCGGCCACCGGCGCGGTTTCAGCGCCGGTGGTCCGCTTCGGCGGCTCTGACTCATCCTTGCGGCGCTCACCCAGCCAGCGCTCATAGTCCTCAAGGTCGCCGTCGTAGGGCACCACACGACTCTCGTACACCAGCCAGAACTCATCCACGGTATTGCGCAGCAGATGACGGTCGTGGGAGACCACCACAATGGCACCATCAAAGTTCTGCAAGGCCATGGTCAGAGCCTGGCGCATTTCCAGATCCAGATGGTTGGTGGGCTCATCAAGCAGCAGCAGATTGGGCTTTTGCCAGGCAATCACCGCCAGTGCAACCCGTGCCTTTTCACCGCCGGAAAACGTCCGCACCGGGGCCAGCGCTTCATCACCATGAAAATTGAAACCGCCCAGGAAGTTGCGAATGCTTTGCTCGGACGCCCGCGGAGACAGCCGTTGCAGATGCAGGAAGGGGCTCGCCTGCAGATCCAGGGATTCGAGCTGATGCTGGGCAAAGTAGCCAACGGCCAGATGCTCGCCGGTGGTGCGATCGCCGGACAGCAATGTACCCTCGCCCCGGAGCGCATCCATGAGGGTCGACTTGCCGGCGCCGTTGGGACCGAGCAAACCAATGCGGCTGCCTGGCAGCAAGGTGACGTTCAGCCCGGACAGAATCGGTGTGTCACCATGGCCGGCTACGCCGTTGCGTAAAGACAGCAAAGGGTTTGACACCTTTTCCGCCATCGGAAAGGCAAAGCTGAACGGGGAATCGATGTGGGCCGGTGCAATCCGCTCCATCCGCTCCAGCGCCTTGACCCGGCTCTGGGCCTGACGTGCCTTGGTCGCCTGGGCCTTGAATCGATCGATAAACCGCTGAATTTCGGAGATTCTGGCCTGCTGACGCTCGAAACCCGCCTGCTGCTGGGCCAGGCGCTCGGCACGCTGCCCTTCAAACGCCGAATAATTACCGGTGTACTGGACCAGCGACTTCTGGTCGAAATGAATGATATGGGTCGCCACCCGGTCCATAAAGTCCCGGTCGTGAGAGATAAACAACAACGTGCCGGGATACCTGGCCAGCCAGTTTTCCAGCCACAGACAGGCGTCCAGATCCAGGTGGTTGGTGGGCTCGTCCAGCAGCAACATGTCGGAAGGCTTCATCAGCGCCTGGGCCAGATTGAGGCGAATCCGCCAGCCACCGGAGAATCCGGACACTGGCCGGTCGGCATCGCCCTCGGCAAAGCCCAGGCCCCGGATAAGCGCTTCTGCCCGACGTGGAGCGGCCCAGGCTTCATGAATATCCAGTTCGCCGTGAATGCGGGCCTGAGCGTTGTCGTCAGCCGCCAACTCGGCTTCTGCCAGGGCCCGCTCAAGCTCCCGCAGTCGGCTGTCACCGTCGAGCACGAAGTCCCGGGCACTGCGGTCAGAGGCAGCAACCTCCTGGGCCATATGGGCAATACGGCAACCACCGGGCAAGGAAACCACGCCCTGTTCCTGGGCAAGGGTACCCAGCAACAGCTGAAACAGGCTGGACTTGCCGGCACCGTTGGCACCGACAATGGCCACCCGTTGACCGGGCTGAATAGTGACGCTGGTCCTGTCTAGCAACCAGACACCACCCCGTTGTAAACTGAGATCTGTTATCGTAAGCATGGCGCGATTTTAACAGGGAATCTTTCGTTCAGGTTACGCTTTCGGCGCTGTGACCTGACAACGGATGCAAATTATGGATTCAGCGACATCGGACAAGAACTCCCTGGCCAATGAGCTGTGGCAATTCGCCCTTGCCTTCTGGCAACTTCCCGGCATTGAAGATACTTGCCTGACCCTGCAGCAGAGGGGCTGGAGCGTAACCCGTATTCTGTGTGCAGGCTGGCTCGCCACTCAGGAGCGATCCTACGATGGCACAGAACCGGATGAGCTGAGCCAGTGGCGGCGGAATAAAACCGAGGCCATTCGCGCGCTTCGTCAATCCATCGGCAAGCAGGAGCAAGCGCCCGCAACGCTCAGAGGGTTGCTCGCCAAAGCGGAACTCGAGTCCGAAAAAATCGAACTGGACCTCGCCTGGGCCTGGCTTCAGCACCAGCCCACCCACTCAACGGTAAAGGAACCACCGATGACACTTGCACAGGCCAACGTCCGGGTAGCTGCACCACCCGATGAAGATACCGATAGCGCTGACATACATCAGAAGATAATCTTTCTCGCCCAACAGGTTTTCAAGGTTTTTCCCAATGACTGATACCGGAAACTATGGAGAATTGCTGCCATGACCCGCTGGCTGATCCGGCTCGCCTTTCCCGCCCTGGCCGTTCTGATAGCGCTGCTCGTTGTGGGCGTCAAGGCGCCACAAGATACAGCAAAAACCGAAGTGACCAACCAGCAGCCCACTCCGGTCATCCCGGCCTTTGAAGCTGTGGTTCCGGTACCCGTGACCTCTGCTGAGCCAGATATCGTATTCAAGTGGCAGGATTCCGATGGCGGTTGGCACTACGCCGATCAGCCACCAGCCGAGGGCCGCTGGAACGCCCTGGCAATCGAACCGGGCCGCAGTTCACTGCCACCTGATCAGCAGGACACGCCGGAAACGCCGGATCTTTACGCACCCTATGCGGCACCGTTTAACCTGCAGCCCCAGCTGCCGGAAAACGGCAGCTGAACACAGTTATGGTGGTGACTATGACCCGAACGGCAATATTACGACTCCGTCAGTGGCACTGAAGTCCCAAACCGGTTACCTTTTCTGAAAATCTCAAGCACATTTGAAAAACAAGGAATTATTATGAGAAAAACATTAATCGCCCTGGCTGTCACTGGCGCCATGGCCGGATGCTCCGCTGGCAGCCAGAATAACGCGCAGGTTGAATCGGCGCTGGAAAACGATGGTCAGAAAGTCAGTTACGGCATGGGCCTTATTCTCGGCGAGCGCATGCGCAGCGATCTGCCTGATCTTGAAATGGACCAGTTTCTGGAAGGCTTCCGCCACGGCCACGCCGGTGACGACTCCGCCCGCATGACCCGGGAAGAAGTGCAGACCGCTCTGACTACCTATCAGCGCACCCTGCAGGAACAGCAAATGGCGGAAGTGGAAAAGATGGCGGAAGATAATCGCACCGCCGGCGAAGCGTTTCTGTCCGAAAACGGCGAGCGCGACGAAGTCACTGTTACCGAGTCCGGCCTGCAGTACGAAGTGCTGGAAGACGGCGAAGGCGACCGTCCCGCTGCCACCGACCAGGTCCGGGTACACTACACTGGCGAACTGATTTCCGGCGATGTCTTCGATAGCTCGAGAGAGCGTGGCGAACCGGTGACATTTGGTCTGAACCAGGTCATTCCTGGCTGGACCGAGGGCCTGCAGCTGATGCCTGAAGGCAGCCGTTACCGCCTGTACATTCCGTCAGATCTGGCCTATGGCCCCGGCGGCAATCAGGCCATCGGTCCCAATGAGACCCTGATTTTTGACGTGGAACTGCTGGAAATCAATCCGGAGTAAGCTTCGCTGATCAAAAAAGGCGATGACCCGATGTCATCGCCTTTTTTTGTTCCGGTGTCCCGTCCTGAAATACGTTGTCATCTGGAGAGTGAGCAGATGGGCAACGATAC
>NZ_CAXBDN010000141.1:0-10960 GCF_963974375.1 uncultured Marinobacter sp.
GGCGGCGCCCCCGCTGACCAGGTAGCTCTGGCTCAGCGCCAGTCGCTGCTCGCCGAACGTATTGCCCGCGCCGTTAACAACGTCTTGTCCGGTGACGAAGATGCAGTCATTGCCGCTGACCGGTTTGGCCGTGATGCCACCCTGTTTGGCCGGGTGCTGCAGGGACAGACCGAAGGCAGTGCCGCCATGGGTATCTCCCGGGTCGACGATGAAGAAGCCCGCTACGGCCTCGAAGCCGCAGCGGAGCTCTTCGAGTTCGTATCCCAGAACATTGACGCCATTCTTGAAGCGTCCCCTGACCTGGTCCGTACCGCCGCCAGCGACATCTTCCAGAACTCCCAGCTGCTACTGACCGAGATCTCTGGGCTGGCGGACGCGTTTGCCGGCCGTGCCGCCTCGAGGCTGGTCAGCCCACTGCTGGCCTATATCATTCTTGCCCTGATGGTTGCCGTGGTTGTCGCCATCGGCCTTACCCTTTACCGGGCCGCCCAGGAGCGCCTGGCCACCACCCAGGCCCAGAACGAACAGAACCAGAACGCCATCCTGCGATTGCTGGACGAACTGGCTGACCTCGCTGACGGTGACCTGACAACTGAGGCCACGGTTACCGAAGACTTTACCGGCGCCATCGCTGACTCGATCAACTACGCCATCGACCAGATGCGCGGGCTGGTACAGGCCATTCGTGGCACTGCGGTCCGGGTTGCGTCTGCCGCCCAGGAATCCCAGGCCACCGCCATGCATCTGGCCGACGCCTCTGAGCACCAGGCCCAGGAAATTGCCGGTGCATCGGCTGCGGTGAACGAGATGGCCGTGTCCATCGACCAGGTATCCTCCAACGCCGCCGAATCCACCGCGGTTGCGGAGCGCTCGGTTGCCATCGCCAAGAAAGGCGCCGAAGTGGTACAGAACACCATTCGCGGCATGGACAACATCCGCGAGCAGATCCAGGAAACCTCCAAACGGATCAAGCGTCTTGGTGAATCTTCCCAGGAAATCGGTGACATCGTCTCGCTGATCAACGACATTGCCGACCAGACCAACATCCTGTCCCTGAACGCAGCAATCCAGGCCTCCATGGCCGGTGACGCGGGCCGGGGCTTCGCGGTGGTTGCGGACGAGGTTCAGCGTCTGGCAGAACGTTCATCCGCTGCTACCAAGCAGATCGAGGCACTGGTCAAGACGATCCAGTCGGATACCAACGAAGCGGTCATCTCCATGGAACACACCACCGCCGAGGTGGTCCGTGGTGCCCGCCTGGCGCAGGACGCCGGTGTTGCTCTGGAAGAGATCGAAAACGTTTCCATGAGCCTTGCGGAACTGATCCAGAACATCTCCAACGCGGCACGCCAGCAGGCGTCGTCGGCCGCGCACATCTCCAACACCATGAACGTTATCCAGGAGATCACCTCACAGACCTCCTCCGGTACCAACGCGACTGCGCGCTCTATCGGAAACCTCGCCGAAATGGCCTCCGAGCTGAGATCTTCAGTAGCAGGTTTCACCCTGCCTGAAGAGGAAGCCGGCTTCATCAGCAACGAGGAAGGCAGCAACGTTCCGGTGGTCAGCTGACCACCGTTGCGAGGGGCGATGAGGGTTTATGTCTGAAGCACCCCGCAACCTGTCACCCGGCTCTGGACACTGGGTCCTGCGTCCGCTCCCGGACATGGACGAAGCGCAGTTCCACCAGTGGAAAACCCTGCTGGAGCACCGCACCGGAATGGCGCTGTCGTCAGAGCGCAAATCCTTTCTGGAGACCAATATCGGCATCCGGATGCGGGAAATCGGGTGCGGCAGCTACCAGACCTATTACGAAAAAATCGTGGCCGGTCCGGAAGCGGTCATGGAATGGGCCACCCTCGTTGATCGGCTGACCGTCCAGGAAACCCGTTTTTTCCGGGATTCGGACGCCTGCAGGCTGGTTTCGGATTACGTCATGACGCGGCCAAGGGAACAGCTGAAAAGGCGGCCGCTGGAAGCCTGGAGTGTGGGTTGTTCCACCGGCGAAGAGGCCTACACCCTCGCCATACTGCTCAACGAAAGTATGGAGCAGCTGGGGCTGCCACCACTCTACGGTGTGACTGGTTCCGACATCAGCAAACCGGCACTGGAAAAGGCCGAACGGGGACTTTTCAATCCGCGCCGGCTGACGGGAATGAGCGAGCCACTGAAGCAGCGTTATTTCAGACCAGGGGCACGCAATACAGTAGAGATTACGGAAGGACTCCGGGAACGAGTCTGTTTCACCCGGCTGAATGTGCTGGATCTGAAACAGCTTCCAATGCAAGGGATGAATATTATCTTTTGCCAGAACTTGCTGATCTATTTCCGCCGCTGGCGGCGGCGCGAGATCGTCACGCGACTGGCGGACTATCTGGCGCCAGGTGGCCTGCTGATTCTGGGTCAGGGTGAAGTAACCGGCTGGCAACCCCCGGGGTTGCAGCGGGTTCCCTCGGAACATGTGCTGGCGTGGATTCGCCGCCAGTCAGACGACGAATAACCGGAGTGGTTATGGGCAACAACCATGACAACATCGCCCTGGACTGGGTTCGCGGCGAGATTGAACAAACCCTGAAGCAGGGCCAGCAGGCGCTGGAAGCCTATGTGGAAAACCGCGAGGATACCGCACGGCTCCGTTTTTGCCTGAACTATCTGCATCAGGTTCATGGCACTCTGCAAATGGTCGAGCTGCAGGGTGCTGCCCTGTTGGCAGAAGAAATGGAGCAGCTGACCCAGGGCATCCTGAAGAGCACGGTGAGCAATCCGGATCAGGCTCTGGATGTCCTGATGGAGGCGATTCTTCGGCTGCCCCGCTACCTCGAATCCCTGCAATCCAGCCAGGACGATCTTCCCCTGGCGCTGCTGCCGTTGCTGAATAACTTGCGTGCTGCCCGCGGCGAAACTCTGCTATCGGACCTGTCACTGTTCCGACCGGACATGAGCCACGCCTCCTTCGAGCCTTCACCGAAGGTGGTAAGGCTGTTGCAGGACCCCAAGGTGCTCGCCAACGTCGGCAAACTGGGCGTCATGTTCCACCGGGCCCGCAAGGGTGCCGAATCCGGTGATCACCTAACCGAACACTTCAGCAACATGCAGAAAGTGATTCAGCGTCTGATCAAGCTCTGTGCCGGCACCCCCCGCGAGGAGCTCTGGCGTGCCGCCGGTGGTTTTACCGAATCGCTGGAACTGGGTACCAATAGTCCCGGGCCTGCCAGCCTGTCCCTGCTGGTTCAGCTGGATGGCGAGATTCAGCGCCTGACCGATGAGCCCAAGGACATTCTGAGCCAGCCAGTGCCGGAAACCCTGTTCCGCAACCTGCTGTACTACGTTGCCCAGGCACGCAGAAGCGATACACCTTATATCAAGGATCTTCGCGATCGCTATCGCCTGAACGACGCCCTGCCCGGGGCCTCTGATCCGGCGGTTCAGCACGGTCCCGGCCGTGAAGCTATCCACTCGGTGGTGGTAGCACTGAATGAGGAAGTTGCCCGCCTCAAGGATCAGCTGGACCTGTTTGTCCGTGACCAGTTCCGCCAGAACCAGGATCTGGAAGAGTTGCTGCCCGGTCTGCGTCAGGTGGCCAATACCCTTGCCGTCATCGGCCAGGTCAACCCCCGACGTATCGTTACCGAACAGACGGAACTGGTGGAACAGCTGATCAGCCGCCAGGAATCAGTAGACGACGGTACACTGCTGGATATTGCCGGCGCCCTGCTCTATGTGGAAGCCACCCTGACCGGGCTTGACCGTGACAAGACCGGCTCAAGGTCCCTGGGCCCCGATAGCCAGGATGACGCGCCAGGCCGGCAGGAGCTGAACGATGCCAACAGCGCGCTGCTCAGGGAGTCCCGCAACGCTCTGGAGCAAGTCAAAAGCGCCGTCGTCAATTTCATCGCGTCCCAGTGGAACCCGCGGGAAATCGAACACGTACCTGAAATGCTGGCAAGCATTGAAGGCGGGCTGAAGGTCATTCCGTTACCGCGAGCGGCCGATATCCTTCACTCCAGCAGGCAGTACATCCAGCTGGTTTTACTGGAAGGCCGCCGGATACCGGACTGGAAGCAGCTGGACACCCTCGCCGACACGATCACCAGTATCGAATACTATCTCGAGCGCCTGTCCGACGGCATTGGTGACAACGAATCGGTGCTGCGGGTGGCGGAAGACAGCCTCCGCTCCCTGGGTTTCCCCCCGGGCGAGGCGCCAGCCTGGAATGCCGAGGAATCAGAGCAGGGCACCGCGACAGCTGCCAGCTCGCCGCTGCCGGAACCTGAACTCAAGGGTACCGACGCGGAGTTGGTGGACGACGAGATCCTCGAGATCTTTGTTGAGGAAGCGGGCGAGGTCATGGAGACCATCCACACCCATTACCCACAACTGCGCCACAATCACGACGATCGCGAAGCCCTTACCGAGGTTCGCCGGGCCTACCATACCCTCAAAGGCAGCGGCCGCCTGGTCGGGGCTACCAGTATAGGCGAGCTGGCATGGTCGATTGAAAACCTGCTCAACCGGGTGCTGGACCAGTCACTCAGGCCCACCGATGAACTGTTCTCGCTGATCGACGAAGTGAACAATCAGCTGCCCGGTCTGATCAGTGACTTTGCCGACGGTAATGCCAACGGCGACGTCAGCCCACTGATTGCCCGCGCCGAAGCCATGGCAACCACCCGTAAAACCGGCCTGGAAGAGGATCTGCCTGCTCCGGACGATCTTCAGGAGGTCGAAGCGGAAGCGGACCTGCCCTTCGCACCGGCGCCGACCGATACCCCTGAGCAAGCGGACAGTGACGATGAACCGGAACAATCTCCTCAACCGACCGCAGACTTCGACGATGATCTGATCGACGACGAGATCATCGAGATCTTCGTGGAAGAAGCCGGAGAGGTTCTAGGGACGATCAACGAATACCTGCCCAGACTGCTTCGTCAGCACGATGACCGCAGCGCCATGGCAGAAGTCCGCAGAGCCTTTCACACGCTCAAGGGCAGCGGCCGCATGGTCGGCGCCAGCGTCGTTGGTGAACTGGCCTGGTCCGTGGAGAACATGCTGAACCGGATTATAGAATCCAGCATTTTCATGAACGATGATATTGGCACGCTGCTGCAGGATGTCACTGAGGTATTGCCGGAACTGGTCACGGACTTCGAAATGCGACGGACCGGATCGATCGACACCCGAGCCCTGGAAGACCGGGCCCGGATTCTGGCCGATGGTGATATCCCGGATGCCAGGGAAATGCCCCAGGCAGAAGCCGAAGAGCCTGTGCAGTCCGCGGCCGAACCGAGCGGTCAGGACGAAGAACTGGTCGATCCCGTCCTTGTGGACATCTTCGAGAGCGAGGCCCGCACCCACCTGGCCGCGCTCGAAAGCTTTCTGGCGGAAACCGGTGATCGCACCACCGTGGCCTACACCGACCAGGTATCAAGAGCACTTCATACACTCAAAGGCAGCGCCAATACCGCCGGCATCGCCCCCATTGCCGAGGTTATTACGCCGCTTGAGCAATACGTCAAGCAGGCAAGAGCCGAGAACCGTCGTGCTGACCAGCGCGTGATGTCGCTGATCCAGCAGAGCTGCCAGTTCCTGCGCAGCGGCCTGGACCAGCTGCGCAGCAGTCCCCAGGCTTCATTGCCTGGCAGTGGTGCTTACATTGCCGATATTGAGGCACTGACGGCAGAAACCCTGGGGCGTCGTGACGGTGATGATGACAGTGAAACCGACATCCCGGGTGATGCCCAGCTTATCAGCCTGTTCCTCAGTGACGGCCTCGATGTGCTGCTGGATGCTGACCGCCATGTGGATGAGTGGATTGAACACCCCACCGACACCGCTGCCATTGACCGCCTGGCCCATGAGCTGGAGCAACTGACCGGTAACGCCCGGGAAGCCGGCCTCACTGACGTGGCAGAGCTGACTGAAGCCCTGGCCGACGTCTATCTGCTGGCCATTGAGCATCGTCAGGCACCGGATGCCTGGTTACTGGAAACCGTTCGCTCCGCCCACGATCACCTGATCAACCTTATGGATCAGGTGGCTGCCGGACTCGCTACCCAGCCGGACCAGAGTCTGCAAGCCGAGCTTCTGACAGTGGCCGATACGCTGCGCACTACCGCCGCTGACGCTGACGACGAAGCCATTGAACTGGCGCTGCCAGAGACGGACGATTCCGCAATTCCGGCAGCCGAGACTGAAACGCCGTTTAGCGCTGACGCCGATACTGACAGTCCGGAAGGTGACGACGAACTGGTCGCCATCTTCCTGGAAGAGGCCCAGGACCTGATCAGCAGTACCGCCGACGCCCTCGAATCCTGGCAGGAGCGACCCGATAGCGGCGAACTGCTGCGCCTGCTGCAGCGGGATCTGCATACCCTCAAGGGCGGTGCGCGGCTGACAGGCATTGCCGCCATGGGTGACCTGTCCCATGAGCTGGAAACCCTGTTTGAAGGCCTCGGCGAGCATCGCCTGGCGGTCACCAATGAGCTGTCCGACCTGCTGTTCCGCTGCCATGATCGTCTTGCCGGCATGGTGGATGCCCTGGCGGCCGGTGAACAACCGCGGCCTGCGCCGGATCTGATCGGTGACATCCGGGAGTATATGGATTCCGCCACCGGTACCCGCAGGGTGACGGATATCCCCGGAACAACCGGGCAAAACGACAGCGATCATGCCGAAGATGCCCCGGCGGAAGCAGACACTGATGACGCTGAGGTTTCCGGGGACGAGTTCAGCCCTGAAGGTTCAGCAGACAATGCCGGTACCGACGATGAGGAGCTGCCCCGGTGGGAGCTGGAGCCGGATGAAGAGCAACTGGCTGCGGACATCAACGCCGACGATAACAACGAGGCACTGAGTTACGATCTGTCTCACATGGATCCGGAGCTGGTCAGCATCTTCCTGGAAGAGGCCTATGACCTGATAAACGCCACCGGCAGTACCCTGCATACCTGGAGTGAAAATCCCGGTGACAGCGCGGTGGCCGCAGAGCTTCAGCGCGACGTGCATACCCTCAAGGGGGGCGCACGGATGGCGGGAGTCGATGCCATTGCTGACCTGACTCATGTTCTGGAAGACCTGTTCGAAAAAGTCGCCGAAGGCACCCTGAGTGCGTCCGGCGAGATGACCGACCTGCTGTTTGCCTGCCACGACCGGCTGGCGGGCATGGTAGAGGAAGTAGCCACATCAAGGCCCTGCCCACCCGCAACCGAACTGGTCAGCCAGGTACAGGCCATACTGTCCGGTAACTCGGCCACCGATCACAGCGCCGATCATCCGGTCAGTGAACTGGATTCGGATTCGGATTCGGATTCGGATTCGGAAGAGATCGAATTCGGTCTGCCCGCCGAAGTGGCAACTACCGATGATGATATCGCGGAATCCGATAGTGGCGAGGACGACATTGCCGGCCTGTTCCTCGAGGAAGGCATGGATGTCCTCGAATCCATTGAGGAGTCCCTCGGCCACTGGCGCGATGACCCGGATCAGCTCACCGGCATTACCCAGCTGCAACAGGAACTGCACACCCTCAAGGGCGGAGCCCGTCTTGCCGATGTGGACCCCGTTGCTGATCTGGCCGAAGCCTGGTCTGACAGCCTGGGTCCACTGATTGAAGGCAGCGGCAATCAGCCCCTGGCATTGTCGTTGAGCGAACGCGCCTGCCAGGCGCTGAGAGCGATGCTGACGACGCTGGAAGAGGGTAACAAGCCGGAGTCCGACAGCGGTCTGCTGCGGATACTGCGGGAAGCCTCGGCGCTGCACGATGACGACCTGCCCGCAGCGGCAAAAGCACCCGGGACGCCCGTGGCAGAGGCCACGCCAGCGGCGGACGACGCCAGTGTTGAAGTGGATATCGAAGTGCTGGAGATCTTCCTGGAGGAAGCCGGAGAGATTCTCGATCAACTCGAGCAGTTGCTGGCGGACTGGAAACAGGAACCGGAAAGCGATCACTTCAATCAGGAATCGCAACGGGGTCTGCATACTCTGAAAGGTGGCGCCCGACTGTCCCAGCTGCCGGAACTTGGCGATCTGGCTCACAACTACGAGAGTCTGCTGACCGGGCTGGCTGGAAAGACCCCCTCCGGCGACGACTGGCAGGCCATTACCCGCTACCACGACCAGCTGATTGCCGCCGTTGCGGCGACTCGCCGCAAATTTGACGAGGCAGTCAGCAAAGAACCCCAACCGCTGCCAACTGACACCGCCGAAACCAAAGCCGCGGTAGTGCCTGTAGCAAAAGCACCGGTGCCGCGTCCGCAAAACCGCAAGAGCGCCGAACAGCGCCGCAAGGACAGTGTCCGGGCGGCCCAGGAAACCATCCGGGTATCGGCACCGCTGCTGGATGAACTGGTTAACCTGGCCGGTGAAACCAGTATCACCCGTGGTCGCCTGGAGCAACAGAACAGCGATTTCAGCCACACCCTGGACGAAATGGCCGCGACCATCGAGCGTTTGCGGGAACAGCTGCGGCGCATGGACATCGAGACCGAGGCCCAGATTCTGTTCCGGGCCGAGCAGGAGCATGGTCCGGACTACGGCGACGACTTCGACCCGCTGGAAATGGATCGTTATTCCTCGATCCAGCAGCTGTCACGGGCGTTGAGTGAATCCGCGTCCGACCTTGCAGATCTGCGTGAAACCATGGCCGACCGGGTTCGCGACACCGAGACCCTGCTGGTGCAGCAGTCACGGATCAATACCGAACTGCAGGAAGGCCTGATGAAAACGCGGATGATCCCGTTCTCATCCATGGTCCCGAGACTGCGCCGGATTGTCCGCCAGATCAGCAGTGAACTGGGCAAAAAGGTCGAGTTTGATGTCCGTAACCCGGAAGGCGAACTGGACCGCAACATCCTTGAACGGATGATCGCACCGCTTGAGCACATGCTCCGGAACGCTCTTGACCATGGCATTGAGTCGCCCTCGGGACGGGCCTCCGCTGGCAAGCCGGAAACCGGCAGCGTGACCCTGACCCTGACCCGCGAAGGCGGCGATGTGGTGCTACGGATGTCCGACGACGGCGCCGGCATTCCCAGTGAGGTGATTCGCCGGAAAGCCATTGAAAAAGGCATGCTGGGTGAAGACGAAGAGCTGTCCCAGCGGGATATCCTGCAGTTCATCCTGCAGCCCGGCTTCTCCACCGCCAAGCAGGTAACCCAGATTTCCGGACGCGGCGTCGGCATGGACGTGGTAGCCAGCGAAATCAAACAGCTCGGCGGCAGCCTCGATATTGACTCCACAATAGGCGAAGGCAGCACCTTCACGGTCCGACTGCCGTTCACGGTATCGGTTAACCGGGCGCTGATGGTATCAACCGGCGAAGACTTCTACGCCATCCCGCTGAACACCATCGAGGGGATAGTGCGGGTCAGCACCTGGGAGCTGGAAGAGTATTACCAGCCGGAGGCGCCCGCCTATGAATACGCCGGCCAGGAATACCGTCTTCAGTACCTGGGCGGCCTGCTGCACAGCGACCATCGGCCCAAGCTCCAGGGCCAGGCGCTGCCGTTGCCGGTCATACTGGTGCGGGGCTCGGAGCAACCCATGGCATTGCAGGTGGACAGCCTGCTGGGCAGCCGCGAAATCGTGGTGAAATCGCTGGGGCCACAGTTCAGTTCGGTGCGCGGGGTATCCGGTGCCACCATTCTGGGTGACGGCAACGTGGTGGTGATTCTCGACCTGCCGGCGATGATCCGTTCGGATATTCTCTCGGAACGTCAGCGCCTGGCAGATCAGGCTTCGCAGCAGCAGTATCGTGAAGACCGTCCCACTCTGGTGATGGTGGTGGATGATTCGGTGACTGTGCGCAAAGTTACGTCCCGCCTGCTGGAGCGGAATGGCATGGAAGTGGTGACCGCAAAAGATGGTCTCGACGCCGTGGCCCAGCTGCAGGACCATCGTCCGGACATTATTCTGCTGGATATCGAGATGCCGCGGATGGACGGTTTCGAGGTGGCCAGCTTTGTTCGTCACGATGACAGCCTGCGTGACATTCCGATCTGCATGATCACCTCCCGGACCGGCCAGAAGCACCGTGAACGGGCCCTGGCCATCGGTGTCAACGAGTACCTTGGCAAGCCGTTCCAGGAAAGCGAGCTGCTGGAGACCATTCAACGACTGGCCGGTGACGGGGATCGCTGATGACAACGGGAGGCGGTCGGCCGGCGGTCGGTATTGTCTCTGACAACGTACTTCAACGGCACCGGCTGCAGGAGGCGTCAGATCGTTTCGGGCTACGGCCCGGGTTCAGTGGCGCGCCGGACCGGGTGCTGAGCCACGACCTGCTTCCAGATGCCGATCTCTGGCTGATCACACTGGAAGACGAAGCCGATCACCCGACACTGTTCGACCATATTCTGGACAAGACCGATGTGCCGGTGCTGTTTGGCATCGATCTGGCCCCAAAACCAGGCACCCGGGACTACCTGCGCTGGGAGCGCCGGTTACTGGCCAAGCTCGAACAGCATCTGGGAACACTGACCCAGGCTGAATCGGCCGAGTCTCTGGAATCCCTTGAGGAGGTAGCGGTCCAACCTGGCGGAGCGCCGGAATTGCCGCGCTGGATAGCACCGGCACAACCTGGCCAGGTGGCCGATGAGATCTGGATACTGGGCGCATCCCTGGGTGGGCCCGCTGCGGTGAAAACCTTTCTCGATCATCTGCCGCCCGGATTACCGGTGGCGTTTGTTTACGCACAGCATATTGATGGCAACTTTACCGACGTGCTGGCACGGGTGCTGGGGCGCCACGCCCATTACCGTTTGCAGCGCGCAGAAAAGGGTATGGCACTGACCTGCGGCACGGTTACCGTGATTCCGGTTGAACGGGAGTGGACTCTGGCCAGCGATGGCACAATGGCGGAAAAGGATACTGCCTGGCCCGGCCCTTACGGCCCCTCCATCGACCAGGCATTGCTGAACTTCGGAGATCATTTTGGTGCCCGCTGCAACGCCATCCTGTTTTC
>NZ_CAXBDN010000142.1:0-10925 GCF_963974375.1 uncultured Marinobacter sp.
GGGCGCCGCCCTTGCAGCGGCACTGCAGCATGTGGGCGGCGGAGCCGTTCTGTTCCTGAACGGCGATCTTGGCGCCGGCAAGACCACGCTGAGTCGTGGTTTTATCAGGGCGCTAGGTCACAGTGGCTCGGTCAAAAGTCCTACCTACACGCTGGTCGAGCCTTACGAGCATCTGCAGCCGCCAACCTGGCATTTTGATCTTTACCGGCTTGGCGACCCGGAGGAGCTGGAATTTATGGGCATCCGCGACTACCTCGGAGCAGATAATCTGTGTCTGATCGAGTGGCCTGAGCGGGGCCAGGGAGTGTTGCCGGTGCCGGATGTGTCGCTACATCTGGTAAACGAAGAAAATAGCCGCAGGCTGACCCTGGTCAGTGACAGCGCAACCGGGCGGGCGTTGCTCGAACACCTGAAGTCGTGGGCTGACCCGGCGTTTTCGGTGTCAGAGCAAGCCACCCGAAGTACAGGGAAAGGGTTATGAACAGACAACCAGATATGAGGATTCGGTGATGGTCAGAGCCAAAGGACGTACCGGCAGAACTGGCCGGCCATTGGGCGCGTTACTGGTTTTGGCTGGCCTGTTGGTGGCGGCAGTAACGGCAACGGCCCAGGCCGCCACTCGTGTCGACAGCGCACGAATATGGCCGGCGCCGGAACACACCCGCATGGTGTTTGATACCGCCGCACCGGTGGAGCACACGGTGTTCGCACTGGACAACCCGCCGCGCCTGGTCATCGATATGCGAAACGCCAGTCTGCAGGCTGATTTCAGCAAACTGGATCTTTCCGGGAGTCCGGTACAGCGTATCCGCAGTGCCACCAGGAATGGCAATGATCTGCGGGTGGTGCTGGATCTGCGGGAAGATATCAAACCAAGAAGTTTTCTGCTGGAGCCGAACCAGCAGTATGGCCATCGTCTGGTGGTCGATCTGATCCAGGAAGGCCGCTCTGCACTGCCGGCTGCGGACAAGCCTATTCTGCGGGATACCGGTGATGGCAAGCGGGATATTGTGGTGGTGATTGATGCCGGTCACGGCGGTGAGGACCCCGGTGCAATCGGCCCCGGTGGCACCCACGAGAAAGACGTGGTGTTCCGCATGTCAAAGGTGCTGGAAAGCCTGATTAACAGCAAGCCCGGCTACACCGCCCGCCTGACCCGTACCGGCGACTACTACATAGATTTGCGTAGCCGCACCCTGCTGGCCCGCAAGCACAAGGCGGACCTGTTCGTATCCGTGCATGCGGATGCGTTTCGCACCTCCCAGCCCAGCGGGGCATCGGTGTTTGCCTTGTCCCAGCGCGGGGCTACCAGTGAAACCGCCCGCTGGCTGGCGCAGAGCGAAAATCGTTCGGACCTGATTGGCGGCGAGGGCGGAGTTACCCTCGGCGACAAGGACGACATGCTGGCCGGGGTACTGCTGGATTTGTCCATGACCGCCAGCATTAACGCCAGTGTCGGCGTGGGTGATTATGTCCTGCGCAAGCTCGGTGGTGTTACCAAACTCCATAAACCCGGTGTGGAACAGGCGGCCTTTGCCGTTTTGCGATCACCGGATATGCCATCGATTCTGGTGGAGGCGGGTTTTATCTCCAATCCACAGGAGGAGCGTCGCCTGGCCAGTCAAAGCCATCAGAAAACTATTGCGGAAGCGGTATTTCGCGGCATCGATGCCTATTTCAACGCAACGCCGCCGCCAGGCACCCTGTTGGCCTGGCAGAAGCGCAACGGGGAATCCCTGGTCAGTGAATACCGGATCCAGCGGGGTGACACCTTGTCTGGCGTGGCCCGTCGCAATCAGATCAGTGTCACCGAGCTGAAACGCCACAATAATCTGAACAACGACCGCCTGGTGGTGGGCCAGACGCTGCAGATTCCCTCAAGCTGACGGCAGTTCTGTAGCCCTGGCCGACGTTGCCTGTCATCAGGCAGGCAACACCCTGGCGGGCTCTGGTATCATGCCCGGGTTGATTCACTGACCCGGAGAACGCCCTGTGCCCATCAAGCTGCTGTCGCCCCGACTTGCGAACCAGATCGCCGCAGGTGAAGTGGTCGAACGCCCCGCCTCGGTACTCAAGGAGCTGGTGGAAAATGCGCTGGATGCCGGCGCACGCCGTATCGACGTGGAGGTAGAGCAGGGTGGTGCCCGGCTCATCCGGGTAAGGGATGATGGCGCGGGAATCACCGAAGAAGACCTGCCGCTGGCCCTGAGCCGTCACGCCACCAGCAAGATTGCCACCCTTGACGATCTGGAAGCGGTCGCCTCCCTGGGCTTTCGAGGCGAAGCACTGGCCAGTATCAGTTCGGTTTCAAGGCTGTCGCTGACGTCACGCACGGTGGACCAGGAGGCCGCCAGCCGGGTTGAGGTTGAAGGCCGTGATATGGACGCCCGGGTTTCGCCGGCGGCCCACCCGGTGGGCACCACGGTGGAAGTCCGTGACCTGTTTTTCAATACCCCTGCACGCCGCAAATTCCTGCGTACCGAGAAAACCGAGTTCGGGCACCTTGACGAGTGTCTGCGGCGCCAGGCATTGGCGCGCTTTGATGCCGGGTTCACGCTACGGCACAATCAGAAGGTGGTGCAGAGTCTGCGTCCGGCGGAAACCCGGCAGGACCAGGAGCGTCGTATTGCCGCCCTCTGTGGTCAGAAATTCATCGATAATGCGGTGGTGATTGACGCTGTTGCCAGCGGCCTCACCCTGAAAGGCTGGGTGGCCCTGCCGACCTTTTCCCGTAGTCAGGCCGACCTTCAGTACTTCTTTGTAAATGGTCGCGTGATTCGCGACCGTCTGGTGGCCCATGCCGTTCGTCAGGCCTATCGTGACGTGCTTTACGGCAACCGGCATCCGGCCTTTGTGCTTTACCTGGAGCTGGATCCGGCCAATGTCGATGTCAACGTTCACCCCACCAAACATGAAGTCCGGTTCCGGGATGGCCGCCTGGTGCATGACTTTATTTTCCGGACCCTGCACCGGGCACTGGCCGATGTCCGGCCGGATGATCATTTCCGGGGCGCGGTAGCCCAGTCCCTTGGCCGGCATCCCGAGACTGTGCCCGGTGCTGTTGGCGCTGTCCCGGGAACAGTGGCGGCTCAGGGGCCGGCGTCATCACTGCCGGGTTTTGCGCACGGGGGAGGGGGTTCGGCCAGCGAGGTCGCACCACGGGCCTCCTGGCAACCGAACCGATCGCCCTGGGAAGCACGGGACCAGATTGGTTTCTACCAGTCACTGAACCAGGGGGGTACGCCGGCAGAACAGGACTCGCGGGCAACGGCGGTGGGTCTGTCCGCCATTACCCCGCCTATGACAGAGGTCAGCGACGGCGACGAGCCACCACTGGGCTATGCCATTGCCCAGCTCCATGGCATCTATATTCTTGCCCAGTCGCGGCAGGGCATGATTATCGTCGACATGCATGCGGCCCACGAACGCATTACCTATGAACGCATGAAGCGTGCTCTGGACTCCCAGGATCTGACCAGTCAGCCGCTGCTGGTGCCGGTGTCGGTGGCGGTCAGTCAGAAAGAGGCTGCGGTCGCCGAGGAAGCTGCCGAAGAACTGGGCACGCTGGGTCTGGTGGTGGAGCGGATCGGCCCGGAAACCCTGGCGGTGCGCCAGTTACCGGCATTGCTCCGGGGTGCGGATGCCGAGCAGTTGTTACGGGATGTGCTGGCGGACCTGATCACCGATGGTCGCAGTGACCGTGTCGAGGCCCAGACCCATGAACTTCTGGGAACCATGGCCTGCCATGGTTCCGTGCGTGCCAACCGCCAGCTGACCATTCCGGAAATGAACGCGCTGCTGCGGGACATGGAAGCCACCGAACGCAGCGGCCAGTGCAACCATGGCCGCCCCACCTGGACGCTGGTGACGCTGCCGGAACTGGACAAGCTGTTTCTGAGGGGGCGTTAGTGCAGTCTTCGCGGTTGAAAGACCCTGAGGTTGCTGCCAGACCTCCTGCCATTTTTGTCATGGGGCCAACTGCCTCCGGCAAGACGGATCTGGCGATCCAGCTCTGTCAGCGACTGCCCTGTGACATCATCAGTGTTGATTCGGCGATGATCTACCGCGGAATGGATATAGGCACGGCCAAGCCCGGCGCTGCTGAGCTGGCCCTGGCGCCCCATCGGCTGATTGATATCCGTGATCCGGCGGAGATCTATTCGGCGGCGGATTTTTGCCAGGATGCGCTGGCCCATATGGCGGAGATTACCGCTGCCGGCCGGATCCCGTTGCTGGTCGGCGGTACCATGATGTATTTCAAGGCACTGCTCCATGGCATGTCCGATCTGCCCTCGGCCTCACCGGCGCTCAGAGCCAGTCTGGAGGCTCGGGGAGAGGCCGAGGGCTGGGCTGCCCTGCACCGCGAACTGGCGCAGAAAGATCCGGTGGCGGCAGACCTTATACACCCGAATAACCGCCAGCGCCTGCTTCGCGCACTTGAGGTTATTTACCTTACTGGCAAACCTTTGTCAGAGCTGTGGCGGTCGTCCACAAATGTCGAGGATTACCCGTATACAACGGATTGGCAGGCAGACGATACCGGCGGCCTGCCGTATACTGTGGTGCAGTTTGCGCTGACGCCGAAGGATCGTGTCGTGCTTCACGACAGAATCCGTCAGCGATTTCTGGCAATGCTCGGGCAGGGTTTCGTTGAGGAAGTGTCAGGCCTGATGGCCCGGGGTGATCTGAATCCGGATTTGCCGTCCATGCGTTCAGTGGGCTATCGGCAGGTCTGGCAGTGGCTGGCGGGGGACGGAACCCGTGAGGTCATGACTGAAAAGGGTCTTGCGGCCACGCGGCAACTGGCCAAGCGGCAACTGACCTGGCTCAGAAAATGGCAGGATGTGACATGGCTCGAGTCGGGTGATCGTGAAAATACGGATCTTGCCTTGAAAAAAGTTGCGTCTGGTATCAGATTGGGGTTTGAGCAGTGAACGTGGACTCGCTGACAGATGTTGCGGCGCAGGCTGTGTGGAGGAAACCGGGAATTACCGATTGGGGTTCCTGTCTCGCTTGGTTGCAGGCCGTGCGAACGTGCACCGGGCCGGCGTCGATTGACGACGGTAAAGACTGCACCCTTAAACAATGACGATCTGCATTTAGAAAAAACAGGAGAACAATTATGTCAAAAGGGCACTCTTTACAAGACCCTTACCTCAATGCACTGCGCAAGGAGCGTATTCCGGTATCTATCTTTCTGGTTAACGGCATCAAGCTGCAGGGCCAGATAGAGTCGTTTGACCAGTTTGTCATTCTGCTCAAGAACACGGTCAGCCAGATGGTCTACAAACACGCTATTTCGACCGTAGTCCCGGCTCGTAACGTGCGTATTCCCCAGCAGAATCCGGCGGGGGAGGGTGACATCGAAGAGTGACTTCAGCCGTCCGTGCGACGACTGCATTCGTGTCCGAGCTTCTGACCCGCATGTCCTGACTGGTGTAATCGCCGGGCGGGGCCATGCGGGTTTTGTGGTTTTATGACACCGAATCCGGCAGGATTCTGCTATCTTGCCAGAGACGCCTGTACTGCAGATGGGCATCTGCATATATACATTCAGAGGAGTAAGGTTTTTTTGTTTGAACGTCCTGATGTCGGTGAGCGGGCGGTGCTTGTTCACATTGAATTTTCATCCCACAGCAGTGACACAGAAGACCCCGGTGAATTCCGGGAGCTGGTGATCTCTGCGGGTGTGGAACCTGTTGCACTGGTTACCGGCAAACGTAACCAGCCGAGCACCAGGCTGTTTGTCGGAACCGGCAAGCTGGAAGAGATCCGGGATATGGTTGCAGCCTCTGAGGCCGACGTGGTTCTGTTCAATCATGCCCTCAGTCCCAGTCAGGAGCGCAACATTGAGCGGGAACTGAAATGCCGTGTCCTGGACCGCACCGGTGTGATTCTGGACATATTCGCCCAACGCGCCAGAACCCACGAAGGCAAGTTGCAGGTGGAGCTGGCGCAGCTCGAACATATGTCGACCCGCCTGATCCGGGGCTGGACTCACCTTGAGCGACAAAAGGGTGGTATTGGCCTCCGGGGTCCGGGTGAAACCCAGCTTGAAACGGATCGGCGGCTATTGCGTGAGCGCATCAAGTCAATTCACCGCCGGCTCGGAAAAGTCCGGCGCCAGCGCGATCAGGGTCGTCGTGCCCGGCAGCGGGCGGATATTCCAACGGTCTCGCTGGTGGGATATACCAACGCCGGCAAGTCTACCCTGTTCAATCGGGTGACCTCTTCTACGGTCTACGCCGCCGACCAGCTGTTCGCCACTCTGGACCCGACCCTGAGGCGGCTGGAACTTCCTGATATCGGGCCTGTCGTTATAGCGGATACTGTGGGTTTTATCCGTCATCTGCCCCATAAACTGGTTGAAGCCTTCCGCGCTACCCTTGAGGAAACCAATCAGGCGTCATTGCTGTTGCACGTGGTCGACAGCCATGATGAGCGTCGGGACGACAATATCGAGCAGGTTGAGTCCGTACTGTTTGAAATTGGTGCCGAGGAGGTGCCGATGCTGCAGGTCTTCAACAAGATTGATCTGCTGGAGAACTTCGAGCCCCGGATCGATCGCAATGAAGACGGTGAGCCGGTGCGGGTCTGGGTTTCGGCAGTGACCGGTGCCGGTCTTGACTTGCTGTTTGACGCGGTGGTCGAGCGGCTTGCCGAGGACCTGCTGCATCATTGCGTGATCCTTGGCCCCACCGAAGGCAAGCTGCGCGCCCAGTTACACGAGGCGGGTTCAGTACTTTCGGAAAGCCACCGGGATAATGGTGACTCGGTACTCGAGGTCAGGCTGCAGGCCAGGGACTGGTATCAGATGCTGAGCCGGTCCGGTCTTGCGGTCAGCGATGTGCGAATTGAGGCCCCGGGGCACTGATCAATGCGGGGCGGCGCGGAATTTGCCTAATATGAGCACTGCTATTGCCGGGGGCGCCATAAATCCCTAGTATTTGCAGCCATTCTACACGCTTTGAACGGAGAGAATTATGGCCTGGAATGAACCGGGTGGTAATCGCAACGACAATGACCCCTGGGGTACCGGTGGGCGTCGCGGCGGTAATGATCAGGGACCGCCAGACCTTGACGAGGCGCTGAAAAAGGGTCTCGACAAACTGAACAAGATGCTTGGCGGCAAGGGTGGCAACCGCTCCGGTGGGTCTTCCGGCGGTGGCGGAAACTCCGGTTCCGGTGGCAGCGGCATTGGTCTTGGTGCGGTGTTCGCGCTTGGCGCCATCATCGTTGTCGGTTATGTCCTTTTCCAGTCCTTCTACACGGTAGACGAACAGGAACGGGCCGTGGTGCTCCGCTTCGGCGAATACCACCGTACTGAAAATCCGGGTCTTCAGTTCAAGATTCCTCTGATCGAAGAGTTCACCAAGGTCCGGGTTACCAACATCCGTACCGCTCAGTCCCGCGGTCAGATGCTGACCGAGGATGAAAACCTGGTGTCGGTGGATCTGCAGGTTCAGTACCGGGTATCCAATGCCCGTGACTATGTGCTTAACGTTCGTGATTCCAACCAGGCTCTTGCTTTCGCCACCGACAGCGCCTTGCGCCACGAAGTGGGCAGTTCGGTGCTGGATGACGTGCTGACGGAAGGTCGTGCCGTGCTTGCCATTAACGTTGAGCAGCGTCTGCAGAGCTTCCTTGAGGCCTATGGTACCGGTCTGGAAATTGTTCAGGTGAACGTTGAGAGCACCCAGCCGCCGGCGGCGGTGCAGGATGCCTTCCGCGAGGTTCAGCGGGCCCGTGAAGATGAGCAGCGTTTCCGGGAAGAAGCAGAAACCTATCGTAACCGGGTGGTTCCCGAAGCCCGTGGTCGCGCACAGCGTCTGCTCGAGGAGGCCCTGGCTTACCGTGACGAAGTGGTCGAGCGTGCCCGTGGTGAAACGGCCCGCTTCACCGAGTTGCTCGGAGTCTACGAAATGGCGCCGGAGGTGACCCGTGAGCGGATGTATCTGCAGGCACTGGAGAACGTATTGTCCAACACCAGCAAGGTACTTATCGATACCGAAAGTTCCGGCAACATGATGTATCTGCCACTGGATCGCCTGGTAAGCGGGCAGTCGTCCACATCCTCGTCCTCTTCCACTTCCGGTCAGGGTAACCGGACCGAAGGCTACAGTTCCGGTGGTATCCAGCAGGCCGAGGACATCGACGCCCTGACCGAGCGGGTCATGCAGGAACTGCGTGGCCGTCAAAGCACCAATAATTCCAGCCGGACGGGGAGATAATCATGGGACCTAAAGCGATTGCGGGTATTGCAGGCGCCCTTGTTGTTATCCTGCTGGTGTTGTCGAGTGTGTTTATTATCCCGGAAACCCATCGGGGTGTGGTGCTGCGATTTGGTCAGCTGATCCAGACCGATATTCAGGCGGGGCTGCATTTCAAGATCCCGGTCGTTGATCAGGTTCGCCGCTTTGACGTGCGGGTGCTGACCACGGGGCTGCCTGCCAACCAGTACCTGACCATCGAGAAAAAGCCACTGGACGTAAGCTCCTACGTGGCCTGGAAGATCCTCGATGTGGATGAGTATTACCGGTCCACCGGTGGCGACGAGATGCGCGCAGAGCAGCTGTTGCTGTCACGTATTGATAACGGCCTGCGGGACGAGTTCGGTGTCCGGACCATGCACGAAGTGGTGTCCGGTCAGCGGGATGAGTTGATGGAAACGCTGAGGGACCGGGTCAACGAACGGGTTCGGGCGGCCTTTGGTATCGAAGTGGTCGATATCCGGGTCAAAGCCATCGAACTGCCACAGTCGGTCAGTGAGAACGTATTCCGCCGGATGGCCACCGAACGTGAAAAACTGGCACAGGAATTCCGTTCCCGTGGCCGTGAGCTGGCGGAAGGTATTCGCGCCGATGCGGATCGCCAGCGTACCGTGTCGCTGGCAGAGGCCTTCGCCGAGGCTGAAGAAACCCGTGGTGAGGGTGATGGTGAGGCAGCACGTATCTATGCCAGTGCCTACAGCTCTGATCCGGAGTTCTACAGTCTCTACCGTAGCCTCGAGGCGTACCAGCGTACCTTTGCGGGCAAGGATGACATCATGATTATTGACACCAATAGTCGATTCCTGCGGTACCTGAAGGATCCGTCGCCGGCGAACTGATTCAGCAGAATCGGTTAACTGACCGAAAAACCGGAACGGGGCCCCGTTCCGGTTTTTTTGTGTCCGGCAAAGGTGTAGAATTCGCCGGGTTTTGTTGCCGTGTTTTACGGTTCCTGCGGGTGCCTGATCTCGGGCATCCTTCGGAACGACCACTCATTCAGCATGATAAGGGTAACCGGTACATGACAGTTTCTGACCGCTGGCTATTGCCTGACGGCGTTGAGGATATTCTGCCTCCGCTGGCAGGGCAGATCGAATCCCTGCGCCGGGAGGTGATGGACACCTGTCAGCGCTGGGGTTACCAGTTGGTGATCCCGCCGCTGATCGAATATCTGGAATCGCTGTTTACCGGAACCGGGCATGACCTGGAGTTGCAGACGTTCAAGCTTACCGACCAGTTGACCGGCCGGATGATGGGGGTGCGTGCCGATATGACGCCCCAGGCAGCCCGTATCGACGCCCACACCCTGCACCAGGACGGAGTCACCCGTTTGTGTTATGCGGGACATGTTCTGCATGCCCGGCCACAGCACATGCTGGCGGGAAGAACGCCGATCCAGGCCGGCTGTGAGCTGTTCGGCAGTGCCTCCGCGGAAGCGGATTTTGAGGTTATCAGTCTGATGCTGGAGTGCCTGCGGGTGTCCGGCGTTAATCGGGTGCATCTGGACCTGGCCCACGTCTCCATCTATCAGTCGCTGATTGAAGCGGCTGATTTCAGTGAGGAAACGGAGCGGGCCATTTTTGATGCCATGGCGCGGAAGTCGGTGCCGGAGCTGGACGATCTGCTGGGCAGTTGCCCGGACGGCAGCCCCGGTGCCCGGCTGCGTTCACTGGCGCGGGTCAGTGGCGGGGTTGAGGCGTTGGCGGCAGCGCGTACGGCACTGGCCGGCGCTCCGTCCCAGGTTGTCGAGGCCCTCGACCAGTTGCAACGCATGGCTGACAGGCTGACGGAGGTTTTTCCGGACCTGAGCCTTGGTTTCGATTTCTGTGAGTTGCGTGGCTATAACTACCACACCGGTCTGGTGTTCGCCGCCTATGTTCCGGGCCATGGCGAGGCCGTGGGCAAGGGTGGGCGTTATGATGCCATAGGCCGGGATTTTGGCCGCGCCCGGCCAGCCACCGGTTTCAGTCTCGATGTTCGCGCCCTGGTGGCGTTGGGCGACCGGCCTGCCCGTAAACACAGTGCCATTTGGGCGCCGGCGGATGCCGACCCGGCGCTCGAGGGTGTGATCAGTGGCCTGCGAATGACCGAGTCGGTGGTCAGGGGCCTGCCGGACGACCATCAGACAGATCCTGCCAGCCGCGGCTGCGACCGGGTTCTGACAAAGCGCGACGGCCAGTGGGTTGTTGAAAATCTGAATTCAATCTGACTTAGGCGGTCCTCAGGGCCGCCGGTATGAGAGAGCGTCATGGGAAAGAATGTCGTAGTTCTGGGTACCCAATGGGGTGATGAAGGCAAAGGCAAGATCGTTGATCTGCTTACCGATCAGGTGGCTGCGGTGGTGCGCTTTCAGGGCGGCCACAATGCGGGCCATACCCTGGTCATCGAAGGCAAGAAAACGGCCCTTCACCTGATTCCGTCCGGCATTCTGCGTGCTCAGGTCCAGTGTCTGATCGGAAACGGTGTGGTGGTGGCTCCGGATGCGCTGCTCAAGGAAGTGCGTGAACTGGAGGCCAACGGCATCAAGGTGCGTGACCGCCTGCGTATCAGCCATGCCTGTCCGCTGATTCTGCCAACCCACGTGCGCATTGATCAGGCCCGTGAGCGGGCCCGTGGTAACGACAAGATCGGCACCACCGGCCGTGGTATCGGACC
>NZ_CAXBDN010000143.1:0-10884 GCF_963974375.1 uncultured Marinobacter sp.
GTCAGGTTGAGACTGAAACTGGCCAGCTCCGGCCCCCCCAGGTTGAGGGATTGAGCGGCGCTGAACGCGCCCTGGATATCGCCCTCAAAGAACTTGCCGGCAACGGTCTGGACGTCGGCGAAGAGGCCGGCCAGCGCCTCACGCTCACCCGCATCCAGATTTCCCTCAACACTGAAGGCGTAACGACCGGAAAAGATGCTCACATCGGTGGCGCTGGCCACTGTGGCACCGCTGTTCTGGCCCTGGCTACGACTGCTGGCTGCGTATTGCTGCTCTTCCATTCGAACCGTGACCCGGTCACCGTCCGCGGTTTCCACTTCAAAGCTGAACTGATTACGACTGGCACTCTCGATAAGACTGGCGGTCGCTCCTTCAACCGGAGCGGAACCCACACGGTCAGGAGCACCCAGGAAGCGGGCTTCCAGGTCTTTGAGGCCGTCCTGAACCCGGCTGAAGCTGTCGTCGATATCCGCGGCCAGCTTTTCGTTCATCAGACCCAGCGCCGCGATCTGGTCCCGGGCTTCAGAAAAGCCTTTCTCGACACCGGAGCGGGCCTGGGACATCAGTTCCGCCAGACGCTCAGGATCGGCCCCGGAATCAGCTTCCTGCTGCAGGCGTGCCTGCACAAAGTTGAGAATACGGCCGGCCACATCAGCAGCCGAGGGCGGCTCGAAACGGGCACTCATAGGTGATGGGACAGACAGCTTGCCCATGCGGGCTTCCAGCTGCTGCTCCAGGCGGACCCGAAGCATGTTGATGGCCTCTTCCGCCGTGCGGACATTGCCCAGACCCCGGGACTTTTCCGGTGCTGCCGCCTGTGCCGGCAATGGATTGTCCTGGACCGGACGGGCCTGGGCCCTGCTGCCCTGGCCCGGATTCTGAGTGACCGGCTTGTTGCCGTCGAAACCCTGACCGGGATTGATAGGAGAAGAAACCATGAACACCACCTCTTGCTCTGTTCGGACTGACATTGCAGCCTTGCTTGAGGGGGTAACGGCCGGAACTCCGGCCGCTTTAAGATCGTTTGGTTATTAGATCGCCAACTTCCGTGAGCGGCTCACACCACGCCCTGGCTGCGCAGGTAGTCCTCGTAGGTGCCGCTGAAGTCGGTGATGCCATCGGCCTTCAGCTCAACAATCCGCGTCGCCAGCGATGATACAAACTCCCGGTCATGACTGACGAAAATCAGCGTGCCCGGGTAGTTTTCCAGAGCCAGGTTCAGGGCCTCGATGGACTCCATGTCCAGGTGGTTGGTGGGCTCGTCCATCAGCAACACATTGGGCTTTTCCAGTATCAGCTTGCCGAACAGCATGCGGCCCTGCTCACCGCCGGAAATCACCCGTACCGATTTGGCAATGTCATCACCGGAAAACAGCATACGACCAAGGGTGCCTCGCACCAGCTGCTCGCCACCCTGGGTCCACTGGGACATCCAGTCGGTCAGATTCATGTCTTCGGCAAAATCGGCGGTGTGATCCTGGGCGAAATACCCCACCTCGGCACTGTCAGTCCATTTCACTTCACCGGAATCCGGCGTCAGGTTACCGGACATGCACTGCAACAGCGTGGTTTTACCAATGCCGTTGGGTCCGATGATGGCTACCCGCTCACCGGCTTCGATCTGCAGGTTCAGCTTGTTGAACAGCGGCACACCATCAAAGCCCTTGTTGACCTCCCGCAGCGTCACCGCCTGGCGGTGCAGCTTTTTGGTCTGTTCAAAACGGATAAACGGGCTGATCCGGCTGGACGGCTTGACTTCCTCCAGCTGGATCTTGTCGATCTGTCGAGCCCGGGAGGTTGCCTGCTTGGCCTTCGAGGCGTTCGCCGAGAACCGGCTGACGAAGGTCTGCAGTTCGGCAATCTGGGCTTTCTTCTTGGCATTATCAGACAGCATGCGCTCGCGGGCCTGGGTGGCAGCGGTCATGTATTCGTCGTAATTACCCGGGAACAGCCGCAACTCGCCGTAGTCCAGATCCGCCATGTGGGTGCAGACACTGTTCAGGAAGTGGCGGTCGTGGGAAATGATCACCATGGTGCTGTTGCGGGCCACCAGAATGGTTTCCAGCCAGCGGATGGTATTGATATCCAGGTGGTTGGTGGGCTCGTCCAGCAGCAGCACGTCCGGATCCGAAAACAGCGCCTGGGCCAGCAACACCCGCAGCTTCCAGCCGGGGGCCAGCGCGCTCATGGGGCCATTGTGCTGGTCCAGGGGAATATCCAGACCCAGCAGTAATTCACCGGCACGGGACTCGGCGGTGTAACCGTCCATTTCCGCGAACTGAACTTCCAGATCCGCCACCGCCATGCCGTCTTCCTCGCTCATTTCAGCCAGCGAATAGATCCGGTCGCGCTCAGCCTTGATCCGGGCCAGTTCCTCATGCCCCATGATCACCGTATCGATCACCGTGCAGTCCTCAAAGGCGAACTGATCCTGGCGCAGCTTACCCATGCGAATGTTCTGGTCCAGCATCACCTGGCCCGAGGACGGCTCCAGATCACCGCCCAGAATTTTCATAAAGGTCGATTTGCCGCAGCCATTGGCACCGATCAACCCGTAGCGGTTGCCGTTTCCAAACTTGACGGACACATTTTCAAACAGAGGCTTGGCCCCGAACTGCATGGTGATATTGGCGGTGGAGATCAAGGAAACAATCCATTAACGATGTGATAAGCGGGTGCGCGGCTGCGCAGAAGGCCAGCATTGTACAGGTTTCCGCATGCCGCCGTCAGAGGGGGAAAACACGGATAAACAGTATCCCGTGGCGCTCGTATCGCTGCTGACGCATTTTAAGTTGTGCACAATCTAATTTTGTACCATTATGGCCCTGCTGTCCTGAACAATTCAGTCAACCAATCAGCATCGATCAAGGAGATCAGACTATGTCCATCAAGCAAGTGGTTTACCGTGCCCAGGCCGTTGCCACCGGTGGCCGTGAAGGCCGCGCCCATTCCGAAGACGGCGCCCTCGACCTGGTACTGTCCACACCCAAGGCTTTGGGCGGTGCTGGCGGCGAAGGCACCAACCCCGAGCAGTTGTTCGCGGCGGGCTACTCGGCCTGCTTTATCGGCGCCATGAAAGTGGTCGCCGGCAAACAGAAGATCCAGCTTCCTGCAGACCTGTCAGTGGAAGGACTGGTGGGTATCGGCGCGACCGAAGGTGGCTTTGGTATCGAAGTGGAGCTGCGTATTGCCCTGCCCGGGCTGGATCCGGAACAGGCCGACGCGTTGATTCACGCGGCCCATCAGGTCTGCCCCTACTCCAACGCAACCCGGGGCAATATTAATGTGACCCTTACCCGCATCAGCTAAGCTTTGAAGGGCTGGCCCGCATTGGCGGGGCCAGCCCTTGGCCGGCCGGTATCTGGCCAACCGGTTGGTCAGACTGTAAACAGGTTACCCGACAAATGAATGCAGTCCTGATAGACTTGGACGCAAGCGAGACAATTTCATTTCCGGACGACTGACATAATTTATAACACACTGAAAACCAGGCTTATCCTCCTGTTCGGCGGACTCACTCTGACCGCGACAATGATCGCGACCGGGCTGGTGAATCATCTTGCCTCAAAAGAACTGCGGCAGTCAGTCGAGCAGAACCTGCAAGAGGTGTCAGTGCAGCTGCGGGACAAGCTGGAGGCCGATCTGTATGAGCGTTACTCCGATCTGAAAGCAGCTGCGAGAATGGCCACCTGGGTCGCGGAGGATGGCCAGTCTGCGGACGTGACCGAGCTGCTGGACGAACTACAGAACAACTTTGTTCACTACGCCTGGATTGGCCTGGTTGCCCCGGACGGCAAGGTTATGGCGAGTACCCGCGGCCTTCTCCAGGGCGTCAATGTAGCTGAGCGCCCATGGTTTACGGCGGCGCTGGAAGGCCCTTATCTGGGCGATGCGCACCCGGCCCTGCTGCTGGAATCAAAACTCGGCAATTCCTCATCAAGACCACTGCGGTTTGTGGATGTTGCCGTGCCGGTGATGTCCCGGGACAACAACCGCGTGCTGGGAGTTCTCGGTGCCCACCTGTATCTGGACTGGGTTGGCCATGTTGGTGATTCCCTGCTGCGACCATTACAGGAGCGTCTTGGCGCCGAACTGGTGGTTGCCGATCAGTCCGGCAAGATTCTGTATGGCCCGGACCCGGTCATCGACCAGCAGATATCTGCAAACCTCCTGCAGGCCACCAACTACAGCACCTCAGGTTATCTGATCCGTTCAATGGCCACAGACTCTGACGCCAGCAACTCGGAAGAATACGTTATTGGCTTCAGCCGCCTCCGGGATCGTGATGAATACGAAGGCTTCAACTGGCTGGTGATGGTCCGCAAGCCCACCTCCGAAGCCTTTGCTCCGGCCCGGGAACTGCGCAATTCCTTCCTGATTATCGGCATTGTGTTGTCCGCCGTGTTTGCGGCCTTTGCCTGGCTGGCAGCCAAACGGGTCGCCCGCCCCCTGCTGGAAATGGCCGACGAGGCACGCCAGCTGGATTACGCGGCCAGCGACACCCTGATACGTCAGCGAAACGATTATGAAGAGGTCAAGGTACTGTCGAACACTTTCCGTGGTCTGATCAAGGGCCTCAAGGACAAGACCCGGGAGCTCAATGAGCTGAACGCCAGCCTGGAGCAGCGGGTAACCCGGCGAACTCACGCACTGGCGGACATCAACGAGAAACTCGTCGCCGAAATCAGTGAACGGGATCGCATGCGTCAGGAGCGGGAAGTGCTGATCCGGCAGCTGGAAGAAGCCATCCGTACCGATGCCCTGACCGGCGCCAGCAACCGGCGTCACTTCTTCGAGCTGGGGCAAATGGCCATGAAACGGGCCGAGCGCGCAAACACGGTGCTGTCTTTGATTACCTTTGACGCGGACTACTTCAAGAACATCAACGACACTTTCGGACACGCAGCCGGAGATCAGGCACTTATCCACCTGACCCGCATCGCCAAACGCATTGTCCGGGACGTTGATGTAATTGCCCGGGTGGGGGGTGAAGAGTTCGCCATTGTGCTGGAGCGCACCGATGAGACCGGTGCCGCCGAGGTAGCTGAACGGCTTCGGGCAGCCATCGCGGATACTCCCCTGGAGGTCAGTCAGGATACCCGGAGCAGGGTAACCATCAGCGCCGGCGTCGCCAGCACCCAGCCTGAAGGTGACACCGGCGCGGACTACGATCTGGACCGCCTTATAGCCCGCGCAGACAAGGCGCTCTACGGGGCCAAAACCTCCGGCAGAAACCGGGTGGTCAGCTGGTCAAGCCTGCAGGAATGAGGCCGCGCCATCGCTGACGAGACCTTTATCCGCTACCAGGCAAGCCAGATAACGTGACGCGCACCCTTGCCGGGTTTGTGAGCACGCACCGTTACCGCCTCGGCGGCAAATCCGATACCACGAAGCCGCTCGGTAAATGCCGGGTCCTGGCCGGCTGACCAGTAGGCCACCACACCCTCCGGGCGCAGTGCCGCCTGAGCGGCCAGCAGCCCGGCACGGGAATAGATCCAGTCGTTCTCCTTGCGGGTCAGACCTTCAGGGCCGTTATCCACGTCCAGCATGATCGCGTCCCAGGTACCCGCTGACTGCTTCAGCAG
The DNA here is from genome assembly GCF_963974375.1 of uncultured Marinobacter sp. GTDB lineage: Bacteria > Pseudomonadota > Gammaproteobacteria > Pseudomonadales > Oleiphilaceae > Marinobacter. The sequence goes on from NZ_CAXBDN010000143.1 coordinate 5,586, forward strand.
TTGGCCAACATCGCCCACATGAATCCGGGTACGGGGGTCGTTGACCGGATAGCCGGCCGCAGCTCCCAAAGGCCCACGATTCCAGTCAACCACCTGTGGCACCAGTTCCGCGACTGTTACTTCGGCGTCCTTGCCAAGCGCAGCCAGCGCGGCCGCCAGGGTAAAGCCCATGCCCAGACCACCAATCAGCACCTTCGGTGCCGCCTGCCCGGCAATACGTTCACAGGCCAGGGTTGCCAGAGCATCCTCGGAGCCATGGAGGCGGCTGTTCATCAGCTCACCGGTGGTACCGGCGATCTTGATGGAGAATTCGTTATTGCGCTGCAGCAACCTGAGCTCGGTACCTTTACCTGGAATGGTGGCACTGCCGATCTGTTCAAAACGGGCCATGTTATATCTCAGAAGTGACCTTACGGCCGTAAATTGACTACACGCATCACACCGACGTCAACGGTTTCCTCCCAGCAGCCGTGCCATCTGGGAGCTCACGGCCTCCAGAGGTTCCAGTAATCCGTTCTCGATACTGAAGGCGGCCACTTCGGTAAAGGCGCGGCCCGACGGTGACTCCAGAAAATCCAGATACCGCTCGAGTTCCGCGTCACTGAAATTCTGATAGGTACTCAGAAAAGCATGGTAGACCTGTGTTTCGATCTGCTGGCGAACCACCGGCCGGTACTGCTCGATGTTTTGCTCAAGCGTTTCTGCATCCGGCGCCCGGTCACCCATGACCGCAATGTACGCTGGAATCAGCCGTCGCTGGGCGGACTCGGCAATACTGGCGGTGATGTCACTGGCCGCTACGGCATGGTCATAGCGTTCAAACAGCGCCGCCCGTGCCCTATCGAGGGAAGCCTCAGCCAGAGCAGCCGACCGCTCGTTGAGCAGGTCCCAGGCATCCGGTCTGGAGGCAGCCGCCTCGGCCGCGGCAAAGCGCTGTCCGAGAGACGTGCGATACCAGGCCTGAACCGCTTCAAGCTGATCCTGGTTCAGGCTCCCATCCAGATCGGCTACCAGTTGTGTCCTCATCCGCTGCGCACTGAACGCAAGACTGGCCAGACCTGCCACCGAGTCCGCCATCATTGGCTCAACATAACCACTGGCCACCAGACCCTCACGGATTCCCTCACGGACCATGGCAGGATACTGACGACTCATTTCACCCAGAGGCGAAGACTCGACCACGGATTCTGCCAGCGTAGTGGCGCGGGCGCCAGTGGCCATCAGCATTGGCACCATCACCAGCCCCATCAGGGCCGGAAAACGGAGCAGAGAATTCAATTTATGAGAGATCATCAGCGTTACCTTGTTTGAGAAGCCATTAACCGCTGAGGTTATGACAGACCCCCCCTCTTTCAGCAATACGGCGCCACCGCAGTTTCCATGACCATTTAGAGAGATTTCCGTAATTCAACGCCATCGCGGGATGCTGATGCCCCCTGAAAACCCACAGCAACACTATGATAAGGTGGCAATCTGTTCACCGCAGACCTTTGCTCAGCACTCACGCACGGAACCGGACACCATGACCAGACGCCCCGGGTGGGTTTTCTCTCTGTCGCTGATTTTTCTGCTCGCCTTTGTCGTTCTCGGTGTTGGCTGGCCCACCCATCTCGCCAGCGGCGCCAATCACGCCCTGAATTTCACAACCGCTCACTTCGGCTGGCTGTACCTGTTTACCACCACCGGATTCCTGGTGTTTTGCGTGGGTCTTGCCACCAGCAACTACGGCCAGATCCGGCTGGGTGCCGATGGCGAAAATCCGGAATTCTCCTTTGCCACCTGGCTTGGCATGATCTTCTCGGCCGGCATGGGCGTCGGCCTGGTATTCTGGGGAATTGCCGAGCCCATGAGCCACTACGTTGATCCGCCGCTGGGCGAAGCGGCTCCCGAGAGCCCACAGGCCGCCAGCCTCGCCATGAGCTACTCGCTGTTTCACTGGGGCTTCCACCAGTGGGCCAATTTCGCCATTGTCGGTCTGGCCATTGCCTACGTCCGCTTTCGTCAGCAACGGCCGGGGCTGATCAGTGAAGCCTTCCGCTCCACCATGGGCGACCGGGTTGACGGAAGCGCCGGCCACGCCATTAATGTACTGGCGGTGCTATCCACCGTGTTCGGCGTGGCAACTACCCTGGGACTTGGCGTTATACAGATCAACAGTGGCCTGGTGTCAGTGGGAGACATGGGCTTCGGTACCGGTCAGCAATTGGCCATTCTGGGCGGTATTGCCATTGTGTTCCTGCTCTGCGCTCTGGCGCCTCTTGAAAGTGGCGTGCGCTATATCAGTGACGCCAACATGATGCTGGCAGCGGCCCTGCTGCTGTTTGTATTCTTTGCCGGACCCACCGATTTCATCACAGCCGCTATGACCAACGCCATCGGTGACTACTTTGGCAATGTGGTCGGCATGAGCCTGGTCATGACCCCTTACACCGGTGATGACTGGGTAGAGCGCTGGACCATCTTCTACTGGGCCTGGGGATTGTCCTGGGCGCCCTTTGTCGGCAGTTTTATCGCCCGTATCTCCAGGGGCCGTACCATCCGCGAATTTGTGGTTGGAGTGATTGGTATGCCGGTGCTGCTGAGCACTCTCTGGTTTTCCACCTTTGGCGGTTCCGCACTCTATTTCGAAATGTTTGAGGGCGCCTCTCTCGGCGAGGCAGTGCAGACTGAAATGAGTTCGGCGCTGTTTGCCACCTTGGAGTATCTCCCGGGCGCCGGAATTATCAGCATACTGATGCTGATCCTGATTACCCTGTTCGTTATTACCTCCGCCAATTCCGCCACCTTTGTGCTGGGCATGTTTACCAGCAAGGGCGTGCTCACCCCGACCCGGCTATCCCGGGTGACCTGGGGCGTGGTACAGGTGCTGGTAGCCGGGGTGTTGTTGATGAGCGGCGGCCTGGAAGCGCTGCAAACCATTTCCATTGTTGCCGCCTTCCCCTTCATGATCCTGATGATCTTCATGGCCGCGGCCCTGCTCAAATCCCTGCGCAGTGAATATCGCCTGAAGGAACTGCACCAGGCCATCCTGATGGAACGCATCCAGCGCTTTGTGGAGGAGCACGATCATGTTGCCGGCACACCGCCCGCGCCTCCCCATGAGCCACCACCGGCGATTCTGGGGGAACCCGAACCAGAATACCGGGATGAATCCGGATCGGAAGAGCCTGCCCCTGGCGGTTCGCCACCGACCTGAAATCGCTGCGGAACATCGCCGATTACTGTATGCATATACACTATATTGAGATAGACTTGGCCCGAGTACACCACGCGCCCGCCGGGACACCAGATTTCACCGGGGGCAACAGACGGAGACAGGTTCATGGCAGTACAGGCACTGTATTACTCAGAGAGGGACGGACTGGAGATGGCACTGAAACACCCGGACACCCTGCTGTTCTCATCGAAAGCTGATGCGGACGCCCGCGACAAGATGCTGGAACTGGCGGATGAGATTACCCAGTTCCTGCAGACCCGGGTGGAGGGGCTGGATGAAGCCCTGGCGGAAAAAGTCGCCATTGCCATCGCCGAGGAAAAGGATCTGTTTGCCAGAGCCCTGAAAAAGCCCGCCGTGCTGAATCAGAGCGAAGGCTAACGACCGCGCCCACCGCGGGGTTTTCCGCCAGCCGGCCGGCCTTTGCCAACCGGCTTGCCGGAGCCCGGGCCGGGACGTCCAGTACGAACCGGTTTTCCGGAAGGCTTGCCCCGGCCGCTGCCGGACTTGGGCGAGCCCGATTTCGGTTTTCCGGGTTTTGCTGATCCTGGTTTTGCCGATCCGGATTTTGCAGATGTTGCTTTGGGTTGCCGGCCTTTCCCTTGCGGAGTTCTGGCGCTCGCTCCTTTCGGTGCAGGCTTTTTTCGGGCTGGTTTGGCCGCCGGCACACTGGCATCTTCCGTTTTGCTGGAGCTTGCCACCATCTGGTCAATCAGATCCATTTCCTGGCCGGTCAGCTCCCGCCACTGACCAGGCTTGAGGCCATCAAGGCGGATATTCATGATGCGCACCCGGCGCAGCTTCACCACCGCATAGCCCAGATATTCGGTCATCCGCCGTATCTGCCGGTTCAGCCCCTGGGTCAGTTTGATGTTGAAGGTGGTGGCCGCTGTCTGGCGTACCTCACAGGGCTGGGTCACAGTTCCCAGAATCGGTATGCCGGAGGCCATGGCCTGCACAAATTCAGACCCGAACGGGCGATCAACGGTCACGATATATTCCTTCTCGTGAGCGTTGCCGGCCCGCAGGATCTTGTTGACGATATCACCGTCATTGGTAAGCAGGATCAATCCTTCCGAGGGCTTGTCGAGACGACCCACCGGAAAAATGCGCCCATCCCGATAGTTCACCGCATCCACGATGTTTTCCGGTACGGCGGGATCTGTTGTGCAGGTAATACCAACGGGTTTGTTGTAGGCCAGATAGACCGGCCGGGGTTTCTCTCGCAGGGCCTTGCCCCGCACCTTGACGTGATCTCCCGGGGCCACCTGTTCGCCCATGCCGGCAACCTTGCCGTTGATGGTCACCAGGCCATCTTCAATCAGCCGGTCTGCCTCCCGACGGGAGCACAAACCGGTTTCGCTGATGTATTTGTTCAGGCGGGTGCCAGCAGACTGGATTGCCATGGGGCCTCGTTATCGTGAAGTGTTCAGGCGGGTGCTTGCCGCCTGAACCTTACCTCAGGAACGCAGCCCACCCAACAGTTTGTCCACACTCTCTTTGGCATCACCAAACAGCATGCGGGTGTTGTCCTTGTAGAACAGCGGATTATCCACACCCGAGTAGCCCGTGGCCATGCCCCTTTTGAGCACTACCACCTGATGGGCCTTCCAGACTTCCAGCACAGGCATGCCCGCAATGGGGCTCACCGGGTCTTCGGCAGCGGCCGGATTGACCGTGTCGTTGGCCCCGATCACCAGCACCACGTCTGTTTGTGGAAAATCTTCATTGATTTCGTCCATTTCCAGCACGATGTCATAGGGCACGTGGGCTTCTGCCAGCAACACATTCATATGGCCAGGCAGGCGCCCTGCCACCGGGTGAATGCCGAAGCGCACCTTTGCCCCCCGCTCCCGCAGCAGTTTGGTGATCTCACTGATGGCATTCTGGGCCTGGGCCACCGCCATCCCGTAGCCGGGCACAATGATCACCGATTCAGCGTTGCGCAACTCGTCACAGACATCGTCAATGGTAACCTCATGAACCGTCTGGTCACCGGTTACCGCGGCACTGCCGGAGGTGGTCTGACCAAAGCCTCCCATGATCACGCTGATGAACGAACGGTTCATGGCCTTGCACATGATG
>NZ_CAXBDN010000144.1:0-10879 GCF_963974375.1 uncultured Marinobacter sp.
GCGATCCCAGATTCAGGGTGCCTGGATGGAAGGTCACGCACCCGCCATCAAGGTTTTGCTGAACGAGGCAAGTCCTGAAAAAATCGCCCGCACCCTTACCTACTACGAGTATCTCAGCGGTGACAACCTGCGGCGCCTTGAGTCCTTCAACCAGACCCTGCGGGAACTCCGCCAGACTCGCCAGCAGGTGCTGGAAGCGCGGGCGGAAGTGACCAGGCTGGAACAACAGACGGTAGAACGCCAGCAGCAGCTGGAGCAACAAAAAGCCCGACGCCAGCAAACCCTGGCCGCCCTGCAGCAGGACATCCGCCAGCGCCAGGGTGAGCGAAGCACCCTGGAGGCTGACCGCGACCGCCTGGAAAAACTGCTCAGGGAGGTAGAGGAAGCCATTGCCAACATCCCTGCCCCAAATGAAACCGAACCCTTCAATAAACGTCGTGGCAGTCTCAGCTGGCCAGCTGACGGACGCATTGTCGCAAGTTTTGGCGGCAGCATGGCCCAGGGTCACCTGCGCCGGAACGGCGTGCTGTTCAATACCAGCGAAGAGGCCGAGATAAAAGCCGTTCACCACGGCCGGGTGGTGTTCGCCAACTGGCTGCGGGGCTTCGGCCTGATGACCATTGTTGACCACGGTAATGGCTATATGACGCTGTACGGCCACAGCAGCAGTCTGCTCACATCGCCCGGCGACTGGATTCAGACCGGACAGGCCATTGCCCTGGCGGGGCGCACCGGAGGCACGGATGATCCTGCGGTATATTTTGAACTGCGTCACCAGGGCAAACCCCAGAACCCGGAACCCTGGCTGAGACGGCCCTAGCCTGCTGACAAACCCATTGCAGACCGCCATACTGTCGTTAGCTTATGGTTTACAGCAACCTGAATATAAGCCTCAAAACAGGATGACCGCATGATACGGGTAACCGAATTCCGCAAGGCCAGTGTGTTGGTTGGCCTTATCACCTTCAGCTGTCTGTTGGCTGCACCGGCCTGGGCAGAGGAACAGGCGATTTCTGCCGACCTTCCTGCCGAGCAGATTCGGGCAACCTTGCCGCTGGATGACTTGCGCAAGTTCACCGAAGTCTTTGCCCGTATCAAAGACGCCTATGTCGAGGAGATTTCTGACCAGGAACTCCTTGAAAACGCCATCAAGGGCATGCTGTCCGGCCTGGACCCTCATTCCACCTACCTCGAGCCCAAGGCCTATGAAGAGCTGGAAGAAAGCACCAGCGGAGAATTCGGTGGCCTCGGTATCGAAGTCGGCATGGAGGACGGCTTCGTCAAGGTAATTGCCCCCATTGACGACACCCCGGCGCAACGTGCCGGCGTCATGGCCGGTGATCTGATCATCAAACTCGGTGACGAACCGGTCAAAGGCATGAGCCTGCAGGACGCGGTGGGCAAAATGCGCGGCAAACCCGGAACCATTCTTACCCTTACCATCATGCGGGACGGTGAAAGTGCCCCCATTGAACTGGATGTGGAGCGGGCCATTATCAGGGTCACCAGTATCAAGTCCCGGACCCTGGAACCCGGTTATGGCTACATCAGGATTACCCAGTTCCAGGAAGAAACCGGCAAACAGTTCAGAGAGGCCGTCAGCGCACTGCTGCAGGAAAATGACGACACACTCAACGGGCTGGTCATCGACGTTCGCAACAACCCCGGTGGCATTCTGCAGGCGGCAGTGGAAACCTCAGATGCCGTGCTCGATGAAGGGCTGATCGTCTACACAGAGGGCCGAATCCAGAGTTCACGGCTGCGTTTTAACGCCCGTGCCGGCGACGTTACCAATGGCACGCCCATCATCGTGCTGATCAACGGTGGCTCGGCGTCTGCATCGGAAATACTGGCAGGTGCACTGCAGGATCACGGCCGGGCGGTTGTCATGGGTACCCGCTCGTTTGGCAAGGGGTCTGTGCAGACCATCATTCCGCTGGATGAGACTCACGCCATCAAGATGACCACCGCCCGCTACTTCACACCGGACGGCCGCTCCATTCAGGCCAGAGGCATCCGGCCTGACATTGAAGTACGCCCCGCCACCCTGACCGAACAGTCTGGTGGTGCCATATACAGTGAAGCGAACCTGAGTGGTCACCTGGATAACGGCGACAAGAATGAAGAGGATGCAGCAGAGGACAGCAGCGGGACCCGTGACAACAACCGCGACTTCCAGCTGCAGTCTGCGCTCAACCTGCTCAAGGGCATGCGGATTCTGGGCAACAAAGAGGCGCCGGTCCAGTGACAGCCTGCCGTCGCCTGGGGTTTCTGATACTGGCAGCGGTGCTGCCGTGGACGGTTCTGGCAGAAGAATCCGGGGTCGCCCCTACCATTGCCATCATTATTGATGACATGGGACATAACGCCGTTCAGGAGTCTCGCCTGATCCGGCTGGAACAACCCCTCACACTGGCGTTCCTGCCGTTCAGGCCTTACACCACGGCGCTGGCCAGACAGGCCCACCAGCACCAGAAAGAGGTGATGCTGCACGCCCCCATGGCCAACACCCGTCTGATTGGTCTTGGCGCCGGTGGTCTGAGCCCGGAGATGAACCGCGAGCAGGTGGCTCAGACCCTGCGCCGGGCACTGCGCTCCCTGCCCCACGTCCAGGGCGTGAATAATCACATGGGCAGCCTGCTGACCCAGATGGAACAACCCATGAGCTGGGTCATGGAAGAGCTGCATAACTTTCCGCTCTACTTTATCGACAGTCGCACCATCGCCAGCTCCATTGCCGGCCGGGTCGCCGAACAGCACCAGGTCCCCACCATGACCCGTGACGTGTTCCTGGACCATGAGGCAACCGAGGAGTTCGTGCATCAGCAATTCCAGCTGCTGATCCGGAAAGCGAAGGAGAATGGCACCGCCATCGGCATCGGTCATCCCTACGAGGTGACCATCAGCTACCTGGAAAAAGCCCTGCCGGCACTGGATGAGGAAGGCATAGCCGTGGCCACGGTAAGCGCGGTCTGGGCGATCCGTAACAACAACGAACGGATGTTTGCCGACGGTGAGAAACGCCTCATCAGCCCGTCACTTGTGCGCACGGCCAACTCATCAGACTAGTGCCTCTCGTTAATTTCGCGCAATCAGCTGCTTCATCCAGTCAAGTAACACCGTGGCCAGCAACTCCGGCCTGGTCAGCAACCGGTACTGATGCGCACCAAAGATCCGCGGCAGATAGTTGGGCGACTGGCGATCAATGGTCAGGCAGAACGGGGAGATGCCCTGCAGGCTGGCTTCGGTGACGGCCTGGCGCATATCCTCGACACCGTAGCGCCCCTCATAGTCATCCTTGTCATTGGGTTTGCCGTCAGAAAGCAACAATAGCAGCCGATGGGCCGCCGGCTGCTTCATCAGTCCGGCGGTGGCGTGGCGCAGGGCGGCACCGGCACGGGTGTAATGCTGGGGCTCCAGCGCGCTGATCCTGAGGGCAACCTCGTTGTCATAGCTTTCGTCGAACCGTTTCACCTGGCGCACGGTGACCGCATCCGGTCCCTCGCCGGAGAAGGCCTGCACGGCATAAGGCTCGCCCAGCCTTTCCAGCGCCACACAGACCAGCAGCAGGGCCTCCCGCTCAACATCAATGATGCGTTTGTTCGCTGACACCCAGCTGTCGGTGGATCCGCTGATGTCCATAAGCAGCAGGATGGCCATGTTGCGGTCTCCCGACCGCTGTTTCAGATAAAGACCATCGCTCAGGGGACGCCCGGCCTGATAATCGGCGTAGCTCTCGATGCAGGCATCCAGATCAATGTCATCACCGTCGGTCTGCTTGCGGTAACGTACACGCCGGGCACTCAGCATCTCGAAATGGCGGCGGATCACATTGAGCATGACTTCGTGGGCCCTGAGGGTGTCATCGACCCACTGCTGAGAGCCCTGCCCCGACGACAACAAGCGGACCGTGGCACCGGGTACCCGGTAGACCCGGTTGCGGTAATCCCACTCCGGATAGCTCAACCCCTCCCCTGCGGCAATGGCAGCTTTGAGTTCCAGCTTTGCCCTGGCATCCGGCGGGTCATCTGACAGCAGCACTTCCTTTGGCTGGCCTGGGGTTGATACCAGGCGCGCTTCGGTCATTTCCGACACCAGGTCGCCGTACTGGTCGGCGCTGATGTCATCATCCCGGTCCACGGGTCGTTGCATCCCCATGGGGTCCTCAGCGTGAGGATGGGACTCGTCGCCCTGAATCATCCATATGCTGTCTTCGTTTTCGTTCCGTTCCTCCTCTTCTGTGGGTTTGCGCTCCCTGGGCCGCCGGGGAAGGTGGCCGCCCCTGGGGGCCTCATCCGTGCCGTCACTTTGCCCACTCTCCGTCTGGGCAGCGACAGCCTCCGGCGGTGACCGGAACTCTCCGGTCCACCAGTCTTTCAGTAACGGCTCGGGGCCCAGCTTTTTCTCATCCAGGCCTTCCGGTACCAGGCTGGCTTCCCTGAGCAGCCTGCGGGCAGTGGCCAATGATTCGGCCGGCGAGTCGCTGAAGGGCACGGCCGGGTGAGGCTGGCCACCCCGCAGAACGAGGAAAGACCGGTACAGCTGCTCCAGTGGTTGCCTGCAACCAGGGAATCGCTGCAGTGGTGGTCTTGCTGTCAGGGCTCGCTGGCGCAGCTGTGCCAGCGCTGTGGTCATGCCGGGCAGCAACCCCGCCAGCTCCAGGTCCGCGGAATAGGCCTCCAGCAGCAGAAAGATATCCGCCAGCACCGGCGCCAGGCCCTCGTTGATCTGTTTTGCACCACCCCGGCGGGCCCGGACCACCTGTTGCAGCGCCATAACACGGTAAAGCACAGTAGCTTCAGCGCCATCGGAATTACCCAGATCAGGCGGCAGCCAGACAGACACGCCGTCCGTGGCCGGCACTGCGGCCTCTCGCCTGGGCCGGCGGTCATGCCTGAACAGAATGGCGAGCATAGTGGCATGGGCAGGCGGTTGCGCCACCCGCAACGGGTAGCCTTCACCGAAAATGGCGGTAATCAGCAGGTCAAGGCGGGCAGCAACGTCGTTCAGCGTGGTTAACCCGGAGTTATCCGAAGACGTGCGATAACGCTTCCACAGCGACTGTGCGTAGACCGTTGCGTGTCGTGCAACGTCGCTGACAACCTCTTCGGCTTCAGCCATGGCCACTGCTCCAGGTTATGCGCTGGCCGTTTCGTCACCCAGCCAGGCGGAATCAGACAAAGGTGGCATCCACCAGGTCATGCATGGCGCCCACCAGGGACTCATCGTCCGAGAGCGGTGAGATGAGGCCGGCGTAGCAGGCCTCTTTCACAGGAATGCCGTTACCTATGAGACTTGCCGTTGCAATCAACAGGCGGGTGCTGGGAACTTCGGCCAGCCCCCGGTCCCGCAACGAACGGATGCGATGAGCCAGTTCCACCAGAGCCCGGGAGATTGCCTCGTCGGCGCCACTCTCCTGCATCACAATCCTGGTTTCCTGCCCGGCGGCGGGGAAATCCAGGTCCATGGCCACAAACCGTTGGCGGGTGCTGGGCTTCAGGTCCTTCATCATGCGCTGGTAGCCCGGGTTGTAGGACACCACCAACTGAAACCCGGGTGCGGCCCGGACCGTCTCGCCGGTCTTGTCGATGGGCAGGATTCGCCGGTGATCGGTCAGGGCATGGAGGACCACGATGGTGTCCTGCCGCGCCTCCACCACTTCATCCAGATAGCAGATAGCGCCTTCCCGCACTGCCCGGGTCAGTGGCCCGTCCTGCCATTCGGTGCCGTTATGGCGAATCAGGTAACGCCCGATCAGGTCACTGGCAGTGAGGTCATCGTGGCAGGGAATGGTGACCAGTGGCCGGCCCAGGTGCCAGGCCATGTATTCCACGAACCGGGTCTTCCCACAACCGGTCGGTCCCTTGAGCATGGCCGCCAGTTTGCTGGCGTGGCACTGCTCGAAAATACCGACTTCAGGACCGGACGGAAGATAATAGGGTTTGTCTCCCGCTCGCCCCTCACCGGGTTTGATCAGCTCGTCAGCGGACACGTCAGGTCGTTCCTTTTGCCGGGCTGCTCGTGCTGCGACCACTGCTGAGTGGCGCCTCCACCGGCGCGTCGCCCTCCACCCTGTCCAATACCGGCCGGTAACGGAAGAAATCATAGATAAACAACCCGACACCGATGGCGAACATGCTGCCGGTTGCGATGAGCATCAGGAAATGGACCTGAATCTTGAGCTGGGCATCCAGGTAACCCATGCCCATTATCCGTTCCAGATACACCTGCCCGATGCCGGCGGTGGCGAACGAGAGGGTCATGCCGAACATGCCGCCCACCTGCATCCAGAAGGCCCAGTATCCCATGGAGGTGCCTCTCTCAGGGCGTCCCGGGCAAATCTGCGGCAGGGCATAGGAAATCATCGCCAGCACGATCATGGCGTAGGCGCCGTAGAAGGCGGCGTGGCCGTGCATAGCCGTAATCAGGGTGCCATGGGTCCACTTGTTGATGGCCGGAAAGGTGTGGGCCAGGCCCAGCAACCCCGCACCAAACAGCGCAAACAAGGCGCTGCCAATGGTCCAGTGCAATGCCAGGGCGTTAGGGTGAGCCAGTCCGGAGCGGCGCATGGCGCTGTAGGCAAATATGGCCATGCCCACCAGCGCCGCAGGCTCCAGAGCACTGAAGAAGCCGCCAATCGGCAGCCAGTACTGAGGCACACCTACCCAGTAATAATGATGGGCCGTTCCCAGAATACCGGCGATAAACACCAGACCGACGATGACGTACAACCACTTTTCCATGACCTCGCGATCTGCACCCGACAGACGGATCAGCAGATAGGCCAGAAACGAGCCCATGATCATCATCCACACACCTTCTACCCAGAGGTGGATTGTCCACCACCGGTAGAAGATGGAAACGGTGTAGTTCTCGTAGTGCAGCAATGCCGGAAAGAACAACAAGGCGGAGCTGACCAGACCAAGCACCAGAACGCCTTCAGTGGTGGTAAACCGTCCCGATTTCTTGATGGTCATGCCGATGTTGTACAGGAAAATCAGCATGCATATGACAATCACGATCTTGTGGGGCAGCGGCTGCTCCAGCAGCTTGTTACCGGTACCGTACCGGAACAGATAACCGATGATGGCCGTCACCCCCATCAACGTCCACAGGATCAACTGGATGTAGGCCAGCTTGACGCTGTGCAATTCGGTACGGGATTCATCCGGTATCAGCCAGTAGGTGCCGCCCATGAAACCGGCCAGTACCCAGACAATCAGCAAATTGGTATGAATCACCTTGGTAACATCAAACGGCAGTATGTACAGCAAGGGGTCCGGCCCCAGATATTTGGCGGCCGAAAGCAGGCCGAAGACCAGCTGCAGGCCAAAAAGCGCCATGGCAACTGCAAAATACCAGTAGGCAACGGATTGCGATTGATACCGCATTATTGTTCTCCCTGTCGCTGAGGCCTTACCTTGTCCGGGACAAGACTCTGGCGCATTTTTATTTGAGTGTCATAAGGTAGGCAACCAACTGATCAACCTCTGCTTCAGAGAGACTGTCACCATAACCGGTCGGCATGAACGAGGCTCCCCCGGCCGAATACATGGCTCCGGGGACCAGATGGGCACTGGGTGCAACAATGGATTCGCGGATATAGCCTTCCACATCCGTCGCCTCGCCCTGATAGTCAGCAGAGGCCAGCATCTCCTCGGCCCACCAGTCCAGCCATGGTGGGCCCGGCCATATCGGCACCGGGTGCCGTGGAGTGACAGGCATTGCAGGCGGGTGAAGCGGTGCGGAAAACCCGCTGACCTTTGGCCCGCGGATCGTCCGGCTCATCGACCGGTGTGGCTCCGGGAGCGTCCTCCGCACCGCCGGCTACGGCGATCCCGCCAGTGACCAGAATCGGCCGGGGCGGCCAGCCCTGATTGTCCACATTGGCGACCCAGTCCAGAAACAGGATCAGGTCGTCGATCTCCTTGTCACTCAGGTTCTGAGTGGGCATCAGGCGACGGTGTTTCTGTTCGTCATAGAAATCGGAGGGATTCTTCATATAGGCCTTGAGATAGGCCTCGCCACGGTGCTGCGTGATCTTGGTCAGATCCGGGGCGTAGTAGGCACCTTCACCAAACAGGGTATGGCAGTTAATGCAGTTGTACTTGTGCCACACATCCTTGCCGTGGGTGACTTCCGGCGTGATGTTCTGAGAGTGGGTCAGCTCCGGAAACTGGCGGTGGCTGTCCAGCGTCAGGATCAGAAAGATCAGTGCCGAGATTGCAGTGGCTGCAACCGCGAAGATGCGTGACTGTCGGTTTGTCATGGTCAGTCCTGCCTATACGCCAATCCCATTCCAGTACAGGACTGAAATGGACACTGCATAAATGATGGCGGTGGCCATCAGGGCCAGTACAACAAAACTGAATATTCGGAACGGTGTGTAGAGCTTTTTCTGCCGCATGAAACCTCCCTGGTCTTCAATCATTAGAATTATTATTTATGCATCTTAAAGCTAGCAGCTATTTCCGTCTGTTCAAGAAAAGACCAACACACAGATTGCCAATTACAACGATAGTCTCCGGTTTGCGTCATTTTTCCGTTCGCCTACACCATAAACATGCACGTGAATAACTTTTATTTGCACTGAATGTGCATGCCCGTTCGAGACATCATGTTCAACGGCTCCATGCCGGCGCTTACCAGCACCTCCAACATGGAATCCAATACCGGAGACACCATGCCGCATCTTCTTCGGTATAGGCAGACCGAACCTGGTATCAGGCTTCCGCGTCATCGGGGAAATCTTCGAAAGGGTTTATGGCCCGGGCCAGGAAAGGGCTGGCCGGAATTCTCACCGTAAGAGGCGAAACAGACCCGGGCATCTTCAGCAAGAAGAGGAGGAGGTGGACGATAGCGCAGGACACTGACCCGGTCGATCAGTCAGTACATTGTGACACCGGGCGCCATGCCCGGTGTTCTTGTTTTGTTGTCAGCGAACCTCAATACCCTGCGCTTTCATAAACGCCTTGGCTTCGGGAATGGTGTGCTGCACAAAGTGGAAAATTGATGCGGCCAGCACCGCATCGGCGCCGCCCAGGGTCACCCCGTCGGCAAGGTGCTGCAGTTCACCGACACCGCCGGAGGCGATCACCGGAACGGTTACCGCATCGCTCACGGCCCGGGTAAGCCCAAGATCAAAACCGATCTTGGTGCCATCCCGGTCCATGCTGGTGAGCAGCAGTTCGCCGGCACCCATCTCGGTCATCTTGCGGGCCCAGGCCACAGCATCGAGGCCCGTAGGCTTGCGGCCACCGTGGGTGAAGATTTCCCAGCGCGGTGTTTCGCCCTCGGCGCTGACCCGCTTGGCATCGATCGCCACCACAATGCACTGACTGCCAAACCGGTCGGCCGCCTCGCGCACAAAGTCCGGATTGAACACCGCCGCGGTGTTGATGGAGACCTTATCGGCACCGGCATTCAGCAGCTTGCGGATGTCATCCACGGTCCGCACGCCGCCGCCAACGGTCAGCGGGATAAACACCTGGCTGGCTATGCGTTCGACGGTTTCATAGGTGGTATCGCGGCTTTCATGGCTGGCGGTGATGTCGAGAAAGGTGATCTCGTCGGCACCCTGCTCGTTGTATCTGCGCGCCACTTCGACCGGGTCACCAGCGTCGCGGATACCCACAAAGTTGACGCCCTTGACCACCCTGCCCTTGTCCACGTCCAGACAGGGAATGATACGTTTGGCCAGTCCCATTCGCTGCTCCTTAAGCGTTCAGGCTGTCGCAGAAGGCCTGGGCCTCCGCCACATCCAGAGTACCTTCATAGATGGCACGGCCGGTGATGGCCCCCAGAATGCCTTTGTCCGCCACTTTGGCGAGACGCTTCAGGTCGTCCATATTGGTCACACCGCCGGACGCAATCACCGGAATACCGCCGGCTTCCGCCAGCGCAGCGGTGGCCTCTACGTTGACGCCCTGCATCATGCCGTCGCGACTGATGTCGGTGTATACAATGGAGTCGACACCATCACTGGCAAACCGCTTCGCCAGATCGGTGGCCATGACTTCGGTCACTTCAGCCCAGCCATCAATGGCAACACGGCCATCTTTGGCATCCAGACCCACGATGATGTGACCGGGGAATTCCTTGCACATCTGCGTCACAAAGTCCGGCTCCCTGACCGCCTTGGTACCGATAATGACCCACTGCACGCCCGCCTTCAGGTAAGACTCAATGGTTTCGGCAGAACGGATACCACCACCAATCTGGATCGGCAGCTTCGGGGATTTACGGGCAATGGCCTGAACGATCTCGCCGTTCACCGGCTCGCCGGCAAAGGCGCCGTTAAGGTCCACCAGATGCAGGCGCCGGGCGCCGGCATCCACCCAGCGGGTGGCCATATCAACCGGGTCGTCACCGAATACCGTGGAGTCGTCCATACGGCCCTGGCGCAGGCGTACACATTTACCGTCTTTAAGATCAATGGCGGGGATAATCAGCATAGTGTTTATGTTCCTTCGGGCTGGCTTGCATCACTCGGTAACCGGGCAACAGCAATGGCGTCAAGGCTGCGGCAGTGCTATCCGCGGCAGGTATTCAGTGGCTGCCAGTCCATTCTGTGAAGTTTTTCAGTAACTGCAGCCCTGCCCGGGCGCTTTTCTCCGGGTGAAACTGCACGGCAAAGATATTGTCGCGGGCAACCGCTGCAGCCAGATCGACGCCGTACCGGGTGCGGCCGGCAATGTCAGGGTTGTTGTCCGCTTCGGCGTAATAGCTGTGCACGAAGTAGAAACGGTCGCCATCCGGAATCTGGTGCCACAGGGGATGGTCGGCGGTCTGCCAGACCTGGTTCCAGCCCATATGGGGAACCTTGAGGCGCTCACCGTTTTCTTCCAGCTGCTCACCGAAAAACCGTACCCTGGAGTGA
>NZ_CAXBDN010000145.1:0-10758 GCF_963974375.1 uncultured Marinobacter sp.
GTTCGCGGGCCAGTAACTCCTCACGACGCCCGTCCCCGCCCGGATCTGGCAGCGTCAGGTCAGGCTCCATACCAGACTGCCGGATGCCGTATTCCGGCCACCAGGACAGCACCGGCGCCAGAAAGGCAAACAGCCGCTCCGCCGCTTGCCGGTCCCGGGCATCGGCGCAGGACTGACTGTCCTCACTCAGTTTCGCCCCGAACAACCCCAGCGCCAGGGCACTTTCATGAAATGCCTTGCCAGCCAGTAACCTGCCCCGGACCTCAGCATTTTTCGGCGCCTCAAGCTCACCCTGGCGCCGGCTCTGCTCCAGGTCATCCCGCCAGCGCCGGCGCGCCTGCAGCACCCGGGCCATGGGACCGGCCTGCAGGTCGTCGTTCCGGGTCTGGAAAAGAGCCGTTGCCCTGACCGTCGGCAAGAAACAAGGCGTTGCCCAGCACCATCAGGGGCTCCGGTACGACGCCTACGCTGCCCTGAGCCATGGCCTCGGGAAACGCGTCCGGATTGCCGGGAGCATGGTTCGACAGTCGTACGAAACCCTCCAGCACTGCCTCCAGTTTCTCGCCGGACTGATGCCGGTAACGCGGACGTCCGGCAAGCTCAGCCAGTGCCAGAACATCAAATACCTGAAAGCTGAATTCCCGCAGCTCTTCCTGAAGTTGAATCGAATGATCAGACATGGATCGGTCCCTTGCTCACGAACCGCAAGACTGTCACAGCCGATGAAACACTTCCAGCGTGCGGGACACAAACGTTCAGGTAACCCGGGGGTAGACGCCCTCAACCTGACCTTTGGAGAGCACCCACTGCCAGAGCTGAATCTCCCTGGCACGGAACGCCCCCGCACAGGACAGCAGGTAATAGCGCCACATACGATAGAAACGATCCCCGAGCCGATCAGAAAATCCTGGCCAGGCCCGTTCAAAATTGTCATACCAGGCCATCAATGTACGATCGTAGTCCGCCCCGAAATTGTGGAGATCTTCCACCACGAACAGGTTATCGGCAGCGTCGCCGATCTGGCCGATGGAAGGCAGCTCGCCGTTGGGGAATATGTACTTGTCCATCCAGGGGTCAGACTGCGGCCTACGCTCGTTCTTGCCGATGGTATGCAGGAGGAACAGCCCCCCGTCCTTCAGGCAGCGGTGAGCAACCTCCATATAGCTTCGGTAATTCTTGTTACCCACGTGCTCGAACATGCCAACACTGGCAATGGCATCGAACTGCCCCTCCACATCCCGGTAATCCTGCAAACGGAATTCCAGTGGCAGGTCAGGGTATCGGGTTCTGGCAAAGGCCGTCTGTTCCTTCGAGATGGTCACACCCACGCACTCCACCCCATAGTGCTCGGCCGCGTAGGCCATGAAACTACCCCAGCCACAGCCGATATCCAGCACCCGCATACCTGGTTCAAGCTGAAGTTTGCGGCAGATCAGATCCAGCTTGGCTTCCTGGGCCTGCGCCAGGGTGGTGGCCTGTTTCCAGTAGCCGCAGGTATACGCCATCCGGGGATCCAGCATGGTCTGATAGAACTCATTGCCCAGGTCGTAGTGCTGCTCGCCCACCTGCCAGGCCCGACTGATGGTCTGGCGGTTGAGAATACGACTCTTCAGGGCCTGTAACATCACACGGGTGGGGTAAACCTGTCGGTGCAACCGTGCCTTGAGGAGACGTTCAAAGAACTGATCAAGCGACTGCGCCTCCCAGTCGCCATCCATATAGCTTTCGCCAAGCCCGAGATTGCCTCCGGAAAATATCCGCTCAGCAACCCGGGGGCCATTAAGCTGCATATCCCAGGGCCGGTTACCACCGATACGGATATCCGCTTTTGCCAGCAACTCCCGCAAATAATCCAACATCGGCGCCCCACCAACCACGAGGGACTTTCGTGAGCTTTTAATCAGTTCCATGACGTCATCGCCTCCTGATCATTTCCCCGGCCGAAGGCACGACAGGCAACGGGGCCTAACCCGGTTGAAATCAGAATCTGAAAAGCAGGTAGATTGACATAGTTCACTAATTGATAAATTAACGGTTATTTATTAACCAATCAAGACAAGAGCGGGCAGGTTCGGGAGCAGATGAATCAGATCAGAAAAGAAAACGCACCAGAGCAGCGGCCAGAATACCCGCAGCAATAGAAGGCAAAGGCTTGTGAGTGGCCAACATCAATGCCGCCGTAACCAACAGTGCAGCCCGTGCACCCCAGTCGCCGGCAAACGCCTGGGGCACCACAATGGCAATCAGCACCGAGCTGGCCATGGCATTGATAAAACTTTCAATACGGGGGTTAATCGGTACCAGGGACATGAGAAACACCCCGCCGAAGCGGGTCACGAGCGTGACCAGCCCCATCACCAGAAACAGGAAAAGTGTTCCGCTTGCGGTGGTTTCAATCATCATCGCGCAGGTTTATCCAGCCAGAAGAAACCCACTACGCCGCCGGCAAGTGCCCCGGCCACCACGTGCATGTGAGGCGGCAGCCACCAGTAAGCCATCATGGTGACAATCGCAGCCACGGACCAGGCCACCAGAATCCGGGGATTCCTGCGACCGCCCAATGCCATCGCCAGCAGAAAACAGCCCAGCACCATATCCAGGCCCAGGGCCGCGGGATCGGTAAGCAACTGCCCAAACCACGCACCGATAGCGGTACCTGTCAGCCAGGCCAGCACCAGTGCCAGGCCACCCCCCAGAATCACCTCAAGATTATGTCGGCCATTCTGATAATCCTGGGCTGCAATGGCCCAGTTTGCATCAGTGAGCACCAGCAAAAGACCGTAACGACGGACCGGCGACAGCCTCCGGAATACCGGATAAAGGGAGGCCCCCATCAGGATATGCCGGGAATTGATGGCAAAGACGACGGCCATCAGGGGCACCAGAGAGACCTGCTGTCCCCACATGTCCAGAGCCGCAAACTGGGACGCACCCGCGAACACCAGCAGGCTCATCAGGGTGGCTTCCACCGGGGCCAGACCGGTCGGGACTGCCGCCAGTCCAAAGGCAACACCAAACGCCACCACAAACAGGGAGATGGGCAACAGGCGCAGGAATTCTGCAGCCACTCGCTGTGGCTGCAGTTGATAGGAGGATTCGGGATTATCCATCGCGGGACACTAGATGATCGATCAGATCTCGCGTATCAGTAATAACCGTAAGATGTCTTTTCAGATCATCCAATACATCGTCAGTGCCGCGACACAAAGCCATCAACAAACAATGCAATATGCCTGGTGCAGGTTAAACCCGGGCGGCCTGTCCTGTCACCGACTCCAGATCAACACACCCCTGGCTCCATCACCTACACCGAACACCCGGCGGTCGCCTCCCCGATAGCCATGATACCGCGACGGCTGAGGGTGGTAGCGATGGTGACCGTGTTTGTGTCCGCGGTAGTTGCGGGAATGATCGTTGCGGGAATGGTGCCTGCGGGAATCATGCCTGTAGTGATTGTCGCGATCCCATTCATAGCCCCGGTCGTTGCGTCGGTCGTTGCGCCTGTCGTAGTCCCGGCGGTTGTCGTGCCTTGCCTGCAATATCTTGCGTTGCAATGGCGAAGGCATGGCCTGGTCTGCCCGCGAGTGCAGCCCCGGGGATTGCCCATGGGGGTTACCGGCCAGCGCACTTCCCGCGGCACCCAGCAATCCTGTGGCAACTATAGCAATCAGAATTTTTTTCATGGCATCTCTCCTTTTTATCTGGCTTGAGCCAGTCATAACCTTACCTGTGCATCTGTAAAGTCGTGTCAGGGCAACTGTAAAGATCCGGTAAACGGAGCCGCACTGATCGCCGCCCGATACGACAGTTCCACAGCACAAACCCGCAACATCCGGACCCGGTGAACATGAGTGACCACCTGGTTCTCAATCTGATAATTCAGATCCTGAGTTACTTCACAAATTAAGAGACGTTTCCCTTTTTTGTCTTATTTATTCGTTAGCCTAGAGCACTGTCAGGAAGCGAAGACAACTGGCAGCTGTCCGGAGCCCTCAGACCGACGTCCGGGATGGTGGCTCCGGATTCAGGGGAAAGAATTCCCTGATACATAAACGGATTCCTGTTGTGGGGAATCTATAAAAAGAAATGGCGAGGGAGGTGCTTGTGTCAGACAACAAACCGTCCGATTCAACTCTAAATTCCGGGAGACGGCAGCTGCTTATCGGCTCCGGCATTCTCGGTGCGGCAGCTGCCGTTAATCCAGGCATGGTCCTGGCGTCCCCGGGAAGGGGCCGGTGGAAGGGCAAAGGAAGAGGAAGCAATCAACCGGGTCTCGAAGAAAATGTCGACTGGACCGTGGACCAACTGCGGACCGCGCTGGATGCACTGGCCAGTGATACCTTTTTCAGCATCATTGCCTTTGCGGTACCGGGCAATGACCCCTGGTCCGAGTACCAGGGCGTAAGCACGGCCATGCCTGGCGGTATCGGCACGCGGGCGGACCTCTATCTTTCCGGTGGCGTGAATCTGCTGGTGCCGCTGCCTGCCGCCTTCATGCAGGAGTTGCTCAATTCCATTGGTAATTACCTTGGCAGTTACCCCATGGATATTCCGGATATGGCTGCGGAAGACGTGGGTGAAAACGGCGAGTGGATACTGGAGAACCTCGACAGCTCACTGGGCCAATACCTGGAAGGCACCGCCTCCAATACAGTGCTGATTGCGCTGCTGGTGAACCTGGCCGCCACCCGCCTTCATGGTCAGGTGGACGGGCCCTTCCCCTCCCCCTTCGCCAACCTTGGCTGGGAACAGAAAGCAAAAGTCTTTGAGGAACTCGAAAGCCAGTCGTCCTGGCTCAAGCGCGCCATCGTCTGGAACATCTCCAACCGGGATTATCGCGAAGCAGCACCGGGCGTGCTGCAGGGCATCATCAGCTTCCTGATGCGAATTCCCGGCTTTGGCAGTTACTGCGAATTTGCTGTGTTTGACGCTGCAAACCGCACGATTGTCCAGCGTCCCCTGGGCTGGGTTCTGAGCCAGTACCGACCGGATGCACCGCCACTGCCTATCGGCAGTGATGACTTTATTGGCTATTACCAGGGACGGAGGAGTGTCTGATGCGTGATGTAATTATTATCGGAGCAGGTGGCGGTGGTCCCGTTATGGCCAAAGAACTGGCCGAGCGTGGTCTGGATGTACTGGTCCTTGAGGCGGGTGCCCGCCATGCCGACCCTGAAAACGAATGGTCGTCTCTTGAAAACCACATGAACAGCTCACTGACCGGCAAGCTGCGCTATGGCCCGGCTGATCCGGCCAAGCCTGCCTGGTACCGCGAGCAGGCTTCATCCGGCAGCCTTTCCCAGGTGTCCGGGGTGGGCGGCACTACCCTGCATTACTACGGCAACAGCCCGCGGGCGATGCCCGGCGTTTTTTCCGGTTACCGGGGCCGCGATCGTTCCGCCTACGATACCCGGCATCTGTTCCCGTTCAGCTATGATGAAATGCGCAAGTACTACGAGTGGACAGAAGCCACGCTGCCAGTACAGACCGCTGCCATGGGAACCAAGGAAAAGGCCTTCTTTGATGGTGCGGCGGCGGCGGGGCTATCGCCCATTACCGGTAAGGACATTACCCACGCCGGTTTCCGCCCCCAGGAAAACGCCATTCTGCAGCCCGGCGGCAATGCCGGTAAAACCAGCGACAGCTCGCAACTGACCTACCCCAATGCCACCGGCTGCACACTGTGTGGTCACTGCTTCCAGGGCTGCATGCTGCCCCAGGGTGCGCCCCGTAACCTGAAGGCCCGTCGCTCCACCGACAACAGCTACACCCCCATGGCACTGACCGCCGACCTGTGGAAACCCGGCGGCAAGGCGATCACCCTGATCACCGATGCCTACGTCACCAGAATCCGCACCGAGCGTCGCTGGGGTCGGCGGATGCAAGTGGCTACTGGTGTTGAATGGCGGGATGTGAATACCGGCGAACGCCATTCCGAGGACGCCAAGGTGGTGGTTATGGCTGGCGGTTGTATTGAAAATCCGCGGCTTTGGACCAACAGCGGCCTGCCGGATCCCAATGGCTGGGTAGGTCGTGGCCTGACCGATCACGCGCTGGACTGGGTAGTGGGCGTGTTTGATCATGACGTGGGCGGTGCCCGCGGTACTGCATGTTCTTCCCGCGCAGACTTCCCGGGTTACGGCTCAATCCAGAATACCGCCAACACTCCGGGTATCGCAGCCAACAACCTGACCAACAGTGACAGCGGTATTCGCGGCGCCTATACCAATGGCCTGGGTAATTCCGGGGCGTGGGACGGCGACTCCGGCCGGGTCTACGGTGAAGAGCTGAAGGACGTCATGTCTGACATCAACCGTCAGATGAGCATTCTGATCCTGACCGATGACGATGTGGAGCGCCAGAACAAGGTGGACGTTTCCAGCGTGTTCACCGATGAACAGGGGCCGGTAGCCCGGGTCAACATCGATAAGCGCAGCCGATCTCTGCGCACCCAACGCAACCGCAACTATCTGGCCAACAAGGCCGCAGAAATTATGCGGGCCGCTGGTGCGACCAAAATCGTGCGGGCCGACTGGGCGCCGGTGCTGCTGCACCTGCAGTCCTCCATGCGGATGGGTGACCGGGCCAACAACTCGGTACTGGATGAGAACTGCGAATCCCGTGCGGTTGAAGGCCTGTTCATTGCGGACCATTCAGCACTGCCAAACGCCCTGGGCGGGCCCAACCCGACCCTGACCTCTCAGGCCCTGGCCACCCGGACTGCCGAAAAGATCTTCCAGAACTATTTTGGCGGTACCCCGTGGGTAGGCATTGAGAACCCGGTGTGTTCCATTGACGATATCGTCACCCAGGCGGTGATTCAACGGGGGCTCTGATACCACGTTGACGTTACCGGACCGGCACCGACGTCATTTCGGTGCCGGTTTTTTTATGGCAGTGTGCCGGCGCGGGCTTCCACCCTGGAGGGTCTGGCACCAGGCAGGCTTTCCGTTGGCGCTGCCGGGTTCCCGCAACAAAATACTTGCCTACCAGGCCACACAAAGGCAGCATTCGCACTCACCCACCGTTCATAACCTGAGGATAATCCCATGGCACAAGCCACTGCACGTCACATTCTGGTCGACAGCGAAGCCAAGTGTGAAGAACTGAAAAAGGCCATCGAAGGCGGCCAGGACTTTGCTGAAGTGGCAAAGCAGCACTCATCCTGCCCGTCCGGCCGTAACGGCGGTGACCTGGGCTCATTCGGCCCGGGCCAGATGGTTCCGGAATTTGACAAGGCTGTCTTCAGCGGCGAGCTGAACACCGTCATGGGCCCTGTCAAAACCCAGTTCGGTTATCACCTGCTGGAAGTGACCAGCCGCAGCTAAGCGGTTGCACCGCCGACCCTGGTCCCAGTGGCCGGGGTCGGTTTCCTCGCCCCCCACTTGCCACAAAAGTTACAAGCACTCAGTCAATCGCCCGCCGGAACGTCAGGTTATACCGGTAGGCCCCGGTCAGCGCATGATGTCCCTGCTTCAGCGGCGCGACACCGTGGTATCGCAACCGATCCGCACCGCCCCAGACCAGCACATCGCCGTGATTCAAGACCAGCTTCAGCTGGCCACCCTTGCGCTCCAGCCCGCCCCAGAGGAAGGTCATCGGCAGACCCAGTGAGACCGACACAATGGGCCACTGCAGATCCTGTTCGTCACGATCCTGATGAAGGCCCATGCGGGCACCCTCACCGTATCGGTTGATCAGACACACATCCGGCTGAAAACCCGGATACCCTGCTTCCGCCGCTGCGCGATGCGCCAGATCAGCAAACGCAGGGGGCATCTCTGGCCAGGGCCTGCCGGTGAGGGGGTCCTGCTCACTGTAGCGGTATCCCAGGTTGTCGCTGACCCAGCTGAATTGGCCACAACCGGTCATTTCGGCGGACATGGATCGGCCGCCGGGGGTTTTCATGGTCCGGAAACCGGCCTGTGCCGTGACCCTGCCGATGTGTGTGAACAGCTCCTCCGCGTCTGCCAGCGCAAAGCCCGGAAAATAGCAGGCACCCTCGCCAATCCGCTCTCGCTGATGTTCCTCAATACCACTGAAAAGGTCTGTCATGTATTACCCTCCGCCCGATTCAGGAAACGTTACACACAGTGCCCCAACGCGTCATTTGCAGACGCTGTCAGGTTCGCCGGATGTCGCCACCGGACCGGGTGTGTCAGTATTTTGCCAGTCCGGTCCGGGCCACCGGGCAGGCTATGACTGCTGACAGCTGATATGAAGCCAGTTAACCCTTTATGGCCTGATTTATGCTCGATAACTGTCAGTGCCCCAGTTTGGACGTTTCTTGTAAAAAAAACTGACAATGCAAGATCGTGGAGGATCCCGTCATGGCCAACCAGATGAACCAGTCCCAAACCGCTCTGCTCAGCCGGCTATACCAGATGAAGCAGAAACAACTGTTGCAGGCCAGCAAACAGAACGACACCCTGCTCTATCGGGTGCTGGAAGCGGAAGCCCAGGCCATAAACGCCGCCCTGGATTCTCAACGACGATAGACCGCAGGCATGCCCTGCTGATTCAGATTGTGGATTCAGA
Organism: uncultured Marinobacter sp.; assembly: GCF_963974375.1. Classification (GTDB taxonomy): domain Bacteria; phylum Pseudomonadota; class Gammaproteobacteria; order Pseudomonadales; family Oleiphilaceae; genus Marinobacter. Next base: position 8,539 of record NZ_CAXBDN010000145.1, read on the forward strand.
TTATGGATTCAGAGTAACGGTCGGCAGTACCCGGTCCGGGGCAGCGCGACAAAGTAGCTGCAACCGATCCCTGCCACCCTGTGTTCATTCGAGACGTCGCACCCAGTCGATACCTCCAAGCTGGTTCATCTGCCGTCGTATCCACCGTACCCGCTCCCACATATAGGGTGAAGGCTCGCTGACCTTCATTCGCTTGGGGCTCGGCAACACCGACGCCAGCAGGGCCGCCTGCTCCGGCCCCAGTTGCCGGGCACTGATCCCGAAAAACTGCTGACTGGCTGCTTCAACGCCGTAGACCCCGTCACCGAATTCCGCCACATTCAGATAGACTTCCATGATCCGGGACTTGGGCCAGATGGTTTCAAGCCCGGCGGCAAGCCCCGCTTCCAGCAGCTTCCGGGAAAAATGGCGGCCATTCCACAGGAACAGATTCTTGGCGGTTTGCTGGGTAATGGTACTGGCACCCCGGAGATTGCCGCCCTGCCGATAGCTGTCCACCGCCACGCGGATGGCCTTCAGATCCAGCCCGCGATGCTGCAGGAAACGCTGATCTTCGCTGGCAACCACCGCCAGCGGCATCCAGGGGGAAATGGCCTCCAGGGCCACCCACTGATGCGCAACAGGCTGATTTGGATTGGCCAGTTTGTGGGCGACCATAAAGGCCGTGGTCGGCGGATTGACGAAGCGGAACACCGCCATCAGCAGCAAGGTCAGTACCACCAGCGCCAGCAGTGCCATCAGCAACCAGCCGAGGAAGCGCCAGAAGGATTTCCTGAGTCCGTTTTTCACCCGCAAGCTGCCCCTTTGGCTGTCTGTATGAGACGTAGTTGTTGAAACGCGATCCGTGAGAATCTGTCCGCAAGGATACTTTACCCAATGTTCATGAAAAGTGGCGGGAGAATGACAGATCGTTCGTGACGAAGATTACGTATTCCTGCGATAGTGACCCGATTCCATCTCCGTTCATCCACCTTTACGGAAACCTCATGCCCAGAAGTCTGATCTGGCTGTTTCGAGTATCCGCCCTGCTGATACTTCTGCTGACCGGCCCGGCATTCATGGCGGCCTGCTCCAGTCACCAGGCCAGCGGCAGCTGGCGCACCGCAGACCGGTCCAGCGTCGGCATCGCCCCGCTGGCCAGCGAAACGCCGGAAGCAGTGGTTCAGGTCTACGGAGCCCGGGCCTACCGCTGGCGAGGCTATTTTGCAGAGCATACCTGGATTGCCACCAAGGAAGCCGGATCCGACAGCTACCTGGTCAACGAGGTCACCGGCTGGGGCGGCGCCAACAAGGTGCGCAGTTACAACAGCGACCCGGACCGGGCCTGGTACGGCGCTGCTCCCCGCCTGTACGCCGACCTTCGTGGTGAACAGGCGGAACAGGCCATAGTCAACATCCGCCAGGCGGTCGCCCGTTACCCCTACCAGACCGAGTACGAAGCCTGGCCTGGCCCTAACAGCAACACTTTTGTAGCCTGGGTCATTCGTGAGGTGCCCGAACTCGATGTGGTGCTGCCCAACACCGCCATCGGCAAGGACTATCTGGGCGCGGGGTATGCGGCAAGGAGTCCGTCGGGCTCTGGTTATCAGCTTTCCGCCAATGGTTACATCGGCATTCTGGCCGGTATCGAAGATGGCATCGAAATCAACGTTCTGGGCCTTTCCTTTGGTCTCGACCCGCTGCACCTGGGCGTCAAATTACCGGGCATCGGGCAGTTGTCCCTGAGAGACCCCTGGCCCGGAACTGCGGCCTCAGCTGAATGACCCCGGCGTCAATGCACTGAGGCAGACGTTCAGGCTTTCGGTGATGTCCGCATGCAACTGCAGATCCATCAGGTTGTCTGCTCTGGTGCGACCCAGATTCAGGGTTGCCAGGGGCTTGCCGAGTTCCTTGGCGTAGCGGCAGAAACGCAGTCCGGAATACACCATCAGCGATGAACCGATGACCAGCAGGCCATCACTGGCCGCCAGCGCCTCGTGTGCCGAGACCACTCGCTCCTTCGGTACAAAATCTCCGAAGAACACCACGTCCGGTTTGAGGATACCGCCGCACTCAGGGCAGTCCACTACCCTGAAATGGTCAAAGCTGACCTCCAGGTCCGCATCTCCATCCGGTGCCGCCGTGGCTGTCAGTTCGAGAAAATCCGGATTCAGCTCAGCGCTGTGATGGTGTACCTGATCCCGGCTGGTGCGGTAGTGACACGCCATGCACCGGACCTCG
>NZ_CAXBDN010000146.1:0-10749 GCF_963974375.1 uncultured Marinobacter sp.
CAATCAGCCCGTTGTCAGTTACCACGGCACGGTCGCCTACGAACAACGTCGTTTGCAGGTTCTGGTGGATGGTCGCACGGCCTACATGCCCAGTCTCGCAGATGTGGACTGGAATACCCTGCCCGTGCCCCTCGAGCTGATTGAACGTATCGAGGTCAGCCGTGGACCGAATTCCGCTGCCTACGGTATCAACGCTTTCCTGGCCACCATAAACATCATCACTCTGTCTCCGGAAGACACTGCAGGCGCCAGCGTTCGGGTTGCCAGTGGCAATCAGGGTTATCGCCGGATTACCGGCGCCTATGGTCATTCCGACGAGGACTACAGCTGGCGACTGAGTTTTCAGCGGCGTGAATCTGACGGATTTGACTACCTGCTTTTCCGGGCAGGGAACGGGGTGGATCAGCCTCAGCCCTTCCATAGCGGCTTTGAGTTCAATCAATTCAACTACGACTCGGTGCTGAACATTGACGGCCGCAATAACCTTGAACTTCGTGCCGGTATTACCGACGGAGTGGATGAGAAGGATGCCTACAAGTCAGGCGCGGAATTCGGTGCCCAGGAGGATCCGGATACCCTCGTAGATGACTATTATCTGCAGGCGCGCTGGAATCATCAGTTTTCTGATCGCCACCGGGTCCATTTGCAATCCAGTTTTCAGCGTTACAATCGTCGGCAGCGCTGGAGGGCCTGTGTGGAGCTGATTCCCGGGCAGCCTGAAGCCTGTGGTGATGTCAATGAAGACCTCCAGCAACAGCGACTGGAGTTCGAGTTGCAGGACACGCTTGAGGTTTCACCGGATCTGCGGCTTGTCAGCGGCCTGGGCTACCGGGAGGACGGTTATGAATCGGAAACCTTTTTCAATGGTAGTGGCGAGATCTATCAGACCCGGTTGTTTGCCAACCTGGAGTACACCCCGATTCGCTGGCTGACACTGAATGCCGGGGGAAACTGGGAAAAGTCATCCCTGGTGGATGACGATTTTTTCTCCCCCCGGGTTGCTGCGAACTTTCATCTGACTGAAAACCAGACCATCCGTTTTGTATTCTCGAAGGCGGTGCGGACTCCGGATGCCCTGGAACAGCGCGCTGACTGGAGCTACAGGCCTCGCAATGTCTCTCCTGCCCCCTACAGCTTTCTTGATGGTGTGCGCCTCGACGATGATCTGAATCTGGGCGTCGACCTGAGTGATTACTGGACACGGGCCGATGGTGACCTCAAGGAGGAAACCATCATCAGTCGCGAGATCAGCTATTACGGTCAGTTCCGGGTAGGCGACGGATTGTTGTCGACCGAAGTTCGTTTTTTCTATGACCATATACGGGATATGGTCGCCGGCTTCCTGAACGTCAGTGAGTTCGACCTCGGAAATCGCATTGCTATTGATCAGCAGGGTTTTGAGGTGGAGACCGCCTACGACTTTGGCCGAACTCGCCTGCGGGCCAGCTATGGTTACATGGATCAGGACGGGGAATATCGACTTCAGGATGGATTAAGCCCGGATATGCAAAGCAGACTGGTTGACCTGGAAGGCCGGCTTACGGCACGTCACTCCGGCAGCCTGAGCTGGATACAGCATTACCCCCGGGGATACAGCAGTGCACTCTCCTATTACTTTACCGATGAGTTCCGCACCGGAAGTTTTGAACGGGCCGATCTCCGGTTGGCGAAAAGCGTACACCGGACTAACCTTAGTTACGACTTTGCACTGGTCATTCAGCATTATCTGAATGACAATCCGCTTTTAAGCCCAGACAATAATTTTTACGAGCGGAACCATTTTTTCGTAGAAGCCGGGGTCAGGTTCTGATTTCAGTTATGGACATTTCAGGGACATCCAGAAGGATACGGTAGCGCCAGGATGGGTATGAGAAGCAGTAGCCCCCGGGTCAGAGCACTATCAGGAGCAGCGCCAGGACGAATAAGGGTCAGTGCGCAAAGCGGACGCATCTGCAGAATAATCACGGGTGTTCTGCTGCTGTTCCTGGTGGCCTCAGCACAGGCGTCCATTGTATTTATTCAGGGCTCAGGCAACCCTGCCTTTAATCAGCGTTTTACCGAACTATTGCAGAGTCATCTCGGTGACCAGGTGCTGGTGCGCCCCTTCAGTGACGATGCCCGGGCCTACCCGAAGGCACCGGTGGTTACCCTCGGGCCGGAGGCACTGACAGATTTTCTGGAGACCGACAAATCCCATCCGGTGTTTGCCCTGCTGGTAAATCGACGAATGGTTTCCGGATTTCGGGGTTCTGATGAGGTTAACCAGTCGCTGACCTCTCTTTATTATGATCCGCCTCTTCTGCGCCAGGCTTTGATTGGCCGCAGCCTGCTGCCACAGGCTACCCGGGTGTCCTTGCTGGCGCGACCGGATGACCGGTCCAGCTATGACGCGCTGATTGATGAGCTGGCCAGATTTGGTCTGGAAGCCAGGGTGTTTCTGGTAACCGGTGAGGATGTATTGATCCAGACCCTCACCCGGGCGCTCAGTTTCGGGGACTTTCTGTTGGCAACGCCGGATGATGTTATCTATAACCCGCGCACGATCAAACATATTCTGCTGACGACCTATCGTCGGAATCGACTTGTGGTCGGTCCCGGGCACGCATTTGTGCGGGCGGGTGTGCTGGCGTCGTCTTATGCACCATTGACGGGTTACGCCCGCGAATCAGCGGAGATGGTCCGTAGTTTTCTGGATTCCGGCCGATTGCCACCTCCTGCATACCCGACCGCCTTTGATATCGAAGTCAATACTCAGGTTGCCCGCTCACTGAATATTCCGCTCCCCGACCAGTCCGAGATCATAAAAGGCATTCGTGAGCTTCTCGAGCAATCCACGGCGGAGCGCCAGCCATGAGTAAAAAGGCCCACCGCTCCCTGAACGGTCAGCTGTTGCTGCTTGGCGCTCTGCCTGCGGTCTTCATGTTTGTCGGCCTGATGCTGTTTTTTACCACGGCACGGCTTTCCGATGCCCGTGATGATCTGTTTCAGAGTACTCAGGTTATGGCGGAGAATCTGGCCCCTGCGCTTGAATACGCCGTAGTTTCCGGGAACCAGCCTGTGTTGCAGCAGGTTATCGAACGGTCAATCGAAACCAGCGGCGTTGAATGGATCCGGGTAACGGATGTGCTGGGCCAGGAAATCGGAGTGATCGCTCGCGACGGGGAGGATCCCGGATCCCCCGGCGACGATGAAACCCATGTTTTCGAGTCGGATATTCTGCAGCAACCGCTTGAACTGGCATCTGGCGACAGAATGGAGTGGTTTGAGCCAGATTACCGGCTCAGAGGTGGCTCCGTCCGACTCGGTTCCGTGGAAGTCGCGGTCTCCGAAAGGGTGCTTACTGAAAAGCGTCAGGACATCATGCTGACCTCTGGCGTTGTTGGCATTTCCCTGCTGGTGTTCACCCTGCTACTGGTCAATCGCATGCTGGCACCGGTGATTGATCCCATGCGAGCACTGGCCCAGCGGGTGACGGAACTGACCAGACGGGAGTATCGCGACACCGGCAGCTCCGCCCGGCAGACCGTCGCCGAAATTGCTGAACTGGAAGATAATCTCGACGAACTGGCCCGCCATCTGAGGCAGTTGAAGGAGTCCAGGGATCACACTCTGGCACTTTCGGAGAACGCCAGGGAGCGCGCAGAATCCGCCAGTCGTGCCAAGTCTGAATTTCTGGCCATCATGAGTCATGAACTGCGCACGCCACTGAACGGTGTGCTGGGCATGGTGGACCTGGTGACAGAGGAGCCCCTGACAGATCATCAGATGGATTACCTCACCACTGCGAGGCGGTCTACTGAGGATCTGCTGACCCTGATCAATGACATTCTCGATTACTCTCAGCTGGACCAGGGCTCACTGTTGCTCGAACACGGACAATTCAACCCGCTGGATGTAGTGGAGAACTGTCTTGCCAGCTTCCGGCATGCGGCCCGACTTCAGGATCTCGAGCTTGAGCTTTCCACCGAGGGCGACTGGCCTGATAACCCGGTTATATATGGTGATGCCATCAGATTCAGGCAGGTTCTCGCCAGCCTGATTGATAACGCCATCAAATTTTCGGACTACGGCACCATCAGGGTGACACTGAGCTGGCACCAGGAAGGCGACGACAGTGTGTACCTTGCCTGTGAAGTGGCCGATGACGGACACGGCATTCCCGCCGAACGTACAGCCGATATTTTTAACGGGTTCGAGCAGGTAGACAGCTCTCATTCACGCAGTGCCGGTGGTGCAGGCATCGGACTTGCTCTGGTGCAGAAGCTTGTCGAGTTGATGGGCGGACACATCCGTCTGAATTCCGCCCTGGGCAAAGGTTCCAGCTTCCGCTTCGAGATCCCTTTTGATCGGGTCAGGCCGGCCGCTATTGAGCCTGCGGCGGTCGAGCGGAACGTTGAGCCGGCCGCTGCGACGACGCCAGTCGCGGCTCTCCTGCCCGCTGTTCCGATGGGCAATGATAGCCGACCGTCGATGCGGGCGCTGGTGGTTGAAGACAACCCGGTAAACCAGCGAGTCGCCCGCACCCTGTTACAGCGACTGGGTTTTGAGGCCGAAGCCGTGGACAATGGCCGTCAGGCCATGGCAATGGTCAGAGAGAACGGCAGTCACTTTGCGGTCATCCTCATGGACTGCCAGATGCCGGTGATGGACGGATACGAGGCAACACAGGCTATTCGCCAATGGGAATCCGAACATAATCGCAAACAGGTGCCGATTATCGCGCTGACGGCGGATGCACTGCCGGGCACTGAAGTGGCATGTCGTGAGGCCGGCATGAACGATTACCTTGCCAAACCGGTCCGAAAGCATCAGCTGAGAACGGTATTGAGCCGCTGGGTACCGCTTTAAACTCACCGGGATCGAGGGAACCGGCCAGCAAGCCTATCTGGCGCTGACCGGCCTTTCTGGCAATCAGCCAGCCGGTGTGCGCATGGTGACAAACTCTTCTGCCGAGGTAGGGTGAATCCCCAGGGTGCTGTCAAAATGTGCCTTGGTGGCACCGGCCTTCATGGCGACGGCCAGTCCCTGGATTATCTCGCCGGCATCCGGCCCCACCATATGAGCCCCAAGCACCCGATCGGTATCCGCATCCACAACCAGTTTCATCAGGCAGCGTTCGTCACGACCGCTCAGGGTGTATTTCATTGGCCGGAATTCAGAACGGAACACGGTCACCCGGTGCCCCTTGTCACGGGCTTCCTCCTCGGTAGCGCCAACGGTACCAATGTTGGGCTGACAGAAAACAGCGGTCGGTATGAAGCTGTAGTCCATATCGCCCTGACCATCACCAAACAGCCGGCGCGAGAGCACCATACCCTGACCAAGCGCAACCGGAGTGAGCTGTGGGGTGCCGATGACATCCCCCAGCGCGGTAATTGAGGGTACTGCGGTCTGAAAATGGTCATCCACCTGAATGTGACCGCTTACGGTAAATTCCACACCCAGTTGCTCCAGACCCAGCCCTTCTGTCAACGCCTGCCTGCCGGTAGCCGCCATGACCAGACCCGTGGACATGGTGCTGCCATCGGTGAGGGTAACAATATATCCGGAACCGGAGGCTTCGACGGCTTCAGCGTTGGTATTGAAACGAAGACGAACGCCCTTTTTCTCCATTTCTGTCACCAGAAAGCGACGAACATCGCCATCAAAGCCACGCATGAACAGGTCGCCCCGGTACAACAGGGTGGTGTCGACGCCGAGTCCTGCAAGAATGCCGGCAAACTCAACAGCAATATAGCCGCCGCCGATGACAACTGCCTCCCGGGGCAACTGCGGCAGGTAGAACATTTCGTTGGACGACAGGATAAGTTCTTTACCCGGAATATCCGGAAGCATCGGCCAGCTTCCGGTGGCTACGGTAATATGCCTGGCCGTCCAGGATCGCTCACCCACCTTTACCGTGTTGGCATCGGTCAGGCTGGCGGTTCCCTCGATAATGGTAACTCCGGCATTGTCCAGAAGCTGACCGTAAATGCCATTCAGTCGTTCTATTTCGGTATTCTTGTTGGCTACAAGCGTGGGCCAGTCAAAACTGATGTGCTCTTTCGGCACCTGCCAGCCGTAACCGGCCGCATCCTCAAGATCATCACCGACATGGGCGCCGTAAACGAACAGCTTCTTCGGAACGCAGCCAACGTTGACGCAGGTGCCACCAAGATAACGTGACTCGACCACCGCGACCCGGGCCCCGTACTGCGCCGACATTCGTGCCAGGCGTACGCCGCCGGACCCGGCCCCGATAACAATCAGATCAAAATCGTGAGTATCAGACACTGTAGCTCCCGTCGTGTTCAATGGATGTTCCGGTGTCAGGTTGTGCCCTGACATTGCTGGGTTTTTCATCCCTGAACAGTACAAAGTCTTCGTAGTCACCCAGGTGGATGGTACCAAGATTACGAAAACCTTCCGATTCATAAAATGGCAGATAGCGGCTGTTGCCGGTGTCCAGCACCAGCCCGTTACAGCCGGCCCGCTCTGCACAGAGTCTTTCTGCGGTAGATAGCAACAGGCGACCAAATCCCCGGTTCTGGTATTTTGGATTCACACCCATCAGGGGCAGATAGAAGGTGCCGCCCTCTGGCAGCATGGCCCGGATCTTCTGATGGTAATCCAGATACCGGCGGGTAGAGGCAAAGCCCGCTGTCAGCACCATACGCAGGCGCCAGCCGAGATGACGGGCCAGGTTCAGGCGTAGTTCCGGCTCTCCGATGAAGGCCACCGCCACCAGGGTGTCGCCTTCCATTACGCCAATGGCATCCTGATTCAGGTGGAAATACAGCGCAATGAGCTCCCGCAAGGTCGCCCTGATCCGTTGCTCATAGCCCGGTTTGCGATGGTCGAACAGGTACTGGAAGGTGGGTTCAAGTCTGTAGGCCTGAAACAATATTGATCTGGCTTCATTGAACGCGGTTTCATCCAGCCGGACCACGGTCGCTTCCTGCCAGGTATTGTTATCGTTATTCCCCTCTGCCATCTGGCGGGCTCCGTTATTCGGAAACTGTTAATACCTTCCCTCGCCCGCAACAATGAGAACCAGGGACAGAATGAACCCGGATGGGTTGACGTGCACCGGCGTCAATCGGCGACACCGGTAACTATCAAAACATGACACGAATCAGATGGCCAGCGTCAATCTGACTGAAACGACGCCTGGGGTGTTGCGGCGATCCATGGCGGCCTGGTCGATGATTACGCCATAATCCTGGCTGAGCTGTTCGAGCCAGGCGGCTACCTGGTTAAACGGTACATCCTCCAACCACACACGGATGGCAGAATCACCGCTTGGTTCGAACCGTTGCAGCGACAGACCGGAACTGCGCGCCGTTTCGGTAATGGTTGCCATCAAGGCACGGCCGTCCTGAATCTGGCTGCTGCGCTGACCCTGGCCCGCGTTGGCCGACAGGCCACGGATTGCCATCCGGTTTTCCTGCATCCAGCCGAGCAGGACTACAGCGCTGTTGCGGGCGGTCACTGCGTTTTCCCGATATTCAGCGGCAGGACGCCAGACCATGAAATACAGAACGGCGAGCACCAGTGCAAGGACCAGAAGCTTGAGCATCTGTTGATCCCGACGGGGCAGATGGTCATAACGGGCGATCATTTTGGTGATGTTGGGATTTTCTTTGAGTTTGGCGAACACGGTTAACCTCCTGAGACCGTCAGACGGGCCCGGGCACCGTCAGAATCGTTGACCACCGAACCGATACTGGCTTCGAGCCCCTGTTCGGAAATACCGGTTCGAAGTGCGCTCAGCTTCTCGAAAGTGTCTGCCCGCACGTCCACCACCAACTCACCCCGCGAACTGGAGTAATTCACCGACTGGAACATCATCGACTGGTTACCCGGCAGTCTTGAATACTGCTGTCCCGCCTGTTTCATCAGGGCGATGAAGCCTGCATCTGATCCCTGTTGGCCAGCGGAACGCAGCTGCCCTTCCAGTATACGTCTCACATTTGCAGGGCTGGCGCGACGATCTTCCGGAAACGCTTCCCGATAAATGGCCATGGCCTGCTGCTGAATGTCAGTGGCTTGTTGCTCGTGATACATGCCCTGGGCAATCTGCCCCCCCCGTGAGCAGCACAAACCAGATGGCCGCGATGGCGATAGCTGGTCTCCAGGCTTTCAATGGACTGGCCTCGCTGGAGATTGCCGAATACCCCGCCTGACACAGGTTGATAGGGTCGCTGAGGTGATGATGATGGGCGTGGCCCAGCAATTCAACGACGCTGCCTTCCAGTTTCTGGCGGCGAACCGCCAGTCGCGGCGTGGCCGTCAGGTGACTCATGAGCTCTTCGTTGTCAGTGGACCAGGCATCCGTGGCGAAGATACCAATACTGACCTCAGCCACCACTTCCTCCTCCGATGGCACCGCCAGAGTCTGGGCAAACACCGGCAGATTCTCCGGCCGCATGGTCAGCCATTCGCCGCGCTTGTTGGCGACGAGTGCCTCGCTGTCGGTCAGGCAGATGGTCCAGTCATGATCATTGACGGGCAGCAGCGAAGCGTCCGGATACAGGGCCTCCAGATGGACGTCTTCCCAGTCGTCGTACAGATTGCGCCAGTAAGCCATACGCAGGTGATCAACGGCAGCAACGCGATAACCAGTGCCATCCTGCTTGCCGAGGGCCAGGTGAACCGACTCGATGTCCTGGGCCAACTGTTCCTCTACCGCAAAAGGCAAGGCCTGGCGGATATAACGGGCCTGTTTGGCGGGAATGTCAGCGAAACAAAAAAGCGCCTGATCGCCGGGAATCAGGCCAATCAGCCTTACGCTCTCCAGCGAATTGCGACTGAGGGCCTGCTCGATCTGGTCCCGGCTTTCCCGTTCTCCATTGGCCTGCTGCTCTCCGCTGGCATCCAGCAGTACCCAATCGAAAAGCCTGCCGGGGGATTCATCGGCGTCCGCCGGGATATCTTCCGGCAGCGGCCTGGCATAGAGGTGGTATGGCATAGTCTTGCGTCCTTGTTTTATCAGTCAGTGGGCAGCGCTGTTACCGAACACTAACCCTCTGTCACCGCAAACGGCTCTTTGGTAATCCTGTTCTTCTGGCCGGAATCCCGTGACACCGTCGATACCTCTCCCTGCTGGCTGCGGTAGACGGTACTGACCAGATCAACCACTCGTTCGTCCCAGGTCACCCGGGAAACCACTTCAAAGAACATGGAGTTCAGCCGCAGGCCATCGGGCCTCAGCCCCAGCCCGGCAAACTCCGGAGACGCCAGAAAGTCCTGCACGTTCAGGAAGCGTTGCTCTGTCCTGCGCTCAATAACCGCAACTACCTGGGCATCTGTCAATTCCATATGCAACGAGCGAAGTACCTGGGCTGTTGCCATATTAACATTGATACCGGTGCCGGATACCGGAAGTGCCGCAACATGCGGGCGTAATAAACGGTAATAGTCTTCGGTCATGCCCTCAATCAGGCGCAGTTCACTGACGCTGACAAAAGGCTGATTGGCGGCCCGGTAGGGTGGATTCGCCATCAGATACTGACCATCTTCCGCACCGTAGGCGCTGATGGTTTCTTCATCCGGATCAATCCAGTCAATCAGCGCGTCCACATGGACTTCGGTAATTTCCAGCGCCATCAGCAGGCGCATCAGCCGTTCCCGGGTCTGGGTGTTGACCTGACCTGCGGGAGTTACCAGATCGTTGAGATTGATGCGGCCGGACAGATCATCCACCTGAACCTCCGCCACGCCGCCGTCGTCCAGAGGCAACACTGCTGCGTATCGGGCCCAGACTTCGTCCGGGCTGTCCACATACTCATTGGCCTCGCGGTCAGACTCAAAATCACGCACCAGAATCTGTTGGGCAAAAGCCTCGACACCCAGAGCAACGCTATAGCCCTGGGTCTGGGCGAGATAGTGACCGGCCTTGAATACCCGGACGCTCTGGTGTCGGGTCATACCGGCGGTCATCATCACCACCAGCGCCATGGACAACAGCACCATAATCAGTGCCATACCGGACTGGTGTGCGGGTTTCCTGAACAACGCCTTGCGGGTGCGGCGAACACAACTATCAGGACGGCCGATCATCCGTCATTCCCCGTATTGTTGGTATCGCTGCCGGTCTGATCTTCGCTGCCACCGGTCTCCTGTTGGTCTTCTTCGTCCCCACCCTCCGAATCTTGCTGACCCTGCTGGGCAATGCTGGTCTGGACTGCCAGGGTATCAAAATCAGGCATCAGAAAAAGCCGGCTGAGCTCGTCGAAACGCTTATGCACCACGGTGAGTTCCACCGCCTTTGGCAGCGGCATGACCGGCACCGCATTGGTGGTGCCGGTTGATGTGTCCTGATCGTCAGGGGGCCAGTTCTCGCTCCAGTTATTCTGGTCATTGAGGAAGCGGACGGTAAATTCGGAAACACCTGTCAGAATGACAACGTCCCTGCTCTCTTCTTCCTGGCCCTGGTCAGCCATTACCCAGTAGCGTCGACGCAACTCTTCACCGGTAAACTCCCAGGCGCTGCGCTGGAGTTCACTGCGCCTTGCCCCCAATGGATTTCGCCAACCCTGACGGGTAACCACCAACACATAGTCTGTACTGCGACTGCTGAGGGCCGGCTCGAAATCGCCGTAAATATTGCGCACCGGCCGGTTCACCATCTGCCTCAGGTCCCGTTCCAGCAGCAGGAAGGTCTGCTGCAGGCCGTCGAATTCCGCAGCCACCTCATCCACCCGCTCACGGGCAGTGGTTACACCTGACAGCACCCAACGATCACCCATTGAACCAACTTATGAGAGA
>NZ_CAXBDN010000147.1:0-10635 GCF_963974375.1 uncultured Marinobacter sp.
CAGCCGCAACAAACTGCTGCCCCGGGATCGAATCAACCGCCTGCTGGACCCCGGCTCGCCGTTTTTGGAAATCGCGCCCCTGGCGGCGGACGGCGTTTATAGCGAAGACATCCCGTCGGCCGGCATCATCACCGGTATTGGCCAGGTGGAAGGGGTCGAATGCCTGATCGTGGCCAACGACTCCACGGTTAAAGGCGGCACCTACTACCCGCTGACCGTCAAGAAACACATCCGGGCGCTGACCGTTGCCGAAGAAAACCACCTGCCCTGCATTTACCTGGTAGATTCCGGCGGCGCGAACCTGCCCCAGCAGGATGATGTGTTTCCTGACGCCGAACATTTTGGTCATATCTTCTACCGCCAGGCCAACATGTCCGCCAAGGGCATTCCCCAGATCGCCGTAGTACTTGGCCTGTGCACCGCCGGTGGCGCCTACGTGCCGGCCATGGCCGATGAGAGCATCATGGTGAAAGGCCAGAGTTCCATCTTTCTGGCGGGCCCGCCCCTGGTCAAGGCGGCCACAGGCGAAACCGTATCCGCCGAAGAGCTGGGTGGAGCCGATGTGCACTGCAACATTTCCGGCGTCGCGGATCATCTGGCCCACACCGAAGAAGAAGCCCTGGAACGAGCCCGCCGTTGCATTGCCAACCTGAACCATCGCCCGGCCAACAGCCTCAAGACCAAACCGGTTCAGGAACCGCTGCATGCGCCCGAGGAACTGCACGGTGTGGTGCCTGCCGACCAGCGCACCCCCTACGACGTTCACGAAGTCATTGCCCGGCTGGTGGACGGTTCTGAATTCGATGAGTTCAAGGCCGGCTATGGCGCCAGTCTGGTGTGCGGCTTTGCCCATCTGTACGGCCACCCGGTGGGCATTGTTGCCAACAACGGCATCCTGTTCTCGGAGTCTGCCCTCAAAGGCGCACACTTCATAGAGTTGTGCAGTCAGCGGGGTATTCCCTTGATTTTCCTTCAGAATATAACCGGCTTTATGGTGGGCAAGCAGGCCGAGCACGGCGGCATTGCCAAGAACGGCGCCAAAATGGTGACCGCCGTTGCCTGTGCCCGGGTACCCAAGTTCACGGTCATTATTGGTGGCAGTTTCGGCGCCGGTAATTACGGCATGTGCGGCCGCGCCTACAACCCGCGCTTTTTGTGGATGTGGCCCAACGCCCGTATCGCGGTTATGGGTGGCGAACAGGCTGCCGGAGTGCTGGCCGACGTCAAGCGGGCCGGTATGGAGCGCAAGGGTCAGAGCTGGAGTCAGGACGAGGAGCAGGCCTTCAAACAGCCCATCATCGACCAGTTCGAAACCCAGTCGAACCCTTATTACGCGTCAGCCCGACTCTGGGACGATGGAGTCATTGATCCGGCGGATACCCGCAAAGTCCTGGGACTTGCCATTTCCGCCTCGCTGAATGCACCGGCCGAAGAGACCCGCTTCGGCGTGTTCCGCATGTAACGGCCCCCAAGCGACAAACATTCAGGAATTTGCCATGACCGAAACCACCGTTATCAGCCAGACCGACGCCCGGGGCGTCACCCGGATTGTTCTCAACCGGGCGGACAAGCGCAACGCCTTCAACGATCAGATTATTGTGGAGCTTACCGAAGCCATCGAAGCGGCCAGCAATAACCCGCAATGTCGCGTGGTCATCATCGCTGGCGAGGGCAAGCATTTCTCGGCGGGCGCAGATCTTGTTTACATGAAGCAAACCGCTGCGCTCAGTGAGCAGGAGAACGTGGACGACGCCCATCGTCTGGCCAGACTGATGCAGGTGCTTGACCTCATCGACAAGCCAACCATCTGCCGGGTTCAGGGTGCGGCCTACGGCGGTGCCCTGGGTCTGATCACTGCCTGCGATATTGCGGTGGGCACTGACACCAGTCGCTATTGCCTGAGTGAAGCCCGCCTGGGCATCACCCCGGCGGCTATCGGACCCTATGTGGTTCGCGCCATGGGACCGCGCCAGGCCCGTCGCTATTTCCTCAGTTCCGAAGAAATTCCCGCTGACAAGGCGCTGGAAATCGGACTGATTCATGAACAGGTGCCGGAAGACCAGCTGGATGCCCGCATTGAAGAACTCACGGTAACCTTGCTGCGTAACGGCCCGGTGGCCATGGCCGCCGGCAAGGCACTGGTGGCCGAGGTCACCGGCGGCCACATCAGTGCAGACACCATCGACTACACCGCCCGACTCATTGCCAGACTGCGCACCGGTGATGAAGGCCAGGAAGGACTGGGCGCCTTTTTCAGCAAACGTACACCGGGCTGGGTGCCGGAATCATGAGCAGACAATCTCCTATTCAGTCCCTGTTGATTGCCAACCGCGGCGAAATTGCCCGTCGTATTATCCGCACAGCAAGACAGCTGGGCGTTCGCAGTGTCGCTGTCTATTCCGATGCCGATGCTCAGGCGCCGTTTGTGAAGGAAGCGGATCAGGCGGTTCACATTGGCCCGGCGGAAGCCGCATCCAGCTACCTGGATTACGACAAGATCGTGGAAGCGGCGAAAGCCACCGGCGTTGACGCTATCCATCCGGGCTACGGCTTTCTCTCGGAAAATACCCGGTTTGCCGCAGCCTGCGAAAAGGCCGGCATCGCCTTTATCGGGCCTCCGGCCAGTGCCATCGCCGCCATGGGCTCCAAAAGCGCCGCCAAGGCTTTGATGGAAAAAGCCGGTGTGCCCCTGGTGCCGGGCTACCACGGTGATGAGCAGACCATGGAACGATTTGCCCGGGAAGCCCCGGCAATCGGCTATCCGCTGCTGATCAAGGCCAGTGCCGGTGGTGGCGGTAAAGGCATGCGCGTGGTCCGCAACCAGGAAGAGCTGGCCGAGCAGATCACCGGCGCCAGACGGGAAGCCGAGTCCTCCTTCGGGGACGCCCACCTGCTGATGGAACGTTACCTGGAAGCACCCCGTCATGTGGAAGTGCAGGTGATGTTTGACCAGCACGGACAAGGCCGCTACCTGTTTGACCGGGACTGCTCGGTCCAGCGTCGCCATCAGAAGATCATCGAAGAAGCACCCGCTCCGGGAATCCCCGATGCCATCCGCAAAGCCATGGGTGAAGCCGCCGTTCGCTGCGGCGAGGCCATCGGCTACGTGGGCGCCGGTACTGTGGAATTTCTGTTTGATGCACAGAGCGATGATTTCTTTTTCATGGAGATGAATACCCGTCTGCAGGTGGAGCATCCGGTCACCGAAATGATCACCGGGCTGGATCTGGTGGAATGGCAACTGCGGGTGGCCGCTGGCGAACCCCTGCCCTGGGCCCAGAGCGAACTGCGTTGCAGCGGTCATGCCATGGAAGCGCGGGTGTACGCCGAAGATCCCGGCAACGATTTTCTGCCCCAGACCGGCCACCTGTATCGACTCACCGAGCCTTCGTCGCAAGGCCCGGTGCGGGTCGATTCCGGAGTCAGCGAAGGCCTTGAAGTCACCCCCTGGTACGACCCCATGCTGGCGAAAGTGATTGCCAGTGGCAGCGACCGGGACCAGGCCCGCCGTAACCTGATCCAGGCATTGAAGGAATATCACGCCGATGGCGTTACCCTGAATGTGGACTATGTCAGCCGGGTGCTGGCCCACCCCGCCTTCGCCAGCGCAGACCTGACCACCGGTTTCGTGGAAAACTATAGGGAGGATCTGGCTGAAGGGCCCTTTACCCCGGAAGAGGTTCTGGCGTTAAGCTGGCTGGGCTGGCTGCACACTTGTGGACGATCTGCAGCCACGCCTGTTACGACGCCCTCCCCCTGGCAGCTGCTGACCGGATTCCGCATTGCCTGTTCTGACTGGCAACCCTGTGAACTGGATGTGAGCAGTGAGCGCACCTTCGGACGCTATCAGCTCAGTGGTGATCAGGCTGCACGGTTTGCGTCCGGAGACACAGAGACCACGTTGCAGTGGTCTGGCAATACGGACGGCAGCCTCATGGTGCAACTGAATGGCCGACAGGTTCGTCTGGACGCCCATGGCCGCGGCAACCAGGTGGCGATTTTCGCCGATGCCATGACCTGGCCCGCCCGCATCAACAACCCGGAAGAGCGCGAGGGCGCCGGTGCCAACGAGACCGAGCTCACCGCCCCCATGCACGGCCGGGTCACCTCGGTGCTGGTGGCTGCGGGCGATACGGTGGTTTCGGGTCAGGCATTGCTGACCCTTGAAGCCATGAAAATGGAACACACCCTGCGTGCCGGGTTTGACGGCAAGGTGGAGGAAGTGCTCTGCGACAATGGCAGCAGCGTGGTGGCGGCGCAGGTTCTGGTGCGTCTTGAAAAACCGGAAGAGGAGGCCTGAGTCATGAACGACAATCAGGTTACCCTGGTGGAAGTCGGCTTGCGGGACGGTCTGCAGAACGAGAAAACCCCGCTGTCACCACAACAGCGGGCGGACTGGTTCAATGCTCTGGTGGCCGCCGGCCACCGCCGCATCGAAGCGGGCAGCTTTGTGTCCCCGAAATGGGTGCCGCAGATGGCCGGTACCGATGAGGTTATGGCGCTGATCCAGCGCCCGGCCGGCGTATGGGCGGAAGTACTGGTGCCCAATGAGAAAGGACTCGATGCCGCCCTGAAGACCTCAGCTGAAGTCATGGCGGTCTTTACCGCCGCCTCGGAGAGCTTCAACCAGAAGAACATCAACTGCTCCATTGATGAGAGCCTGGAGCGTTTCCGGCCGGTGATAGCACGGGCAAAAGCGGACGGTCGCAAGGTGCGGGGCTATGTTTCCTGCGTGGTGGGCTGCCCTTACGAAGGCAGCATCGAGCCGGCCCAGGTGGCCCGGGTCACCCGGGAGCTGCTGGCGCTGGGGGCCGACGAGATTTCCCTGGGCGATACCATTGGCGTCGCCCGCCCCCGGGAAATCCACGCCCTGCTGGACGCCATTATCCCGGAAACCGGCACTGAGCGTCTCGCCTTGCACTGCCACGATACCTACGGCCAGGCCATTGCCAACATCACTGCTGGTCTTGAACGGGGCATCCGCATCTTCGACAGCGCCGTCGCCGGTCTGGGTGGCTGCCCCTACGCCAAAGGCGCCACCGGCAACGTCGCCACTGAGGACGTGCTGTATCTGCTGCAGGGTCAGGGCTTTGAAACCGGTGTGGATCTGAACAGGGTAGCGGCGCTGGGAGCGGAGATTTGCCGGGTACTGGGTAGGGAGAATCCGTCGCGGGTGGGTAAAGCGTTAACAGCCTGAGTGGGCTACCCCATAATCTCCGCCGCCCAGCGCGGTACCGGATCCACCAGAATCTGCCATAGGCCGTCTTTCCAGGTGGCGACCCGGATGTAGGGTTGGCGGGCGCTGGAGTTGTCCACCAGGTGCAGTTCATCGGCCAGGCCAATGGAGTCGCGAACGTTGGTCCAGGTCCTGGGTATCCGGCTGGCCACCTTGTCTTCCGGCACGTTGTGACCGCCGCTGGTGACCCGGGAGGCGACCCTGGCATTGTTCAGGCTGGTGTCGTTCAGGTGGAAATAGAAAATATGGATGCGGTAGCCGGCAGCTTTTGCGGCGGCGACAAAATCGAGCTTGGAGGGGTGGGAGTATACGGTTTCAAAGCAGAAGGTCTGCTTTTCGTTCAGCAACCGGAACCGCTCTTTCTCGGCAATCAGCGCTGCTTCATAGCTGTGAGCTTCCGGCTCGGTGGGCCAGAGCATCCTTGCTATGTTGTCCGCGTTCACCAACGGGATGTTTCGACGCTTTAAGAACCGATCATAAAACGTTGATTTACCAGAGCCATTTCCTCCAACCAGGAGCCAGAGCTCAGGCTGCATGGCCCTGCCCGTTCAGTGGCTCGAAGCGACCGTTGCGGAAGTGACCGGTGATCTTCTGGCCGTCGGGATAAATGGCATCCAGACATCCGGGGTGGGTTTCCGAGGCCTGATAGACGATGCGGTCACGGGCGATAGCACGGAACAGTTCACCGGATTCCCGGGCAGAATCAACTTCGGCCCAGAGCTCGTCACTGTTCAGCGGTTCCGGCGTTACCGCTTCCACCCTGACCCGGCGGATACCCTGGGTAATCACAATCAGGTCTTCGGCGCTCACCTCATCGGCGATTGAGCGACCAATCTCCGCCCAGAACTCGATCTGTTTCGGGGTCGATCGACGCTGTACCTGCGCTTCTGCCGCTGCGCGGCGTACCAGAGAATCTTCGAGTCTGACTGGCGTTGTCATGATTACCTCCTGAGACCATCAAGGCTGTTCGATACAGATTACCACGGATGTAGCAAAACGCAACAAACTGAATCAGTCAGCAGCAAGTCTCACCTGATGTGCCGGGTTTTCAATGGCTTTCCATGTGGGAAGATTACTGCCAATATCCTTAACAAATGGCCGAGTGGCGGGCGATACCGGGGTGTTTTCGCACACCGAATCAGTATGCCCGGCGTCACAACCGGTTTCTATTACAAGCCTGGCAGGAGCAGTACCGAATGCGCAGATGGAATGGCTGGGGTGACGACCGTGTTCAGCCGGTGTTGCCAGCAACCGGACAAGACTTTCTGAAGGCCAGGATTGGTACGGCCAGTCCGCTGCCTGATGCCAGCCTGGACGATGTCCTGAAGCTGGTACCTCCTTCCCGCCTGCCGGAACACCCTCTGGTGGACCGCACTGCAGAGACCCGCACCCGTCACGCCCGGGGTCAGAGCCTGCCAGACTGGCTGGCCATGCGCAGCGGCCGGTTCCATACCTTTCCGGACGGCGTCGCCCTGCCCGCCACCAGTGCCGACGTAAAGGAATTGCTGTCCTACGCGGAGGCCAGCGGCGCCCATGTCATTCCCTATGGCGGTGGTACCAGTGTCGCCGGTCATATCAACCCCCTGGCCGGCGATGCACCGGTGCTGACTGTCAGCCTGGCCCGGATGAACCGGCTGCTGGACCTGGATGTGGAAAGCCAGCTGGCTACCTTTGGCGCCGGCACACCAGGCCCCCTGGTGGAGGCCCAGCTTCGCGCCCGGGGCTACACCCTTGGCCATTTTCCTCAATCCTTTGAGCTGTCGACCCTCGGTGGCTGGGTAGCCAGCCGTTCCAGTGGTCAGCAATCGTTGCGCTACGGCCGGATCGAGCAACTGTTTGCCGGTGGGCGCATTGAAACCCTGAGGGGGACATTGCTTATCCCTACCCTGCCGGCCTCGTCGGCAGGTCCGGATATCCGCGAGATGGTACTGGGCTCCGAAGGCCGGCTGGGAATCATTACCGAGGTGGCCGTCAGGGTAACGCCCCTGCCGGTCACAGAATCCTTTCACGTCGCCTTCTTTCCGGACTGGACCCGGGCCACGGCGGCGTCCAGAGCGCTGGTGCAGAACCGGACTCAGCTTTCGATGCTGCGCCTCAGTAACGCCACCGAAACCGAAACACAGCTGGCCCTGGCCGGACATCCTGGGCTTATCCGGCTGCTGGAAGGCTATCTGTCGTTGCGGAAAGTGGCGGCAGGCAAGTGCATGATGACATTCGGTGTCACCGGATCCGCTCGCCAGTGCAGCTCAGCCCTGAGCGAGGCGAAATCGCTCTGCCGTCGTCATGACGGAATCTATATGGGGACAGGGCTGGGCCGCAAGTGGGCCGAAAAGCGCTTCGCCATGCCCTACCTCAGAGAATCCCTGTGGCAGTTGGGCTACGCGGTTGACACCCTGGAAACCGCCACCGACTGGGACAATGTTGGCCACCTGACCGAACTGATCGAACACAACCTGAACACCGGGCTGCAAGACGATGCCGGCGGCTCCGGCGAGAAGGTGCATGTGTTCACCCATCTGTCCCACTTTTACCCCCAGGGTTGCAGCATCTACACCACCTACGTGTTCCGGGTTGCAGACAGCTATGAGGCTACCCTGGCCCGCTGGCAGGCCCTGAAACACTCCACGTCGGCGCTGATCGTGACCAACCGCGGCACCATCAGTCACCAGCACGGTGTCGGCAAGGATCATGCGCCGTATCTGCCCGTTGAAAAAGGCCCCCTGGGCATGATGGCCATTCACGCCCTGGCCCGGGCTTTTGATCCGGAGCAGCGGCTCAATCCGGGCACCCTGCTGCAGACGCAACCCGGTGATCCGGTCAACCAGCCCTCCGCCGGAGGTGACCGCCATGACTGATCAGTTAAGCGGAATCGCCGATCATTACGATGTACTGGTGATTGGCGGTGGTATTACCGGGGCCGGTGTTGTTCGAGAAGCCACAGCGGCGGGCCTGAAAACCCTGTTGGTAGAACAGAAGGATTACGCCTGGGGCACTTCCAGCCGTTCCTCAAAAATGGTCCACGGCGGGCTGCGCTACCTGGCCACTGGCCACCTGGGACTGACCCGGGACGCGGTCCGGGAGCGCCAGCGTATGCTGGAAGAGGCGCCGGGGCTGGTGGACCGCATGCGCTATGTCATGCCCCACTACCGGAAGCGGTTCCCGGGGCCCCGGCTGTTCAGGTTGTTGCTGCGGATCTACGACTTTTTTGCCGGTGAGAAATACCAGCACGCCATCCCCCGCTCAGAGATGCTGCAGTGGTTACCGGGCATGAACGACGACGGCCTCCTGGCGGCTACCGGCTTTTCCGATGCGGTGACCGAAGACGCCCGACTGGTGATCAGGGTACTGGCGGAAGCCGAGGCCCTGGGAGCCCATATCCGAAACTATGTCAAAGCCGGGGACATCGCAAAGGGCGAGGCCGGACACTGGCAGGTAACACTGCAGGACCGGTCAGACGACAACCCTGAACAAGGGCCCGCCCGCATGGTCACCGCAAAACTGGTGATCAACGCCACCGGCGCCTGGGCAGACCGTTTGTGGCACAACAGGGACGGCAAGGACACCCTGCGACCACTGCGGGGCAGTCACCTGATCGTTCCGTTCGACAAATTACCCATCTCGGTCTCACTGACCCTGATGCACCCGGACGACGGCCGCGCGACCTTTATCTATCCCTGGCTGGGTCGTACGGTTATCGGTACCACCGATCTTGACCATAGCCCGGACCTGGATATTGAGCCGGTGATATCACGGGATGAGGTCACCTATCTGCTGCGCATGGCAGCCAATGCCTTTCCCGGCTACCCCCTGACCGAAGCCGACGTCCTGTCCAGCTGGTCCGGTGTACGTCCGGTGGTCAGCAGTGGCAAGGGACTATCCCCTTCCAGCGAGAGCCGCGAACACGTGATCTGGAACGAGGATGGTCTGGTATCCGTTGCCGGCGGCAAACTCACCACCTTCCGTCTTATCGCACGGGAAGTGCTGGCTACCGGCAGCAGCCAGCTGGGGCAGATTGATCTGATCAGCGACGACCTGCCGGTGTTTCAGCCGGCGCCTGCCATACCCCGGCCGGCATCGGTGCGTCACCTGACCTGGCGCCGGCTGCAGGGACAGTACGGCGCGGATTTGCCAGGACTGCTTGAGGCCGGGCCGCTGGAAGAGATTGCCGGCACCGATGTGCTCTGGGCCGAACTGCATTGGTCCGTACGCCATGAAGCTGTGGTGCATCTGGACGATCTGCTGCTGCGCCGGACCCGGCTTGGCCTTATTCTGCCGGCGGGTGCCAAGGCACTGTTGCCGGAAATGGAGCAGCGACTGGTGGATGACATGCCCTGGTCCGGCCGGCAATGGCAGGCCGAGTGTGCCCGCTATCTTGCCATCTGGCGAGGGGCCTATTACCTGCCCGTGGAGGCAGGCTGACCGTCATGACCACTGAGCCACTGATACTCGCCATTGATAACGGCACCCAGAGCATTCGTGCGCTGCTGTTTACCAGATCAGGCGAGCTGGTGGGATCAGGCCGGCAGGACATAGAGCCTTATTTTTCAGAGCACCCCGGCTGGGCCGAACAGCACCCGGCGTATTTCTGGGAATCTCTGGGCCAGGCCTGTCAGCAACTCTGGCAGAATACAGACGCAAACCCCGCTCAGGTCGCGGGTGTCACTGTCACAACCCAGCGCGGCACCGTGGTGAATCTGGATCGGCAGGGGGTACCTTTGCGGCCGGCAATTATCTGGCTGGATCAGCGTCATGCACAAATTGAAGGCCCGGTGCCCGGGCCCTGGGGCTGGCTGTTCCGGGCGGCCCGGTTACAGGACACCATCGATCAGTTCCGCAAGAATGCCCAGGCCAACTGGATTGCCCAACACCAGCCGGATATCTGGCAGCAAACCCATAAATTCCTGTTGCTGTCCGGCTACGTGAATTTCCGGCTGACCGGAGAATACCGGGACTCCACCGGCAGTCAGGTGGGCTACCTGCCGTTCGATTACAAGAAGCACCGGTGGGCCGGGAAGCAGGATTTCAAATGGCGGTTGCTGCCGGTAACCCCAGCCATGCTGCCGGATCTTGTCAGACCAGGGGAGCGGCTGGGCACACTGCTACCAGATTCCGCAGCGCATCTTGGCGTGCGGGCGGGTTTGCCGGTGATTGCTGCCGCGTCTGACAAGGCCTGTGAGGCGCTTGGCAGTGGTGGGCTGTCGCCAGACATTGCCTGCCTCAGCTACGGCACTACCGCCACCATCAACACCAGTAACCACCGCTATGTGGAACCGGTCAGGTTTATGCCGCCATACCCTTCCGCCATTCCGGGCCACTACTCCACCGAAGTCATGATCTACCGCGGGTACTGGATGGTGAGCTGGTTCAAGCGGGAGTTCGGTCTCAGGGAGCAGAGGCTC
>NZ_CAXBDN010000148.1:0-10563 GCF_963974375.1 uncultured Marinobacter sp.
CCGGGTGCGTCAGCACGGATTTGATTTCCAGGGCCAGCCCCTGAGTATCACTGTCAGTGCCGGCCTTGTGCATGCATCCGATGTGATTTCCGCAAAATTGTCCGCAGAGATGTTGATTGAAATCGCCGATCAACGCTTGTATCACGCCAAACGTACCGGCCGAAACCGGGTGGTTAATGCTCCGGGTTCATCTTCCCGATAACTAAAACCAATTTACCTTTATATCACCGTTTGGTATATCCTTAGAACTAAATTGATATACCGAGGTGAGCATCATGTCCAGTCCCATCGTTCAGCCGTTTTTTGATGAGCCTACCAACACCTTCAGCTACGTGGTTCAGGATCCGGACAGCCAGGCTTGCGCCATTGTTGATTCGGTGCTGGATTTCGACTACGCGGCGGGCCGCACCGATGTGCGATCCGCCGAGGAAATCATCGCTTATATCCGTGATCAGGGTCTGACGGTGCAATGGATTCTCGAAACCCACGTTCATGCGGATCACCTGTCGGCTGCGCCGTTTCTTCATGAGCAGCTGGGTGGCAAGACCGGTATCGGGGCACACATCGTGGATGTGCAGGAGATCTTTGGCAAAGCCTTTAACGCCGGCACCGAATTTGCCCGGGATGGCAGCCAGTTCGATGCCCTGTTCAACGAGGGTGACAGCTTCCGCATCGGTAATCTGGAAGGACGCGTGCTGCACACGCCCGGCCATACCCCGGCCTGCCTCACCTATGTGATTGGGGACGCCGCCTTCGTGGGGGATACCCTGTTCATGCCGGATTACGGAACCGCCCGCTGCGACTTTCCGGGGGGCGATGCCCGCACGCTGTATCAGTCTATCCAGAAGGTGCTGAGCCTGCCGGACGAGACCCGGATATTCCTGTGCCACGACTACAAGGCCCCGGACCGGGAAGAGTTTCAGTATATGACCACGGTGGCCGAGCAGCGCGCCAACAATGTTCACGTGCATCAGGGCATCAGCGAACAGGAGTTTGTGAAAATGCGGACCGAACGGGACGCCACCCTGGACATGCCACGTCTGATTCTGCCTTCGGTGCAGGTGAACATGCGGGCCGGACACATGCCGCCGGCTGAGGACAACGGTCAGATTTATCTGAAAGTTCCGGTTAACCGTTTCTGAGCGCACTGAGATGCGCTCTGAAAAGGTCCGCTGGAGCAGGCTCCGGGTCGGGCCGCTGAGAGTAATTTGGAGAACGCCGTGGTCAGTCTGAAACGTTACCTGCCAGTGCTGGGGTGGTTGCCCGCTTACCGCAAGGAGATGCTGGTCAGTGATCTGGTGGCGGCATTTATCGTCACCATCATGCTCATTCCCCAGTCCCTGGCCTATGCCATGCTGGCGGGATTGCCACCGCAGGTGGGCCTTTACGCCAGTATATTGCCGCTGGTGCTGTATGCGGTCTTTGGCACCAGTCGTACCCTATCGGTAGGCCCGGTGGCGGTGGTTGCGCTGATGACAGCTGCGGCCCTGGGCAGTCAGTTTGAGGCGGGAAGCGCCGAATACGTTGGCGGCGCCATCGTACTGGCGGTCATGTCCGGCCTGATGCTGGTGCTTATGGGCGTATTCCGGCTGGGCTTTCTGGCGAATTTCCTCAGTCATCCGGTGGTCTCCGGATTCATAACGGCGTCCGGTCTGGTGATTGCGGCCAGCCAGCTGGGGCAACTGACCGGCGTGCCGATTTCCGGGCACAATCTGCTGCAACTGGGGGCGGACCTGTTCCGGGAGCTGGGCAATATCCATCTGCCCACGCTGGCCATAGGCGGCGGCGCGCTGTTGTTTCTGGTGGCGGCCCGCAAGTTCCTGAAACCTGCGTTGATACGGCTCGGGCTTGGTGAACGGACGGCGGACATGCTGACCAAGGCGGCGCCGATTCTGGCAGTGGTGGTTACCACGTTGATTACCTGGGCTCTCGGGCTGGATCAGGCCGGGGTAAGGGTGGTGGGTGAGGTGCCAGGCGGACTGCCCGGGCTGGTGATGCCGGCCATGGAGCTTTCCCTGTGGCAGCAACTGGCCATGAGTGCATTGCTGATCAGTGTGGTGGGTTTTGTGGAATCTGTGTCGGTAGGGCAGACCCTGGCCGCCAAACGCCGTCAGCGCATTGATCCGGATCAGGAACTGATTGGTCTCGGCGCCGCCAATCTGGGTGCCGGGTTTGCCGGCGGGATGCCGGTGACCGGTGGTTTTTCCCGCTCGGTGGTGAATTTTGATGCCGGCGCCCAGACACCTGCCGCCGGCGCCTTTACCGCTATTGGTATCGCGGTGGCGACGCTGGCGCTGACTCCGGCCATCGCCATGCTGCCGGTGGCAACATTGGCAGCCACTATTATTGTCGCCGTGTCCACGCTGGTGGATTTCCCTGCCCTGATCCGGACCTGGCGGTATTCCCGGGCTGATTTCATGGCCATGCTGGTGACCATTGTGCTGACGCTCAGTTACAGCGTGGAAGCAGGCATTGTGGCTGGTGTGGGGCTGTCAGTGTGGCTGTTTCTCTATCGCACCAGTCGTCCTCACAGTGCTTTGCTGGGGCGGGTGCCCGGTACCGAGCATTTCCGCAATGTGCTGCGGCACCAGGTGGAAACCCGGCCGGAACTGGCACTGTTGCGGGTGGATGAAAGCCTGTATTTTGCCAATGCCCGCTTTCTGGAAGACCGGGTGCTGGATCTGATCAGCAGCCATCCTGAACTGGAGGATGTGGTGCTGGTGTGTCCGGCGGTGAATCTGGTAGACGCTTCCGCCCTGGAGAGTCTTGAGGCCATTAATGACCGTCTCAAGGATGGTGGGGTGCGGCTGCACCTGTCTGAAGTGAAAGGTCCGGTCATGGACCGGCTGAAAAACACCGGATTCTGCCGGAACCTGAGCGGACGGATATTTTTGAGCACCTTTGAAGCCTGGGCGGCACTGAACCCCCGGGCCAGCGACGTTCCCGGTTAACGGCGTTGGTATCAGTCCGGCTGCAGATGACCTGCGAGCAGCCGCTGACTGGTGATATCGGCCAGAATCTGCAGTTCTCCGGCCGCCAGATCGCGGATTTCGATACAGCCTTCCCGGCGGATCAGCTGGCCATGGCTCTCCAGCCAGTCGGTGGACCAGTGGCTGCCTTTTTCGCCGGGAAACAGGGCCACATAGGCGATGCCGCTTTCCACCAGATCCTGGAAGAAATGGGAGCCGAAGGACAGATCAGGCATCATGCCATTACCCATGTCGGCGATTTCCACCAGTACCGAAGCGCGACTGAGATCTGCAAAGCCGGCGGGCACGCCCAGCTCGGGACTGCTGGTGCCCCAGCGTCCCGGTCCTGCCAGCAGAATGTTCTGATGGTCCGGCGCGCTGCGCAGAATATCACCCACCTGCCGCGCCACGTCGTATTTTTCAGCCAGGGGCAGGGCGCTGTATTCCGCCGCCCGGACCAGAACCACCCGATCAATCATCAGATTGATGTTGCCCCCCATGAAGTGGCCTTCGGATGACATCAGCAACTGTGCGGGCCGGACATGATCCGGCATGGCTGTTGGCCGGGCGTCGCCTATGGTGGCCAGGGGCCGGCACTGGACCAGGTTGAAACGCGGCCCGCCGTCTTCCAGATGCAGGGTGAATTCCACATCCACCGGATGCTCATAGGCGGCCTCCAGGGTGGCCAGCAGTTTTCGGGCCCGCTCAACAAATCTGCTGGTGCGGATCAGCGGGGCAAAGGTCAGTCGCCAGATCGGGTTGTCAGACCCCAGCTCCCGGTTTCGCTCGGTGGCACTGCGGTCCAGTTCTGCGAGCGCAGGCAGGGGCAGGGTGCCCAGCTGTTCAGTCAGCGTGGTCAGGGGAACGGACGACAGACCGGGCCCGGTGACATCCAGCAGGTCTACCTGATGCTGGGAAAAGGCATAGCTCTCGTCCCGGGAGCGGTAGGGACGTTTCAGCGGATAGTCCAGTGCCAGCACACAGGCGTGGTCGCCGCTGATGCGATCAACCGCACGGGTGCCCAGACCCATTACCAGGCGCAACATGCCAGCTTTCGGGTCCATGCCCTTGTCCCACACAAAAGTGTTACGGGAAACGCCCACGGCTGCGGCATCCGGCAGATAGTAGTGCTCATGGAAGCGACCATTCACCCGTTGCATCAGCAGCGCCATGGGCTCCTCCATTTCCTCCAGGTGGCGCTGACGGCGATAGCTCAGCGCATCGTTGCTGAATGCTGAGGCATAGACGGTACGAATGGCTTCTTCCAGCGCTGCCAGCCTTTGTTCCGGATCCCCCTGGTTAACCAGAAATACGCTTTCATATTTGCCGGCAAAGGCGTTACCAAAACCATCTTCGAGCAGACTGCTGGAGCGCACCAGAATCGGGTACTGGCCAAAATGGTCCAGCAGTCGAATCAGTTCCGGCCGGGTTTCGGGAGGAAACCGGCCCTTGAGGATGGCGGCTCTGAGACCGGTGGCCTCTTCAAAGAAACCCTCCCGGGTCTGCTGTTTCATTATTGCTGGCCAGAGATCGTTGTAGACCAGAAAGGCGTACCAGGCGTCCGACGCCAGAAACACGGAGTCGTGGGGGTCGAGAGCCTGCTGCCAGAGTTCAGGGTCGTCCAGCAGCAGAATTTTCCGGGCCAGTAACATACCGGCCGCCTTGCCGCCGATAAAGCCGCTGCCAATGGTGTGGTTCCGTATGGCCACCAGATCGTCGAGGGTGAAATAGCGGCTGGCCAGCGCCAGCATGCGCGGATCGCGGCTGATCATGATGGCCAGGATACGCTGGCTGATGCTCTGGCACTGTTCTTCCGGGCCCTGGGTCAGCGCATCGGCAGCCTGCATGAACAGGCGGTCCCAGCCATCCAGCAGCGGCGGTGACTGATGGTCCTGCTGGGCCTGGTGTTCGATGGCGGCCTGCAGGCGGGGGGCGTCACTGCTGTCCGTTACCGGCTCGAATTCGCCGTTGCGATAGCGGTGAGGCAGGAACATGGTGGGGGACATGCGACGCCAGACTTTCACCGGCTGGATCTGCAGGTCGTCATCCGCCCGGTGCAGGTCAATCATCACCTGAGTGGTACTGCGAATGCGGTCGAGAGTCTCCCGGGAATGACTGCGCGGGTCCAGGGCGAACCAGGCAACCGTGTCCAGTTCGTAGAGAAAGGGACAGATTACCCGGAAGAAGTAGCCCACCATGGTATCTGTGGCCCAGGCATTGAGCAGGTCACTGAGGTAGTCACAGACATAGAACGCGCCCCGGCCCCAGGTTGCTACCTGATGCCAGACCGAAGCGGTAAAGGATTCGAAGCCGGCCCTGGCATCCAGCTCGATCACGCGGATACCGGGGCCAGGCGCGATCAGCGCAGGGTGCTGACCGAACCGGAGATAGATGATCTGGCGCCCGGCGGCCACCGCAGACTCGACGAAAGGCGTGACAAAACGCTGGTAATCGTCAAGGTCACGGACCCGCCAGACCACATTGTCGCCGATTCTGAGACCATCAAGCACCCGGTCCAGACCGGCAACGCCGGTTGAAACCCGGGCTGAGCTCTCGGTATCGGCGACCCTGGTCATGGTCAGATCAGGCCCATGGCGTCCATGGCGCGTGCCACCTTGATAAAACCGGTGATGTTGGCGCCGAGCACGTAATTGCCTGGCGATCCAAACTCTTCAGCGGTCTGGAAGCAATCCTTGTGGATATTGATCATGATTTCCTCGAGACGTGTCTCGGTGTAGGCAAAACTCCAGGAATCACGGCTGGCATTCTGTTGCATCTCCAGCGCACTGGTGGCTACGCCGCCGGCATTGGCCGCCTTGCCCGGACCATAGCAGATATCTGCGGTCTGGAAGATCTGGATACCTTCCGGGGTGGTTGGCATGTTGGCGCCTTCGGCCACCGCGATGCAGCCGTTTTCCAGCAGGGTCTTGGCGTCTTTGCCGTTCAGTTCGTTCTGGGTGGCGCAAGGCAGGGCCACGTCGCAGGGCACATCCCAGATGTTGCCGCCGGCCACATAGCGGGCGTCTTTGTGGATCTCGGTGTAGGCACTCAGGCGACGACGCTCCACTTCCTTGATGCGTTTGAGGGTGGGCAGGTCAATGCCCTTCTCATGAACCACAATACCGGTGGAGTCGGAGCAGGCAATCACTTTGGCGCCCAGCTGGTGGGCCTTCTCGATGGCGTAGATGGCGACGTTGCCGGAACCGGACACAACCACGGTCTTGCCTTCGAGGGAGTCACCGCGGGCTTTCAGCATCTCGTGGGTGAAAAACACGGTACCGTAACCGGTGGCTTCGGTACGGGCACGACTACCGCCCCAGTCGAGGCCTTTACCGGTCAGCACGCCAGACTCGTAGCGGTTGGTGATGCGCTTGTACTGGCCGAACAGATAGCCGATTTCACGCCCGCCCACGCCGATATCGCCAGCGGGTACGTCGGTGTATTCGCCCAGATGACGGAACAGTTCAGTCATCAGGCTCTGACAGAAACGCATGATTTCGGAGTCGGACTTGCCCTTGGGGTCAAAGTCGCTGCCACCCTTGCCGCCGCCAATGGGCATACCGGTGAGGGCATTCTTGAAAATCTGTTCGAAGCCCAGGAACTTGATGATGCCCAGGTACACCGACGGATGGAAGCGCATGCCTCCTTTATAGGGACCCAGGGCGCTGTTGAATTCCACGCGGAAGGCACGGTTGATCTGGATCTCGCCGCTGTCGTCCTGCCAGGGAACCCGGAAAATAATCTGACGCTCCGGTTCGCAGATGCGCTGGATGATTTTCTTGTCGGCGAACTCCGGATATTTCACCAGCACCGGTCCGAGGGTTTCCAGAACCTCATGAACGGCCTGATGGAACTCGGATTCACCGGGGTTACGGTGCAGTACGTCCTGGTAGATAGGATCCAGTTTTTCGTCCAGTGTTGCTGTCATTGGCTTCGACGCTCCCGAAGGTCAGTATAGTTATAAGTCACAGATCTGGGCTGTGAGAAAGTAAAAACATGAAATTGCACCATGAACGTGCAAAAAAGGCAATGATGCTCAGCCGTGGGGCGGGCAGTTTCTCAGGTTTTCCAGAATCGGGGAAGAGCGCCGGCTGCTATTTCACAATTCTCAGCTGCCGGAAGCTCCACCAGACGCCAGTGCGATACCCGCCGGATGCTCCGGTGACCAGTGTTGCATCCACTGGATGACCTCTGTTGCCGGCATTGGCCGGGCGATGCCGTAACCCTGAATCAGATCACAACCCATGGCCAGCAGGGCCGCAGCATGCTCGCGGGTTTCCACCCCCTCCGCGAGCACTGAGCGGGAAAAGCGCTGGGCCATGTAAATCACGCTTTCAACAATGGCCCGGTCGCTGTCGTCATCCAGCATATTGCGGATGAAGCTCTGATCGATCTTGATCAGATCCACCGGCAGGCTGCGGAAATAGCTCAGGGACGAGAAACCGGTGCCAAAATCATCCAGAGCGACCTGTATACCCAGGCCGCGACAGGCCTGTATGACCTGGCCGGCCCGCTGGATATCATCCAGTGCGGTGGATTCAAGAATTTCCAGGGTAATGAGTGACGGGTCAACCTCCGGGTGCGCATCCAGGTAACGCTTCAGAAAGCAGGCAAAAGCCGGCGCCAGCAGATGAGCGGGGCTGATATTGATACTCACGCCCAGGCGGTATCCGGAGCGGAACCACGTCAGCTGTTGTTGCAGGGCTTCGGTCAGTACCCATTGACCAAACCGTTGCTCCAGGTGGCTGCCCTCAATGTAAGGCAGGAACAACCCCGGCGGGACCAGGCCCTGATCCGGGTGGCGCCAGCGTGCCAGAGCCTCAAAGCCAAGCACGCAGCGGTCGCTCATTCGCACCTGAGGCTGGAAGTGCAGCTCGAACTCGTTCCGGTTCAGGGCCCGGGTGAGATTGGTGAGCTGGGTTCTGCGCTGTTGCAGATGTTCGTCCAGACTTGGGTCGAAAAAGTGAAAGTTGTTGCGGCCTTTTTCTTTGGCTGAGTACATGGCCTGATCGGCGTGGCGGACCAGGCGTTCTTCGTCTGAAGGATCATTGGGATAGAGGGCAACGCCCATGCTGGCCGTGATCACGGTATTGGCAGGCCCAACCGACAGTGGTTGGCGAATGGCATCGAGAATGCGCTGATAGACCCGCTCATCATCAACGTCCCGCAATAACAGAACAAACTCGTCACCGCCGACCCGGGCCACGGTATCGTCACTGCGAATCGCCAGTCGCAGCCGGTTGGCGACTGTCGCCAGGGTGCGATCTGCAAGGCCCTGCCCCACCAGATCGTTAACGGCCTTGAAACCATCAAGGTCAAGATAACAGACCGCCAGTGGCTTGCCGGACTGATCTGAATGGTCCATGGCCCGGCGCAGTCGCTCCATCATCAGGCGTCGGTTGGGCAGGTTGGTCAGCTCGTCGTAGTTGGCGGCCCGATCCAGTTCCTCGGCATGGTTCTTGAGTGCGGTGATGTCGGAGAAACTGGCCACGTGGTACCAGTCACCGGGTTCGTCAAGAATGACCCGGGTAATGGTGAGAAACTCCGGGAACTCTTCGCCACTCTTGCGGCGATTCCAGATTTCACCACGCCAGAAATTATTCTCAACAATAGAGCGCCACATGGACTGGTAGAACTCCGGGCCCTGGCGACCGGAACTGAGAATGCTGGGGTTGGCGCCGATAACCTCGTCACGCTCGTACCCGGTAATGCGGGTGAAGGCCGGGTTGACCTCGACAATGCGGTTACTGTTGTCAGAAACCATGATGGCGTCATGACTGCGCTCAAACACACTGGCGGATATCTTCAGACGACGCTGGTCTGCCTTGTAATGGGTGATATCCAGTTGGACTGAAAAAAAGCCGCCATCGGGATGCTCGTCCCGGCTGATGGGGCTGCAGATCACCCGGGCCCAGTAAGGACTTCCGTCCTTGCGGTAGTTGAGGATGTCGCGGTCAAACCCCTCGCCGGCCTGCAACTTCTGGCGCATGGCGGCCACAGTCTGCTGATCTGTTTCCTCACCTTGCAGCAGTTCTCCCGGGCGCTGACCAATGATATCCCTGAGCCGGTAGCCACTGATGTGTTCAAAGGCAGGATTCACCCATTCGATACAGCCCCGGGCATCGGTCATGATCACGCCATTGGCGGTATGTTGTGCTACCAGGGCAAGTCGTTCAGGATCCGGAAACTCCGGTAAGGCGTGGCGTGGTGGGGTCTGGTCGTCCATACTCGTGGCTCGGGTCGTCAGTGTGTGGTTCAAGCTGCCCTGCTGTGAGTAACGTCCTGGCTTATAGATTGCCTGCTAACAAAAACAGAGTGATCATAACAGATTTC
Source organism: uncultured Marinobacter sp. (assembly GCF_963974375.1). Lineage (GTDB taxonomy): Bacteria > Pseudomonadota > Gammaproteobacteria > Pseudomonadales > Oleiphilaceae > Marinobacter. The sequence goes on from NZ_CAXBDN010000148.1 coordinate 9,303, forward strand.
TGTAGGTAACTGATGAAGGTAGTTAACTATGTCTGAAGTAAAAGGTTATGCCGCCACCTCGGAATTATCCGGGCTGGCGCCGTTCAGTTTCCGTCGTCGTGAGTTACGGCCGGATGATGTCTCTATTGAAATCGAATATTGCGGTGTTTGCCATACGGACATTCACTTTGCCGAGAATGACTGGGGCCGTACCAACTACCCGGTCGTGCCAGGGCACGAGATTATCGGGAAGGTGGTGGCCGTTGGCAATGATGTGAGTCAATTCACCGTTGGCCAGCGGGTCGGTGTGGGCTGCATGGTGGATTCCTGTCGCCAGTGTGCTTCCTGTGGCCAGGGTCTTGAACAATATTGTCGCGAAGGTATGACGCCCACCTACAACGGCCGTGATCGACATGATCAGCTGCCTACGTTCGGTGGCTATTCTGACGGTATCGTGGTTGCTGAACGGTTCGTGGTCAGGGTTCCGGACAGTCTTGATCCGGCAGCGGCTGCGCCTCTGCTGTGTGCCGGCATTACCACCTACTCGCCGCTGAAACACTATGGGGTCAAACCCGGTGACAAGGTGGGAGTGATCGGGATGGGTGGCCTGGGTCATATGGGGGTCAAGTTTGCCCGGGCGCTGGGCGCTGAAGTGACCCTCTTTACCCGCTCCCGGGCGAAGGAGGCGGAGGCCAGGAAGCAAGGCGCAGATCACGTGGTTATTTCCACCGATCCGGACCAGATGGCAGCGGCCCGCGAGCAGTTTGATTTCCTGCTGGACACCATTCCGGTGCCCCATGACCTGAACCCGTACCTCGATACTCTCGCGGTCGATGGCATGCATATTCTGGTGGGGCTGATCGAGCCCATTGAGCCTACCATCCATTCCCGGGCGTTGATTGCAAAACGCCGGATTCTGACCGGGTCACTGATCGGTGGTATGCCGGAAACCCAGGAGGTGCTGGATTTCTGTGCGGAACATAACATTACCTGTGATATCGAAATGCTGGATATGGCCGATATCAACAAGGCCTACGAGCGGATGAAGCAGGGCGATGTGAAGTACCGTTTCGTGATTGATATGAAAACCCTGAAGTAGCCTGCCGGGCTACTCTTTCCAGCGGGAATGCTTGCCCAGCTTGCGCTGCAGGGTTCTGCGGTGCATGTTGAGTGCTCTGGCGGTGGCCGAGATGTTGCCATCGTGCTCCGCCAGCACCCGCTGGATATGCTCCCAGGTCAGCTCCTCCACGGACGGCGGCTGGCTGCGGAGTTCCGGATCCTC
>NZ_CAXBDN010000149.1:0-10545 GCF_963974375.1 uncultured Marinobacter sp.
ACAGGCGGTCACGTTTAAACGGAATGGGTGGTCACGATGGGCCGGAATATGCACCACTCCCACCGAAGATTCGAAAGAGCACTGGTTCCATGCAAGAACCTATGGCTAGAGAAAATCCGCAAACTCCCGAAGCTTCGAAACCGTTTGAGGTAACTGCTGCTTTTGCAGGGTTGCCAGAAAGATTTCGACACTGAGTGGGGGGTTTTTCAACGCTGACCGCTGAGCCTGAAAAGCGCGACAACATAGCGTCGGTGCCATGTCGATCTGATAGAGAATAAAATCGTCCGGGTGAATCACTTCGATGTCGTACTGGCGAAGCGACGGATCAGGAAAATCCTTGAGGTTGAAAGTCACGATGGCGTTGGCGTTGCAACGGATGGCAGCGGCCAGCACATGGCGATCATCCGGGTCCGGTAGATCCAGCCCTTCAATCAGCGGTTCGTAACCGTACACTTTTGCATCGCGCACGTGCCGATCCATCAATTCCCTCGCCCGTAGCAAGCTTTCCGGCGAATGTTTCTTTGCTCTCAACAGCGCGTTGATCCACTCGTCGTGGATATGATCTGTCCAATGCGCCTTGAACAGATCCGTCAATGCCAGCCGCATAAGCGCATCCCGCAAGGGGGCCGGATAGAGTACGCAGGCATCGTAAACGACGGTGAATTTGCTCATTGCCTGTCAGTACCCCATTCCCTCGTCCTGTGACAGTTCGGCCAATTCATCCAGTGCGGCGTGCCGTTGGCGATCTATCTGTTCCTTGTAGCTCAGGACATCCTGCAGCTTAACCCGCCGATGGGCACCCACCTTCCGGAAGGGTATATCACCAGACTCCAGTAGCCTCACGAGGAAGGGGCGACTGACGTTCAAGAGGTTAGCCGCATCCTGTGTGCTGATTTCCTGGTGATAGGGGATCAGGCTGATGGCATTGCCCTGGGACACTTCCGCCAGCACGTCCAACAGAATTTGTAGCACATGCCCGGGCAGCACCAGTTCGTCAGTCTCGCCGTTACTGCCACGGAGCGAAAGCTGAACCCGATCCACATCCGCGTACTTGGATAAGGTGCGACTGGAGAGCTTGGCCTGTTCCACCTCTGCAGCCGTCGGCAAATGTACAATTTTCTGAGCAGACATCGCATCTCCCCCTGATATTAAAACGATAACCGTCTGAGCGCCTATTATGCCGCTCAAACGAAATAAACGAAACAAGCGAAATAGACGATTCCGCTATAACCAGATGCAGACTCTGGCCGTTTAGCCAGCTATCGACCATACTCTGGCCAAGTCCATTGAAATTGCGCATGTTTTCATGGGCGGCAAGCCCTGAACAAATCCGTTTGAGTAAGGAAGTACGGAGTGACTGAGGATCAGCTGGAACAGCAATGCCTGGAATGGTTCGCGGAAGGTGGCTGGGAGATCGGCCACGGGCCTGACCTGGCACCGGATGGACTAACACCGGAACGGGCCGATTACCGGCAGGTGTTGTTGCTGGCCGACCTTGAAGCCGCCATTCAGCGCATCAACCCGCACCTGCCTCAGAGCGCCGTTGAACAAGCCGTCGCCGTGGTGCGCAAGCCGGAAAGCCTGGATCTGGTGATCAGCAACCGGGCCTTCCACCGTCTGCTGCTGGACGGCGTATCCGTTGAGTACAAGCGCGACGACAAGGTGATCCACGATCAGGCCTTTCTGGTGGACTTTGGCGACCTCGCCGCCAACCGCTTCCGCGCAATCAATCAGTTCACCATTGAGGGTTCCAAACAGCTGCGCCGGCCCGACGTTGTCTGTTTCATTAACGGCCTGCCCTTTGCCGTGCTGGAACTGAAAAGCCCCGGCGTTGAGAACGTGGACATCTGGGATGCCTTCAACCAGATCCAGACCTACAAAGACGAAGCGTCCGACCTGTTCACCTACAACGAAGCAGCGATCATCAGTGACGGCTACTTTGCTCGCGTTGGCTCGCTCACCGCCAGCCAGGAGCGCTACATGCCCTGGCGCACCATCAAGCATGAAGACGACAAGCCGCTGCTGGAATGGCAGCTGGAGACCATGGTACGGGGCTTCTTCGACCGTGAGCTGTTCCTCGATTACATCCGTTACTTCGTCATCTTTGAGACGGATTCTGACAAGCTGATCAAGAAGATTGCCGGTTACCACCAGTTTCATGCGGTGCGTGAAGCGGTGCGGGCCACCGTGATTGCTGCCCGGAATATGAATGGCCATGGCGTTAGCGAGAAGCGCGCCACCTACGGCGACGAAGTGGCACCCGGCAGCAAGAAAGCCGGCGTGGTGTGGCACACCCAGGGTTCCGGCAAGAGCATTTCCATGTGCTGTTACGCTGGCAAGCTGCTGCAGCAGCCAGAGATGAACAACCCGACGCTGATCGTGGTGACCGACCGTAACGACCTGGACGGCCAGCTGTACGCCACCTTCAGCGCCGCGAAGGAGCTGCTGAAGCAGGAGCCGGTGCAAGCCGAGGACCGAGACACCCTGCGCCAGCTGCTGGCCGAGCGGGAATCCGGCGGAATTATCTTCACCACGGTGCAGAAGTTCGCGCTGCTGGACGACGAATCCGGCCACCCGATTCTGAATGACCGCCACAACATTGTGGTGATCTCGGATGAGGCCCACCGCAGCCAGTACGGCCTGAAAGCCACCCTCAAGAAAGACGGCACCTACAAGTACGGCTACGCCCGCCACATGCGGGATGCCCTGCCCAACGCCTCGTTCATTGGCTTCACCGGTACGCCCATCGCCAGCGAGGACAAAGACACCCGCGCCGTGTTCGGCGATTACGTGTCCATCTACGACATTCAGGACGCCGTGGACGATGGCGCAACCGTACCCATTTACTACGAATCCCGCCTGGCCAAGCTGGACATCAACCGGGACGCCATTGAAGAGCTCTCTGACCAGGTGGAGGAAGTCGTTGAAGACGATGAGGACGTTGGCAGCCGGGAGAAAACCAAAGGTGAATGGAGCCGGCTGGAAAAGCTGGTCGGCGCCGGCCCGCGCCTGAAGCAGGTGGCGGAAGATCTGGTCAAGCACTTCGAGACCCGCAACAGCACCATCGACGGCAAAGCCATGATTGTGGCCATGAGCCGGGACATCGCAGCCCAGCTTTATAACGAACTCGTGGCCCTACGCCCGGAGTGGCATGACGCAGACCCCGAGAAAGGCGCCATCAAAGTCGTGATGACCGGCTCTGCCTCCGACAAGGCCCTGCTGCAGCCTCACATTCACAACAAGAAAACCAAGAAGCGGCTGGAAAAGCGTTTCAAGGATGCCAACGACCCGCTCAAGCTGGTGATCGTGCGGGACATGTGGCTGACCGGTTTCGACGCGCCCTGCTGCCACACCATGTATGTGGACAAGCCCATGAAGGGCCACAACCTGATGCAGGCCATTGCTCGGGTAAACCGTGTATTCAAAGACAAACCCGGCGGCCTGGTGGTGGACTACATCGGCATCGCTAACGAGCTCAAGCAGGCCCTGAAAACCTATACCGATGCCAAAGGCAAAGGCGAGCCCACCCACAGCGCCGAAGAAGCCTACGCCATCATGCTGGAGAAACTGGATATCATCCACGGCATGTTCGCGCCTGGGCCCAAGGGCAAGGGATTCGACTACAGCGGCTTCGAAGAAGAGCCCTTCAAGCTGCTGGTGCCCACTGCCAACTACATTCTGAGCCTGGAAGACGGCAAGAAGCGCTTCCTCGACACCGTGCTGGCCATGAACAAGGCGTTTTCATTGTGCGCCACACTGGACGAAGCCCAGGCCCAGCAGAAAGAGGTTGCCTTCTTGTCTCAGGTGAAAGCCGCGATCACCAAGTTCACCAGTGTGGACAAGAAGCTGAGCCAGGAAGACAAGAACACGGCCCTCAAGCAGATTCTGGACAACGCCCTGATCGGTGGCGGCGTGACTGATGTGTTTGCCCTGTGCGGCCTGGACAAACCCAACATCGGCCTGCTCTCTGACGAATTCCTGGAAGACGTTCGGCAGATGCCCTACAAGAATTTTGCCGTGGAACTCCTGGAGAAGCTGCTCAAGGACGACATCAAGGCCAAGACCCGCAACAACGTGGTGCAGGAGAAAAAGTACGCTGACCGCCTGCAAGAGACCCTGCGCAAGTACAACAACCGGGGCATCGAAACGGCGCAGGTTATCGAAGAACTGATCGCCCTGGCCAAACAGTTCAAGGCCGAAATGGAGCGGGATGAAGCGCTTGGCCTGAATCCGGATGAAGTGGCCTTCTACGACGCACTGGCCAGCAACGAAAGCGCCGTGCGGGAGCTGGGCGATGAGATCCTGAAGAAGATCGCCGTGGAGATCACCGACAAGCTGCGCAAATCCACCACCGTGGACTGGCAGGTGCGGGAAAGCGTTCGGGCGAAGTTGCGGATTCTGGTGCGCCGGACGTTGCAGCGGTACAAGTACCCGCCAGATAAGGCGCCAGCGGCTATTGAACTGATCATGGAGCAGGCAGAAGCTTTATCCAATGAGTGGTCTAGGTGAATCACCCCCTAGCGAAACCAAGTACGGGGTGTCGAATAGAAAAAACTCAGGAACCAACCATGGAATGAAACCACGCATAATCGGCAGTTACAGTATCAGAATCATGTTCAGTGCTGCCGGTGTGCCTAGAGCACGTCACGACACTAATTATGGAGTGGAACAGAATCCCAGTGGGCTTTCCTCGTTGCTCATACGCATGATCCAGTGCTTTTACTACCAACTCAGCATCAGGCCGATCTGATAGCGCCCAGCCGACAATCCGGCGGGCATAGAGGTCGAGAACGACCAGGTTTTGAGGGAACTTGTCTGAGCGCAAAAATTCTGATCTTTGCACTGAAATCGTAAGCTTGCGTAATGGACACAGATAAGGGCCTGGCTGACCGCTTGCACTGCATTGCAGGATGCAGTGGTACCCAGAGCTGAAACTGTTTCTACCAGAAGTGGTCATCCAGGCTCGATCAACTTCATTATGGATGGTCTGATCGAGCGGAGTTCGGGCGATGGTGAACGGGTTTCATGAAGCTGGCCGTCCGGCTCACGCAAAATGGAAAATTGCATTTCTTTATAGCGGAACGTCAGCCGCATCCGACCCAGGTCCTCGCCTTCACCATTTTCGACCAGCGTACGGACGTCGCCGGCACTCATTGCGCTCCTGAGTGAGGCCACTGACAAATCCAGGCACGTAGCAAGTAGTTCGGCATTAACAACGATGTCATCGTCGTTAATTTCAATGCTGTCTATGGGCAGGGTTGTCATCGTTTTCTATACCTCAATTTGAAGTGTTCATTTCGCATTATCTTTCCATGTTCCGAGAAAATGAGAACAGTTCTTGACACCACTTAAGATGTAATTTATATCTATCTTAAAGAAAGAGAGGAGGATCAGCAATGAACGATCAACAAGCACCGATTGAAGAATTGGACACCGATGTGCTGCTTGAGCTCATATTACTGGGCTGCTTTACCTGAACCGGGACGCACTATTCCCGCAATTTCAGGTCCATCCGGGAAGAAGAGCTCTTCCGGGAACTGGCCGCCAACCAGCAGGCCGAAGCCCGCCTGCAGTCCAACGACATCGGCCGGCTGGAAATGTATTAGCAGCTTATTGCGTATTGTCAGTTCGACCGCATGGATCATCTGCTAACCTTTACATTGAATACGCCTTTTTTCGGGACGATCAAGTGTGAGGGACAACGCCATGAGTGGTTTTACCGTCAGGCTATACCGCTACCACCCAGAACAGGATGAAGTGCCTTACAGCCAGGATGTCGAGGTTGATGATGAGTTCCGCAACCGCATGGTGCTGGATGTACTGGAACACCTGAAAACCCGGGATACGACCCTGGTGTTCCGGCGCTCCTGCCGCGAAGGCGTATGCGGCTCCGACGGGCTCAGTATCAATGGCCGCAATGGCCTGGGCTGTATTACCAAGGTCGCGGATGCCCTGAGTAAACAGAATGTTCTGGAGATTCGGCCACTGCCGGGCATGCCGGTGATCCGGGACCTGGTGGTTGACCAGACGCTGTTTTTCAAACAATACGAACGTGTTATGCCCTGGCTGATCAACGAAACACTCGTTCCTGCAATTGAAAGACTGCAGAGCCCGGAAGATCGCGCAAAGCTGGACGGGTTGTATGAGTGCATTCTCTGCGCCTGCTGTACCTCAGCCTGCCCCTCCTGGTGGTGGAACCCGGAAAAGTACATCGGGCCATCAGGGCTGCTGCAGGCACACCGGTTCCTGTTGGATTCAAGGGATACCGCCACTGCGGAACGACTCGCAAAACTGGAAGATCCCTTCAGCGTGTTTCGCTGCCGGGGCATTGGCAACTGCACAGCGTATTGCCCCAAGGGGCTGAATCCTATGAAAGAAATCGGTCGTATCAAGGCGATGCTGGTTCGGGAACAGGTCTGATCACTCATGGCCACTGAACATCCAAAAGCGCAATCCACACGCATCATTCTAATCAACGCCACCGGGATGCCTTTGGCAGCCCCTATTCGCCGATCTATAACACGACAACTTACCGATTCCCGGATACTGAAGCACTGCAGGATGTTATTGAAGCGCGAGAGCCGAGTTACCTCTATACCCGGTGGAGCACCAACCCGATCGTGACGAGAAGGTTTTCGGCGACCCGGATGCAATTTGCCCACACAAGAATCGGAACCAGAATCTGCTTTACGGCGCAGGCGTTCACGTCTGCCCGGGTGCCCCTCTGGCCAGGATGGAGCTCAGGGTGCTGATGGAGGAGTTCCTTTGTGCAGTCGGCACCCTGGAACCTGCGCCCGACGAACAGCCTGAGCGGGCACCTTTCCCGACCGGAGGCTTCAGCTACCTGCCGCTGATTATTGGTAAACGATAAACGGACCGGATTCAGTCTACGAATACCCGCCGGTCGTCTGGACGGGCGGGTATTCGTAGGCCCGTTTAAGGCCAATACCGAATTTCCTGATGCCTTGGCTCGACACAGCACTCATAAAGATGTATTGTTTTTAATTCTTTATAAGCAATCCCTTCAGTTTATTGGATCCCAGGTGGTGCCTGCCAATAAGCGGTCAGTAGCGGCACTGCCTGTCGCGCCCACAGGGGCGCCCCTCAAGTCATTCATCTGTAATTTCGAGGCTCTAATGCTCTCAGCAGAAACAATAGCAACCGTTAAAGCCACCGTTCCCGCATTGCGGGATCACGGTGAAACGATTACCACCCATTTCTATCAGGTCATGTTCCGGGACTACCCCGAAGTGAAAGCCTACTTTAATCAGGCTCACCAGGCTCAGGGTACCCAGCCCCGGGCATTGGCCAATAGTGTCCTTGCCTATGCGGAAAACATTGACCGCCTGGAGGCATTAGAAGGAGCACTGCCTGGTATTATCCAGAAACACGTTGCACTGGATATTCGGCCTGAGCATTATCCTATCGTCGGCGAGTGTCTCCTGAAGGCCATCAAGGATGTGTTGGGCGATGCCGCTACCCAGCCGGTGATGAGCGCCTGGGCAGAGGCGTATCAGCACCTCGCCGACCTTCTGATCGGGGCCGAAGAATCCATTTACCAGGAGCGGGAAAATCTCCGGGGTGGCTGGCGTGGTCCGCGCTGTTTCCGGGTTGTGCGCAAGGAGCCTGAGAGTTCGATCATTACGTCTTTCTACCTTGAACCCGTCGATGGCGGGAAAATCATGGATTTCCAGCCCGGTCAGTTCATTACCGTCCTGATGGATGTCGGTGGCCAGCCATTAAGGCGTACTTACTCGCTCTCTGGCGGAGCCGGCGCCAATCACTATCGGATCAGCGTCAAGCGTGAACCGGAGGGGGTAGCCTCAAATCATTTGCATGACCATGTCGACGTCGGCACGGAGCTGGATCTGCTACCCCCGTCAGGTGAGTTCAAACTGATCGAAAACGCACGACCACTCGTGCTCCTGACCGCAGGTGTCGGAATCACACCGGCAATCAGTATGTTGGATGCGTCTGCAGGCAGCGGCCGTGATATCCACTTCATACACTGTGCCCTGAACAGCCGCGTCCATGCCTTTCGCGATCATGTCGACTCGCTGGCCATCGAGAATGAGAACATCCAGCCCCACTACATCTACAGCAACCCATTACCCGATGATCGTGCCGATTCCGAAGGCTTCATTGATGAAGAAAAGTTGACCCGACTGTTGCCGGAAGATCGCGATGTGGACCTCTATTTCCTGGGGCCAAAGCCATTTATGCAGTCTGTCTGGTCCATTGCGTCCGATCTGGGGATACCCGAAAGGCAAATCCGCTACGAGTTCTTTGGGCCTTTGGAAACCCTACGGGCCAGTTGATGACTGATGAGGTTGACAGCGCCCGGCAGAACAGCGGCAGTGACCTGAATACAGGCGAAACAAAGGCCACCGCCGGCAAGCCCAATGGCCTGCCCCCCTTTGCGCTTCCTTGCACAGTCTTGTCAAAACCCCCAAACCATGGCCATCAAAACGCCCCAAGCCAGCAGCGATGCTGCCATCACCGTGTAGGTGGCCGACATGGCGACGACGTCGTTGTCAGAGCGCTGGCAAAGTGACTTTACTCCCTGATAGATCAAGGCGCAGGACAGGAACATTCCCACGGCAACGGCCATCACGCTTACCGCCAGTGACGGAACCAATAGCGCCAGGGAAGACAACCATAACGGTATCGGCGCAAGAGCAGCTAGCAGGTAGGAATCCTGGTAGCTGATTTCCAACTTATAGCCATTGAGAACAGAATGGATGAGCCAGCCCATTACAAAAAACGTCAGCAATTCTGCCAGGAACAGAATGGTCGTTATAAAGCGCCATTCCTTGTCAGCAAACCCGGCAAGAAAAGCATCGCCGTAGTGGGTGCCGGCGTAATAGAGCAACACAGGTGGCAAAAAAGACATGGGCACGACCACAACCCACGCGAGGAAAGCTATCGAGAAATTCCGGTGTTTAAGCTCCTGCCAAACGCCGTTACCTGAAAATGGTAAATGAAGTAGCTGCGAAATAGTCATGACTCACCTCTTGATTCCCAGGCTTGTGCTTTTGTTTTAACCAAGCCAGTCTGTTCGGTCAAGGGCAGCTCATGACCCAGGACAAGTCGGCAAATGTCTTATGGCACAAATCGAAGCAACGCCGTTTCACTCCTTCTGGTTGTTTTCCGGCTGCCGCTTTGGGGGCGGCTCTGGCTGTGCCCTTTTCCATTTATGCAGTATTGTCAGGTTCCGGCTGGCCTCCAGGGCTTCTGGGCGCTGGCCACGGCCATGAGCTGATCTTCGGTTTTGCCCTGGCCCTTGTTGCTGGCGCGCTATGTCGTACCCAGATTTCAGGCTGCAAAAAAGTGGCGCAACACGGTGGCAGGCTCGCTGTAGGTGGCCTGCGCTATTACAGCTGCTCGTAGTGAAGTATCGCAGAACCTAAACGATCTGCAGTATTCGCAGAAGCTGAGAGCGATGAGCCCCGGGAATCACGTCTTCAAGTGTGTACTGGTCCAGTGTTTTCATGAACGCGTTCAACGCTTCGCCGAACATACCTTTGAGGCCACAGACCGGAGAAATCCTGCAGGCATCTTTTGATGCAAAACATTCCACAATATTCAGATCCTGCTCAGTTTCCCTGACCAGGACCCCGACATTGATGTCAGACGGGGCCATGCGCAAACGCATACCGCCCTTCTTACCACGGACCGTTTCGATATAACCTTTCTTGTTGAGCTGATGAACCACCTTCATGAGGTGATTTTTCGAGATATCATAACTGTCGGCAATTTCCTGAATGGTCGCCAGCCGGTCACTCTGCACCGCGAGATATATCAACACGCGGAGTGAGTAATCGGTATAACGGGTGACGTGCATTCGCTACTCCAGTCATTAGCAGAATCAGAAGGTTGGCCGGCTTACCAAAAAACAGGCGATACCGATAAAAAACATGCCTGTTACGGCCACGACCACGCCAGACATCCCTGAAAATATCAGTATGGCCCAGCTGATGGCCATCATACTGCAGGCCAGCACCTTGGCCTGAACCGGTACCACTCTGTTAGTGCGCCACTGCTCTATTGCCGGACCAAACTTCGGGTGGCCTTCAAGCCATTGAGCAAACTCTGGCGACCCTTTGCTGGCGAAAAAGGCTGCCAGCAGAACGAAAGGTGTCGTCGGCAATAGGGGTAAAATCACACCCACCGCTGCTACCACAATGGCAATGTATGCAAGGATGCGAAATACAGTTTTACCCAAGGTGTTCTCCCGGTGGTGCATGGCGCCCCAGAAAACAGACTTGCACCTGTCTTATCAGCATTCAGTGCACCGGCCTGCCCAGCCGACTGAGAAATACCAGCCTGGCGACATAAGAAATTTTTATACTCACGGCAAACAGCAGGGTCCCAATGTGAGCGAGCACTTGCCAGCCTATGCTCAACAAGCTTGCAAATGGATAGGCCAGCACTGCCGTCGCCAGTAACCCCAGCACTGACAACAACAGCGCTGAATTGGCGTAGAACAGGAACTTCTCCATAGGCCTCCTCAATAACATTGTTTTTACTTACATCTTTAAAATA
>NZ_CAXBDN010000150.1:0-10508 GCF_963974375.1 uncultured Marinobacter sp.
CCAGCCCTGGACAATCCGGCGATACGTGCGGATGATTGCTTTAGGATCGGACCTGGTCAGGTGCTTGGAGTCGTCTCTCATTTCACTTATCGTCCACCGGGTTCATCAAAAACTGTATGGCCATAGCTGGCGACCAGACGCTTATAGACGTTGAGCGTGGGTTCACAAATCAGCAAGAGCGGACGGCGACAGTATTCGAGGGTGTCTTTTAACAGACTCCGGTAAGGCCTGCCATTCCTCAGTATCCGCTAACTGTCTGAGGGCTGCACCTTGCTTTCGCAACCCCTCGAAAACCCGCTCTGGGTTCTGGGCGTAATGCCGTACGATCCGCTGCCAGTCCGGGCGGCCCCTGGTTTGCCAGACATCCGGCCAGACGGTGGCCCAGGACACGCCATCATCGTCCATGACCATGGGGGCCAGGTCGTAGATGGGCGTCAGATACAAACCCTCCCGGCTTCGGTGGAAAGAGAGGTTGCGGCCATGGTTGTCGCAGTTGCCCAGCAGGCGATTGATCTTGTCCCGGATCAGGTATTCCGTCAGCAGGCCATCGTGGTCACTGGCCAGCGGCAGCAGTTCGTCCAGCACGGCGTCGTGGTAGAGACGAGCGCCGTCGCCAATCCGTCCCATGGCGCTATAAAGAGATTCAACCGAATAACGCTGCCCCTCCGGACCCCGATCAAAGCGACGCACCCAGAGTGAATCATCCAGCCAGTGGACTTCCGGGACATCGAACCCCAGCTTTTTCAGGGCCGTCATATAGAGAAACTCTACCCGCAGGATTTCCTGGCGGGAGCGGTTAAGGGGTTCGCGGGGAAACTTCACCAGCCAGTGATCGGTGACCGAGAAATCCGGGCGAGCGCCCTCCCAGTAATACAAACCATCCGAGCACCGACTGATCAGCAGTTTCGGGCTCTCTCCCCCGGCCCCAAGGCCGGCCCAGAGTGGCAGACCCTTGCACTCCTCCTGTTCAAGGCGCAGAAGCCCCTTGCCGTAGGTAAGTTCCTCCACGGAAAAGCCTCTGATCGGTGGTATGAAGAAATCGTCGTCCCTGACGGGTTGGATGCGCAGATTGCCAATGGGAGCCTGAGCGCCCTGACGCAACAGCAGGATATCTCTGCTTGGGCCATCCTTTTTTAGATAGAACAACCGGGCCGCCATTTGCTGTCGACCCCAACCGCTGGGAATCAGGTCCCGCAGCAGCGCGGCAACAGGCTCGTCCCGATGGCTACTGAGCAGCCCACCGGAGAATCGGATCCCGACCTGCTCGTCGAAGCCCAGGGACCAATCAAAGTCCTCGTCTTCGTTATCGTCATCTCCGTCGCCACACTCACTGCCCTCTTCGACGACACCCATAAACCGGGAATCCAACAGCTCGATACTCGATATATAGTCCAGCCGCATAGGGCTGTAGAGCCCCCGTTCCGGCTCATAAACCGTTACCGTTGCAATGGGCTCCCAGTGAAAGGAGCGCCACTGTTCCAGAGTCAGTGTCTCCTTCACGGCTCGTCTTCTCGCATCAGGATCACCACTCGACCATCCACATTCAGGGCCTGGCCATCCCCCATCGGGATCAGCCAGGGCCAGCCCCAGTGGGAGTGCCCAAACACCGTCAGCCCCCGATACCCCGTGGCCAGCGACAAGGCGACGCCGGGATCACCCCGGCGGTTGCGCTCCGGATCATCCGGCTCCTGGTGAAGCAGCAACAGATCGGGACGGCCGGAGGTGACACGCTCCATCACAGACAGATACGAGTGCTCGGTTCGCCGCTGATGGCGGCCGGGTTCACCAACAATGCCACTGACACCACCCACCACCAGTTTCCCGACCGTTTTGGTCTTTCCGTCGAGCACCTGCACGTTACGGGGCAAGGACTTGGGGTCCGTCAACTCATCGTGATTGCCCAGCACTCCGATCACCTGGGAGGCCATACGGGCGAAAGCACGGAACACCTCATCCACGGGCCCGGTGCCTCCGCGCTTGTGGCAGTCGGGGTAGTCGTAGAGATCACCACAAAGCAGGACGGCTTCCGGTTGCGGAATCACCGAGCCTTGCACCAGATCAGCCAGCGCCTCTGCCACCGCCTCGCCCATCAGACGGTTCTCACCGCCCTGCTCCCGCCCCTGCAGGTCGGAGGCGAACACCAGTGCCTTCATAGCATCGGGCAAACCAGTGGCATAGGCCCGATAGAACGGCAGTCGCTGTCGCAAAGGCGTACCCGACGGGCCGCTGGTGCGGTAGGCAAGGGAGTGAAACGGCTCTTCATCTATTCGGGTGATTCTCAGCATGCAGGCTCCAACTGCGTCAGCAGCCATTGGGCAACCTGCTCACAGACCTCATCATTGTCGGTGGCTGGCACCAGCACACAACGCCGGGCAGCCATCGCATCTGCGAGTTGCTTTTCGAACGGGTCGTCGGGATTGGTGAAGGCCATTCCGGATAGCCGGGCCAGTGGCTCGTTCTGGGCGATGGCGGCTTGCCGCTCACGAATAAACTGCTCTGCGGCGGCGCGATCCTCGAACTGGAGTGGCCGCTGGATATAGAAGGTGTCCGGAATGGGAAACTCCCGGCCATCCCGGGCATAAGCCACGATCGAGCCGCTGGATTCCGGCAGGTAGGCATCCGGTCCCTGCAGCGCCTCCAGAGCCGATCGAAAATCAGGGAAGGGTTTCGGGAACCGGTCTCTGAGATCAAAAGTACGAAACGCGAAAATTTCACCGCTCGGTGAAAAAAATTCGTCGGCATGAGCTCCGTAGGCATTCAGACCCTTAAGCAATTGGTTTTCTGTCAGTTTTTCAGTCATGCGAGGGAGGGCTCCGCGGCCGCACGGGCCTTTTATTAATACAATTTGTATCAATAACCTAATAATGTTATTTGACATGCATTTCAGCAGAGCATAACTTAGGTTTTTAGGAACTCCAAGCGCCAAATGAACAAAGACAGGAAAATTGAGATGCACGGCACCGACTCGTGGCTGAACGGTTTTGTGACGCTGGAAAACCTCGCCAGTCATCCCGAGGGCTGTTTGCAGAAGGCGCCTGTGGCGGTTCGTGATGGCGAGGCCACACTGGGTTATCTGATCGATCCCGCCAGTTTCGAGGCATTGATGGCGATGGTCGTGGCCTATGAGCAGCAACATGCCGTTGAGGGGCGGTTTCAACTCAGTGGGGATGAACTGAGATCCATTGCCCGGTCCGGCACACAGTTGCTGAGTGAAGCGTCTGAGGCGGAACTGGCCGAATTCGGCCAGTTCCACGAAGTGAATTTCAGCAACACGAGCGACGACGGAACACCATGAGACGCCACCTGATCGTCCACCAGTTCATCGGGCGCAATCCTTCAGGGCGGGACTGGGTCTGCGGAGATCTGCACGGCCGTTATGCGGTATTCCGTGCCGAGCTGGAGCAGTCTGGATTCAACCCGTCAGTCGATCGTCTGTTTCTGCTGGGGGATCTGATTGATCGCGGACCGCAATCTCAGGAAATGCTCCTCTGGGCGCTGGAGACGGACTATGTCTTCAGCATTCTCGGAAATCATGAGCTGATGTTTCTGCAGGGATCCACCCACCCTAGTTACCGGGACAAGCACAGAGCCATTGGGGGTGCCTGGGCGGATGATCTGGACTTCAGTCAGTATCGTCGCCTCACCACCGCCTGTGCAAACCAGTTTCCGCTGACCATGACCCTGGAGTGCGAGCACGGCACCCTCGGCCTTGTTCACGCTCAGACTCCGTTTGATGACTGGCAGCAGGTGAGCTGTGCCGAGTATTCCGACCAACTCGCCATTAACTGCACCTGGCCCTGGAGCCGGGCAACAGGCCCGGACAACGCGATCAACGGGGTTTCGGTTGTGGTGTCCGGGCACATCGGGACCTACGACATCGTGACTCGCGCCAACCAAATCTGGATCGATACCTTCGAGGCGTCCGGGCGCGCCTCACTTATACTTGCGTCTGACCTGCTGAACTGGGTTCGGGAGGGCCTGACCAATGACTGATCCCTATCCCAACAGTGACAGCCCACTCCTGGTGGTGGATCTGGAGGCCACCTGCTGGGAGAGCCGACGCTCGCCTACCGGCGAGCCCCAGAGTGAGCAGACCATGGAGATCATCGAGTTCGGCTGCGCCCTGGCCACCCGACAGGGAGAGCTTCTGGACAGCCGGTCGTTTCTGGTAAAACCCACCCAGTCGCCGACCCTCAGTGATTTCTGCACATCCTTGACCAGCATCACCCAGCCCATGGTGGATGGGGCCCCCGCCTTTGCGGACGTTATCCCGCTGCTGGATCAATGGCTGGGGGCGCCTGCAGACTCGTTCATCTGGTGCAGCTGGGGCAATTACGACCGGCTGCATATTCTGGCGGACGGTGCCAAGCACAAGTGCTTGCCCGCCTTCATGGCCTACCCGCACCTGAACCTCAAACGGATCTGGCGCCGGACCACCGGTCAGAAACGGAAAAATGGTCTGGCCCATGCGCTGGCGTATCATGATTTGTCGTTCAATGGTCATCACCACCGGGGCGTGGACGACGCGCGCAACATGGTGCGCCTGCTGCCGTTTATGGATTGGTCGCTGGCGCCTGAACTGCTGACTTACCCCGATCCGAATCTACCTTTTGTTGAGGCGCGCTCATGAGGCTGGTCTGTATTTCCGATACCCATAGCCTGCACCGCCGTATCCCGGAGATCCCGGACGGGGATGTGCTGATTCATGCGGGCGACTGTTTAGGGGCGGGCACACTTTCCAATGTGGAAGAGCTGAACGAGTGGCTCGGCGCGTTGCCTCATCACCACAAAATTGTGATCGCAGGCAACCATGACTGGGCCTTTCAGGAAACCCCGGAACTGGCCCGGGAGGCGCTGACTCAGGCTATCTACCTAGAAGACAGTGGCGTAGAGATTGACGGAGTTCGCTTCTGGGGCTCGCCCTGGACGCCCACGTTCATGGATTGGGCGTTCATGCTGGAGCGGGGGCAGCCCCTGCACGAGCAGTGGAAACAGATTCCCGATGACACGAATGTGCTGATCACTCACGGACCGCCGAAGGACATTGGTGATGAGGTGGACCTGGGATTCCGGTGCCAGAACGTGGGGTGCGTGGATCTCAAGCACCGGGTTGCCCAAATGACCCAGCTGAGAGCCCATATTTTCGGGCACATCCATGAGGGCTATGGCGAATACCACATTGGCGGCAGTCGGTTCATCAACGCGAGCACCTGCACTGCGCGCTACGAACCGACCAATCCGCCCATTGTTCTGGACATCTGAGATACGGAGGTTGTGATGACGGCGGAAGAACTGATCCGACACCTGCAGGCCCTGCCCCCTGAGACCCCCGTTCTCGTTGAGGGCTATGAAACCGGCTGTGACGAGATCGTGGGTTTGCAGACACTGGAGGTTTTCCGATACCCGCGGGCCCAGGAATGGGATGGCCAGTATCAGACTGACGGCAAGGTCCGGCCCCGTAACCAGGCACCGTTTCCGGCGGTGATGCTTTTGGGTCGGCGCGAGCATCTCAGGTAGACACTGTATGACACGGAAAAGGCAATACCACCTCAACCACCTGGTTGGTCAATGTGATGCGGATGCACCGGTACCGCAGGATGTCCGGGACAGGGAGGATGCACCGATGATCGGCCTGGAGCAACGGGTCATGGAAGGCCAGGTAAATATTCGTGAGTCGGTCCTGCTGTTCACTGAAAAAGCTCGCCATGACTATGACGTCGAGAGACTCATTCTGTTTGGTAGCCGGGCCCGGGGCGATCACACACCAGACAGCGATGTGGATGTTGCGGTGATACTCCGGGGGAAACCTGGGGATTACGTCGACACCCGGCTAAAGCTCGCCGGCCTTGCCTATGACGTCCTACTTGAGACGGGGGCGCGCATTCAGGCACATCCCGTCTGGGTCAGCGAGTGGTCCGCTCCGGAAAGTTACTCCAATCCACAACTGCTCAAGAACATTGCAGAGGATGGCAACACGCTCTGGAGTTACGGATGCGATGGAGCAGCCTGTGATCAGCCCAATCCTCGTCCGATCCACTATGTCGACGCCGAAACTGGACTGGTCTCCGCAGACCTCATGGTTCAAGCGTTCCGCATTACCAAGCGGGAACTGGCCTCTGCAGTAGGGCTTGGAGTTGAGGCGATAACCAGATCAGAACGTGTTCGCTCCCCTAAAGTGCAAGCACGTTTGCGGGAAGCGGCAGAAGTTCTCAGTCGTGCGCGGCCCTGGGCTGGGTCGGAAGCGGCTTCCTGGGTGTGGTACCGGTCAACGAGCATTCCGTCACTGGGTGACCTGACGCCGGAGGAACTGGTTGCAAGAGGCCAGAGCGATGATGTAATGGCTTACCTGAATCATCTGGTGGACGGGGGGTTTGCTTGAATACTGAGGTTAAGTTTGATGTCGTGTGAAGGCCTATCAGGCACATGCTCCCACCCGAGCGCGAGAGCCGGAGCCTGTTTAAGACGCCGCTTTCTTCAGCAGGCGAGTGAATGAAGATGCCTCTTAATGGCGACACCGATGACGACCAGTGAACACCAAAAGAGGTCTGAGCGGCTTTGCAAATGGCAACGGGTGGCAAAGCAATACCTTCAACTCTTCGGACTGGGGCTTTCCAGCAGCTTTTCGATGATTGCACCATCGGGGCCAGACAGGTTCAGATTTTTGAGCGAATGCTTGATCCCTACTTTAAGAGAACACGGCTATATTGTCGTTTTCACCAAACTGGGGGACAACCCCGACGCACCGCATTTGGCCCTACTGGAATCCCTGGAGCGTTCAATTCGAGATCTTGATGAAGGTCCTGAGGTGACAGACAGGTCCAACAAACTCCACGAACCGGTAATCTCTGCGGCGGTGTCCCCAGAAAGTGACCGGGCCCTGGAAACCACACCCGCAAAGAACATGCATCTTCTCCTGCTGGACGATTACATGTCGGAACTGGAACACCAGAAATCGGGCCGGACGATACTGATAGTGGACAATTTCGATCGTCTTGCGGACTCACCAGCATTTGACTCTCTGACCTATGCCCTGCGCACTCAACTCGACAAAAGGCGGGGGACCATGCTGAGCCTCTTGGTCGGGTCATCTAATCAACAGATGAGTAGGCTTTTGAAAGACCGTCGGTCGGCTTTCTACCATTTTGCAACTGATCTACCTGCCCCAGAGTTTTGATTAAAGGGCTGAACATCGGCAAACTCAGTAACGGTGAAAATCATGGCGACTACAGTTAATGGCGGTACCCAACTGGTTGCACAAGTCGACGCGGAAACTCGAGAACTCATTGATCGAGCAGCTGAGTTATCAGGCCTCAGCCCGAGCCAGTTTCTGGTTTACGCTGCGACCAAAGAAGCCACAAGGATTAAAGAGCAGGCGCTTCACATACATATATCACAGGAAATTGCGGACAAAATGCAGGCGCGTTTGGACAATCCTGAGCCTCTTTCTCCAAAACTGCGAGACGCAGCGAGTCGCCACAGAAAAATGAAATCCCGGTAAGTTCAGACTTTGCTCTGGTCAGCTGGGCGCCAAGGCAGGTACTCGCAACACCATCCACCCGGTCCGCTCGTTCGGAATTGCGGTAGAGATCTAGCAACATGTAAATATCAACGGAGTTTGGAATGGGTCGATCACTGGAACAAATACTGTCAGAAGAAAAAACAGAAGTCGTCCACGCAGCGCACGCCAAATCCGATGCCGCGCTCCTCAACATTTACCTGGTTGAGTTGCGAACTCTGCTGGGAAAGACTCAAATGGAAATCGCTTCAGCACTCGGGGAGTCTGCCATTGCCGATCTTGAGCATGCTGGAAATGACATCAAACTATCGTCCCTGAAGCGCTACGTGGAGGCGATGGGCGCTAAGCTCAAGGAGGGCGTTGAAAGGCCTGACGGCACTCATCACTGCTTTCCAGTCTGATCAACCCCATGCAATGATCCGCAGGTGTGGCCAAAGCACACTTAGAATACCCCGAAGGATTAACCGGGCTCTAGCCCAGGCACTCTAATACTCTGTGGAACTAGAGGAAAAGAAGGATCACCGTGGAACCATTCTTGGATACGCTCACAATCGAATTGGGCCTGGATCCTGAGATCTATCGCAACCCGGCAAGTTTCATAGCCACCGTTCGAGCGGAGATCTCCGGCCAGATTCTCAGGCGGGCGCTGGAGAAGCTAGGTGGTAAGCAGATATTCGCACGGGCACTAAACACGGATGCCACTGGCCTCGAAAACTACTGTAGGGCCATACGACTTGACCGCGGAAAATCTGAGATCGTTCTGGATACCATTCGTGTTTGGATCCGAATTCAACAGATTTGGGAGTCTGGCCAATTGGCCGAGAGCTGGATTCGTTCCAACGTGCCAGCGCTGGGCGGGTTACGCCCACTAGAATTGTTTGATACCTATGAGGGGCGCCGATGGGTGATACAAGTGATTGAGAAAATTGAGTGCGGCGAATTCAGTTGAAGTGAGTAGATTCTGCGCATAGTGCACTAACCGCAATCGTTGCCCTTTCCCCGTGCCGATCTTCTTTCTAGGGAAGAGCCTGCTAGAGGTTTAATTTGTCACAGGTATCCTGCCAAAAAATAGGCTGCCGGTTAACATTTCTTTACATGGTGACCGGTATTTTCAAGCTAGGCTGCTTACTAATTGCTACCAATTCCAAAAAGTGGGCGATGGCAAATTTGAAACACTGGTCCAGGCCGGCCTAAGTAATTCCAAAACCTACAATTTTGAACGCCAAATTATCAGGGCTGTCAAATGAATAGAGTGAACAGTAGTTACCTTCCTACGTTTATAAATTTCTGGGACCCTTATGCGCTGCCGAGGTCGGTCAGGAATCTTTGTCGATTGCTAGTAATTAGCGTGTTTTTAGCCTTGGGGACCGTTATAGTTTACGTAACCGGGGGCACGGGCTATGCGTACCCGTATGTGATTCTGTTGCCAGTGCTCTTGTCAGCCATTTGGTTTGGATTACCCGGTGCCACCCTTTGCGCAATAGTGGGAGGACTTTTACTTGGCCCCATGATGCCTCAGGACGTCTCAACCAGCACATATCAATCAACGGAAAACTGGTTGGCACGAATAGCCTTCTTTCTGCTCATTGGCACTTTTGCGGCCGGACTTTTTCAAAGCCTTCGCCAAGCCAATCAACGCCATTTATACGCTCTGGAAACTGATCATAAAACGGGCCTCAGAACTCAAGCTGCCTTGATGAGGGATCTTGGCCGACTGTTAAGAAGAGCGACTAAAGGCGATCCTCCATCCTCTGCCTTACTTTTATTGCGGATGCAGGATTTGTGGGAAATCCTCCAGACAATGGGCGCCGATAGATCTGAACGGTTAGTTAAAGACGTCGCAGAGCGAGTCAGTCAGAACATTAAAACACCTCATCGGATTTACAGATTTAGCAAGTCTGAATTGATAATTCTATTCTCCGCAACCTCTCAGGATCAAGTGGCCTCAGTCTTCGAAATATCTCAAAAGATTGGTGAAGAGGAAACGAGTATGGACGATATTCCGTTACGCGTGCAGATTGTCGCAGGAAGTTACCTCATCGGAGGAACTGATGCGAATGCGGAAATTGTCGTCAATCGCGCTAGAACGGGTTTGTCCGTAGCGATTGAAAATAATGTTTCCTACCGTCGCTATGATCCGATGTTTGACCAGAAAACGGCAGAGCGCGTGCAACTCATCGCACGAGTCCGCGATGGCTTGGCCAGGCAGGAGTTTCAGCTGTTCTACCAACCTAAGATCTGCTTAAAGACCGGCCAGCACATTGGTTCAGAAGCTTTGTTACGTTGGTTCAATCATGAAGGCAAAATGGTTATGCCGGGACTGTTCATGCCGAAGGTTGAAAGCACCACGCTGATAGACCCAGTTACGCGCTTTGTGATCGCGAGAGCCTGCGAAAATATCAAATCCGGAAATCTTATGTCGGTTAGTTTGAATTTCGCGATCAACAACTTGATGCGGGTTATTTATGCACGGTTTTGCAATTTAAATCCAGGCGGCCGGAAATTACCCATTAAAAATCAACGAACTAAAAGTTAGCTCTGTAAAGGTAGGCATAGGCTTACAAATTAAACCACAGCAATTTGACCGAATCCTGGCCATTATCGTTATACGCCCACCAAAGCTACAGGTAAGAGGTTTGCGTAACAAATTCTCTACTGGCCCCGGCACATGACAGTTCAGTTTTGAACTCTTGAAGAAAGGAGTATCTGACCGTTTCAGGAGAAAAAATCGGGGCAGAAAGCGCAATGCGAATGTTCGCTTCTGTTTAGCTGAGTTCAGAGGATGCCCTGGTCGCAAAGCGGACATTCAGTGCGGCATGCAAACCCAGCGGCTATCGAAGCTGGCTATCCTTACTGCCCCTCCGATTGATACCGCTAGCCCGGGTATTCCGCTTTTCATGGGCCGACTGGCAGTCAATACAAAGCCGAACTCCGGGAATCGCCTTGCGCCGGGCCTCTGGAATCGGCGCGCCACATTCATCGCATTTCGTGG